>NZ_BALY01000013.1 GCF_000615445.1 Lactobacillus hamsteri DSM 5661 = JCM 6256 | reverse complement strand
TTACTTTGCTATAAAACTTTTGATAAGAAATCCTTTGCCCGGTCGCTAGTTGGATGTTCGAAAAATTGTTTAGGCTCTCCTTTTTCTTGCAAATAGCCGTCAGCCATAAACCAAATTTCATCCGCAACTTCACGAGCAAAGCCCATTTCATGCGTTACAACAACCATTGTCATCCCTGAATCAGCTAAGTCCTGCATAGTTTTTAAAACTTCGCCAACCATTTCTGGATCAAGCGCGCTTGTTGGTTCATCAAAGAGCATTACTTCTGGTTCCATCGCCAAAGCTCTGGCAATCGCCACACGCTGTTGCTGTCCACCGGAAAGGCTACTTGGATATTGTTTGGCACGATCTGCTAAACCAACTTTTTCCAAAAGTTCCAAGGCAGTCTTTTCGGCTTGAGCTTCATCAATACCCTTGACTTGCATAGGAGCTAACTTAACATTTTCAATTACATTCATATTTGGGAAAAGATTGAAGCTTTGGAAAACCATGCCCATCTTTTCTCTTAATTTATCTAATTCTTTACCATCTTTTAAATGTGCCAAATCTGTCCCAT
Source organism: Lactobacillus hamsteri DSM 5661 = JCM 6256 (assembly GCF_000615445.1). GTDB lineage: Bacteria > Bacillota > Bacilli > Lactobacillales > Lactobacillaceae > Lactobacillus > Lactobacillus hamsteri. The sequence continues at coordinate 45,688 of NZ_BALY01000013.1, read as the reverse complement.
CGAAAATGATTTTTCCAGAAGTTGGTCTTTCTAAAACATTTAGGCAACGCAAAAACGTACTTTTACCTGAACCTGAAGGCCCAATAATACAAATTACTTGTCCTTTATCGACTTCGGCTGAAATGTCTTTTAAAACCTCATTTTTGCCAAAAGTCTTTTTAAGATGGTCAATTTCAATCATTGCTTTAGTCATTGTGCTTCATCCGTTTCTCAAAATGATTCAAAATTCTTGATAAAGTAAAGGTCATGATGAAGTAAAGAATCATGGCAATAAATAATGGCAATACACCCTTATACGTAGAAGTTTGAATCAATTGTGTTTGATACATTAATTCTGAAACTCCGATTACTGATACCAAAGAACTATCCTTCAATAAAGTAATAAACTCATTGCCAAGAGCTGGCCAAATATTCTTCAAAGCTTGAGGAATAATAACAAAACGGTAAGTCTTCGCCTGACTTAAGCCAAGTGAACGTGCCGCTTCAGTTTGACCTTTGGCAATTGAATTAATCCCTGACCGAATATCTTCGGCAACATACGCCCCAGAGTTAAGTCCAATGGCAATAATACCTGCAACAACGGCTGACAAGTTAGAAATCAAATATCCCACACCGAAGTAAACAAACAAGATTTGTACCATTTGCGGTGTACCACGGATAAATTCAATGTAGCAAACTGCAATCCAATGAATAATCTTGATCTTTGACAAACGCATTAATGCTAAAAGCGTGCCAAGAACTACCCCGATTATAACTGAAAAGATAGTGATAACAATCGTGTACCAAATACCCTTTACAAAGTAGGGAATATATTTGGACATGCCATTGTTTTTATTAGCTGTCTTCATATATTTGGCAGCTGCTGGTAAATAATCTTTATCAATTAAATTGTCTTTTTTGACATGATCAATAGTTTTATTAACTTGTTTAACTAAATCGTCTTGCCCCTTAGCAATTGCGACAGCGTTGCCGGCTTGTGATTCTTTCAAATCAGATTTAACTGCCAACAAATTCTTATTGTTTTGCGCATACGCCTTAGCAATTAATTCTTCGACAACAACACCGGCCACTTTGCCTGATTGAAGTGCCAAAACCAAGTTATTAATTTTTCCTAGCCCTTTAACAGTTGAGCCCTTCATCTGCTTTTGCACTAATTGGTATTGCATACTGCCCGTTTGTGCACCAACTGTTTGGCCTTTAAAGTTGCGGATGGATCGGTATTTATTACGGTCTTTTTTATTAATTAAGAAATATTCGCCACTTGGTTTATAGTAAATTTTTGAAAAATCTACGCTCTTTTTACGTTCAGGACTTGGCGTCATGGCAGAAATAACCATATCTACCTTTCCTGTTTCCAGAGCAACCAAAAGTGAATCAAAACTCATATTTTTGATCACCAATTTGGCATGCAAATCTTTAGCAATATCTTTTGCTAATTCAATATCTACGCCAACATATTTAGTATTACCATTTTGGCTGGCTGTGAACTCAAGTGGCGGATAGTCCGCTGAAGTTCCTACTACTAATGTTTTTGTTTTCTTAATCTTCTTTAAAACAGTACCTTCAGCCACTTTCTTGTCGCTACTTGCGGCATAAGTTGGCTTACTAAATGAAAAAAGAAGAGAAAACATCATAAGCAACGTCATAAACATTGCTGCAATTTTAGTTTTTCTCATAAAATCTCACCCGCTAGCTTTATTAAAAAATAATTAAACTATTGCACTAGTATAACATGGACAAACTAAAAGAGTCTAGAGCAAATGCCCTAGGCTCTTTATTTATTAATTTGGGGTAGTTGCCTGCCATGGAATTGCACAAACAATATACATGACAACACCGACAATTACGAAGTCTAAAAAGATGCTGCTGGCAATTTCTAACCAATAGCCTACATCACCCAACAATAAACTTTCTAAATTAAAGAAGATTGGAATAACTGATAACAAGCCAAAAATAAGAATTATCCAAAATCCGCTCCACATTCCCGCGGCTGTAATGTCATGAATAAGTTCTTTTAAACCGCTTTTTGACTTCATATCACTGATTAATGAAATAAAAGAAATAAATGTCACAATGACAATAATCACATTCACAACAAATAATAATGAGCAAATATTGGCGCCCAAAGTAACCACGCTCAAATCAAACGCGCGGCTCACCGCATAAGGTGCATTACTTTTTGTCTTTTTAAGTTTTTTACTTACGATCTGCGCATCGCTAGAAGCACCTTTATCAATGCTGGCATTAATATCGTTTAAAATTTGCTTGGCTAAATTGAGGTTGCTTACCTTTACCCAGTGAACTCCTAAAGCATAATCAATTACATGATCTGCAATTGGTTCTGCTTGATCAATAGTAAGCAAATTAGAATCTTCCTCATGATCTGCACCAATTAAATCTGCTAAGCGATCAAAATGTCCATTAACTTGCCGAACAATAACTGCACGATTGTTGCTTGTCCTAATCTGCTTCTTCATGAAAAAAGGATTCAGAAAAGTTGTTGTAATCATTGTTAAGGTCGCAATGATAAAAATAACAAAAGCAAGTATGCGTTTGTATTGGCTATTTTGCTCCTGATCCATTCGGCGCAAATCGGCTCGTGAGCCATTAACCATAAGCTCTCCCCTTTATTAGCTGATAATTTCTTTACCTTCATCAAACATTGTATCAATTGCACGATGAACTTTTTCCATATCAGCTGATTCAATAATATCGTGACCATCTTTCAAAGCTTGGTCAATTTCTTCTGGTTTACAGTGACAAAAACTAAACATTAAAGAGCCTGTCGCATAATCTGCCAATTGTTCTGCATTCAAATGATGCTTTTTACGATCATGATACAAACGACCCACACCAATTGTTACAAAAGAAATGCCGCTTTCTAATTCATCTTTGCTGGTATTTACTTCATCAAATAAATGAATGTCGCGTACCCAATCAAAAAGCATTATGCTCCAGTTATCTAAAGTTTCGTTATTGGTAAAAGCTTGAGAAATAATACGATCTAAGCCTTCATCTTTCATCCCTAAAACACCAATTGTATAGATAAATGCCTTCATATGTGCATATGGTGAACAATTGTTGATTTTATCATAGCTATCGACTTGTGAGCCGAGCGTAGTGAACAAGTTGCGTACAATATCACTGATCAATTTTGACTTATGTGGGTAATATGACTGAAGCAAAGATTTTGAAATACCTGATTTTTCCGCAATCATTTGCAAGGACACATTATCCATCCCGTTTTCTCTGATTAAACGAAAAGTATTCCCAAGAATAACTCTTCGTCTTTTCATATTTTTGCGTCTTGCCATTCGCTTTCTCCCTACATATCCCTTTATATAAAATAATTAGTTTTATTATATCAACGATAAAATATTATAAGAATACAAAAAGATCAATCGTTTCGATAAAAATAATCCCCAAATATTGAGGATTATTTTTTATTATTCAAACCAAATCAGATTAAAACTACTTCAAACGGTTTTGTTCATCAAAAATTTGGTGAATTGAACGATCGTTATAAACGTAATCAATACCGCGTGCAAGCAATTGATCAACAGAAATTCTTACCATTCTGTCTGGGTAGCGACTGTGCTTAATAGTGTCAGTTACAACAATTTGTTCAACTGGCAATTCGTTAAGAACTTCAGTTGCGTCTTTAGAAAGAAGTGCGTGAGTTGCAGCAACATAAACTTTCTTAGCACCTGCAGCCAAAACTGACTTGGTTGATGAGGCAATACGTGAACCTGTATCAATCAAATCATCAACGATAATACATTTCTTACCCTTAACGTCACCGATCATGTCATGAACTTCAGTATCGTAACGTGCGCCACGTTGATCAACAATAGCAATTGGAGCATCGAAGTATTGACCAAAGTTACGTGCAAGCTTTGCGCCTGAGTGATCTGGTGAAACAACAACGATATCATCGTCACCCTTAACTGCAATACCATTATCCAAGAAGTATTGTGCCAAAAGTGGCATTGCGTGCAAGTGATCAACAGGAACGTTGTAGAAACCTTGAATTTGTGAAGCATGCAAGTCAACGGCGATCAAACGATCCATACCAGTTAATTGAAGCAAGTTTGCGATCAACTTAGCAGTGATTGGTTCACGTGAACGGGTCTTAGTATCTGAACGTGAGTATGCCAAGTATGGAACAACAACGTTGATGGTATGAGCTGAAGCACGGTGCAAAGCATCCAAGATAATTTCAAGTTCCATGAAGTTTTCATTAACTGGATCTTGAATTGATTGGATTACGAATACATCACAACCTCTGACAGATTCACCAATGTTAACTTGAATTTCACCATCGCTGAAGTGATGAACAGCAGTTTCAATCAATGGTTGATTCAAAATTGCTGCAATCTTTTCGTTTAATGCTGGATTACCACCCAAACCAATAACTTTCATTGGGTGCAATAATTCATGAAGTTCTTCCTTGTTCATAGCTACCTCTTTTAAATAAAAATTATATATATGCACGTCTATTATAACCAAAAAAGCGTATAAAAGCTTGTAAAAAAGAAAATCGCTTCTCTAAATTGAGAAACGATTAATCATTCTTATTAAATTAGCTATTAATTAATACCAACTTGGCTTGTCGCCTTCAGTATTAGGCTTACCCAATCCAATTGATTGCTTAACATCTTCTTTAGGATTCTTAATCAAATGGTAAACGTAAGCAGCAACTGATTTTCTAGAAACTTCAGTATCTGTAATTGGTTCACCCTTCTTGGATTTTTCATAGTCAACTTCATTCTTATCGTCCATCCATGTTGGACGAATAATGGTGTAATCAAGATCAGAATCTTCAATTCTCTTAGCTGCCTTGGCATATTCAGTAATGTAATCGCCTAAAGTTTCCTTATTCCATTCACCAAATTTGCCTGGAACTTCATCGTAGATTCCCAAAGTAGAAATCCAAATAAGACGCTTTACATTTGCATTATGCATAGCTTCAACCACGGCTTCAGCTTCAAGGTCGATGTCATCTTTGCCACCTAAGTTTGCATAAACGATATCCTGACCCTTCATTGCCTTTTCAAGTTGAGCAGCATCTGTTGCACTACCATCAATAATGGTTGCTTCATTCTTTTTATCAGCCATACGTTCTGAATCACGTAAGAACAAAGTAGTATCTACATCTTTGTCTGCAAACAAAAATCTTTCTGCAATTTGTGCTACTTTTCCATGAGCACCAAGTACAACAACTTTGACCATTGATTTTCTCCTTTAATTAAAACTTATCCTTATAACTGTACTTTATCACAATATAATAGAAAGTTATACCAATTATAATTATTTGCAAAAAGTTTTAATTAAATCAAGAAGCTTCAAGCTTTTAACTGCGTAACTATCATGGGTTTGACGTGGCATAAGAATCAAACGACCATTAGGTATTAATTGACTATACCAACGAACATGTTCAACTTTAACCCAATCTTTTTCACCAACTACGCAAAGAGTTGGAATCTGAATTTTCTTTAAATTATCTTCCGACATGAAGCTTTCAGTTAATTCAACACGGCTATCACGATCTAATCTTAAAAAGCGATGGAAACCTTCTGTTAGATAATGGTAAGGACGAATCCCCGCACCATTAACGAAAACTCCAGCAACGATCAATTTTTTAAAAACATGTGCATGTTGACTAGCAAGCATTAGCGCCACCAAGCCACCAGCATCAAAGCCAAAGCAACAACAGCCTTCAATGCCAACTTGCTTAATAAAAGAATAAACGTCTTCAACTTCAGTTTGATAGTGTTCCGCAATATCGCCATTACTTAAGCCATGTCCACGCATATCAAGCACGTACACGGTAAAATACAGCGAAAGTGGCGCAATAATTTTATCAAACATACCACCATCTAAGTGATGACCATGAAGAAGAAGAAGCGGCGCTCCTTTTCCTAATTTATGATAATAGAGATCAACTCCATTAACCTTTTCTTTCATTACTATTCCCTTCATCAATACTGATCAAATTGCTTTGAGATCGACGAGAATTCCTCTTATGTTCATTCCATAAACTTGAAAGGATGATTTTCCAAACAATATAGTTTGCTTTGAAATTATCTGGCACCATTTTCAAATTAAAGTTATGAACCATGCTGTCATTACGTTGCCAATAATGGTATAAAGATACGCTATCACAGTAAAAACCATCGGTTAATGAAAGATATCTAACATTAAAAATTTGATCTTCCATAAAGGCAAGTTTCTTCACAAAACGCAAATTGTGCTTACGAACAACAGAAGTTTTATAGCCTTTATTCCAAGTATAGCCTTTAACAGGTGATACAAATGCCTTATTGAAAAATAGCGATCCTAAAAAGTTCACTATTTGACGATAAGTCTGAGCCTTAGTAAGCATTCGATGAATTGGCTTTTTAGTAGCCGGAATTGAATCCTTGCCATTTTTATCTTCATAATCAATCCAAAAGCCACAACTAACCATTGCAGCTTCCGGATGTTCATGAAAAGCACGTACAAAATAAGCAGTATAACCAGGATCAACCCAATCGTCGCCATCATGAAAAGTAAAGTATGGCGTATCGACATTATCCATCCCAACATTACGAGTATCAGATAAGCCACCATTTGGCTTATTAATTATTCTAAAATACCGAAACTTGTCACGATAACTTTCTGCAATTTCTCTTGTTTTATCTTTTGAACCATCGTTAACAATTAGTAATTTAAAATTGGAATCATTTTGTGCAGCTAGATGATCTAAGGCTCTAGCTAAGTATTTTTCCATATTGTAAACTGGCATAATCACAGTTAATTCAGGTTGATCTAACATATATTTTCCCCCATATTGTTAACATTATACCATCTAAAGTAGTGGAATACATTTTGACCATAATTAAGCTTTTACAAAGCTTCTTAAATTTAAATCAAGGCTTGACCTTTTTATTTAATCGTTTAGTATAATAGCGTTACATATAAAGGAGAAAATAAAAATCATGAAAAAAGCAATTACATTTTTGACAATTTTACTTGTCAGCACGGTCGCGTTTTTCAGTAATTTTGAGACCAAAACGGTGCATGCCGATGATGATCAAACCCCTGTTGTTACATTAGGAACATCCCTTACTGATAGTCAAAAACAAGGAACAATCAAAACCTTGACTGCTCCATTAAACGGTAGCAACTATCAGACCATTACAGTTACAGGTGAAGACCTAGTTAAATATTTGAATCCATCCGGTGACAACTTCACAACATCTTCTGGAGTTTGGTCAAGTGCGATGATTCAAAAAACAAGCTCTGGTTCAGGAATCAACGTTAAAATTCTTGACTATAACGGCAAAAACAATATCACAGCAATTACTGCCAACCAATATAAAAATGCTGCTTTAACAGCGGGAATTACCGATGCCAATATTTACGTTACAAGTGCAATTCCAATTGACGGTTCGGGCGCACTAGCCGGCGTTTACGCAGCTTATGCGAAAAACGGCAATGCTTTAAATCAAAGCCAAGTTAATGCCGCACAAGATGAAATGAATACTTTAAGTGGCATTACCAAGGAAAACAAGAATAAAGACGGCTATACTGATGCTCAATTGAATAATGCTGTCGCTGGTGCTAAAAACGATATGGCTAAAATCGGCAATAATATTTCTGACAGTCAAATTCGCGACATTGTTAACAACCAAATCAAGATCAACCACTTAGGTGACACTATTAACAACAATCAAAAGAATCAAATTGTTAATATTTTGATTGAAATTCGTGACTCTGGTGCCCTTAAAAATGGCCACTTCAAGGAGCAAGCGGCTGCACTTTCTCAAAGAATTCAAAACAGTGCTAAAGGCATTTTTGATAAATTGAATACACCAGAAAATCAAAATGCTCTTCAACAATTGTGGAACAGCATTGTTAACTTCTTCAGTCATTTATTTGGTGGCGTAATCGTAATTAAGTAATAGAAGCTAAAAAGAGTTTGGATCTCCAAGCTCTTTTTTGTTATTCTGATGCATCTAAATATTTTAGTTCAATGTTAGAATAGAATTATTATGCAAAGGTGGTGGAACTATGTTTTTCAATTCTAAAAAATATGCTGAAGAAGCTGAAAAAAATCGTAAACACAATTTATGGCAGGAACCTAGCCTTTTCAACATGATTTCTTTAGGATTAATCGCTAGTTTTGCCCCTACTCGTATCTTTTTGCGCATGCATAGAAAACACATTGAAGATCATGTAACTGTTGAAAAGAAAAAAGGCAACTTTGAACAAATTCCTATTATTTACTTCCATGGTTTTCGCGGCGGTGACTATACAACCAAAGTTATGGTTGATCAAGCATTAAAGGACACACACAAGCAAGCAGACAAATTTTTGAAAGTAACTGTTGATCTCTTTGGAAATTTTCGGCTTGAAGGTACATGGACCGGCGACAAGCAACCGATTATCCAAATCGCTTTTCGTCAGCGTATTGTCGGCATCTATGGCATTGATTATTATTTAAGCTTTGTCTTACCGTTTTTATCCAAACGTTACCATTTCAAAACCTATACAGCTGTTGCCCATTCACTCGCCTGTCCTTGCGTAATTCGAACAGAAATGAAACATTCCTGGCAAAAAAGTTTTCCGCATCTCAACAAATGTGCATTTATTGCCGGACCTTTTGATGGTGTAACTTACTTAGGCGATATTCCTAATGTTAACGTGTTGAACGAAAAAGGTCGCCCATCAGTTATGAACCCGCATTATCTATATCTTTTATTTAGACGAAAAAGATTTAATTCCAATATTTCTGTTTTAAATATTTACGGCAACGTTCTGGACGATACGAATACTGATAAATTCATCTCTGTTGTTTCCGCCAAAAGTATTCGCTACATTCTGGCTCCGCAAGCACATTTTTATCAAGAAGTTGAAATCCGGGGCGAAAAATATGCCGAACATAGTTGGATGCATGACAATCCTTTTGTAATCGACATTGTTGACAAATTTATTGGCATAAAGAAATAAGAAGTTAGGGGGAAAATTGTGATCTGGCTCCACGATCTTTGGCGCGTTATTGTCATTACTAACACCATTTTAGCCTTTTACATTGTCTTTCACAGACGACGCTCAGTTTCAACAACATGGGCTTGGTTGATTATTTTATTAGTACTGCCGGCTTTAGGCTTAACTTTATACGCTTTCTTCGGAAGAGGAATTTCACAAGAAGATATTTTTGCCATTAATCGCCAGCATCACCTTGGATTACAAAATGTTTTAAAAGAAATTGACAAAGCCCCGAGAAAAATCAGTCCTTCAGATACTTCAAATAAAGGTGAAATTGCTGTCAATTTTTTTAATAAAAACGGTGAAGTACCGCTAACCAAGAATAATTTAGTAAGACTTTATACTGACGGACGCGAAATGTTCGATGGTATGATTCGTGATATCAAACGTGCCAAAAAAACTGTAAATGTAGAGTTTTATACTTTTTATAATGATCAAATCGGCAACGAAATTCTTGAATTGCTTATCCAAAAGGCAAAACAAGGCGTAAAAGTTCATGTTCTCTATGACGCTTGGGGATCAATGGGGGCTACTAAAAAATGGTTTGATCAACTGCGCGACGCTGGCGGTAAAGTTTTACCATTCGTAACGTCACGCAACATGATTACGAGATATCGTATTAACTATCATTTGCACAGAAAAATCGTTGTTGTCGATGGAAAGATTTCATGGACAGGTGGCTTCAATATTGGTGATCAATATTTAGGAAGAAAAAAGAAATTCGGTTATTGGCGCGACAGCCAGGTGCGTATCGTTGGTTCTGCTTCGCTCTTTTTACAAGAACGCTTTGTAATGGACTGGAATGCATCAATCAGAAAAAACACTGACGTTATCACCTATAACAGCCTATTTTTCCCAGATTTAGATGAAAATCAAATCACTGAGGACTGCGTTTCAACGCAAATTGTATCTGATGGCCCAGATCGTTATGAACCATATTTGCGTAACGGGGTCATGCGCTTGATGCTATTAGCTAGAAAAAGATTATGGATTCAAACGCCATATCTCATCCCTGACGACGCCGTTTTTGCTGCATTGCAAACAATCGCTTTGTCTGGAGTTGACGTGCGAATCATGATTCCTTGCATGCCTGACCATCCATTCATTTATCGCGCAACACAGTGGTATGCCAACGAACTCACCCGTTACGGCGTAAAAATCTATATTTACAATAATGGTTTTATTCACGCTAAAACAACAATTGTCGATAATCTTTATTCTACAGTTGGATCAATGAATCAAGATTATCGTTCTTATGATCTTAATTTTGAAGATATCGCTGTCTTCTACGATAAAAATTTCAATAAAAAAATGGCTGATTCTTTCAAAAAAGATATGCAGCAATCTACTCTACTTACGAAGGAAATGATTCAAAAACAAGGACGCTGGCTACGCTTTTTACAGAGAGTTTCTAGAATGCTTTCGCCAATTTTATAGCAACCAAAAAATAGCCTTAGGTTAATCCCTAGGCTATTTTTGTAATTCTCGTACTTCTACACGAATGTTGTGATCCATATGTTGTTTTAAAACGCCCAATACTTGGTTAACATCCGCATTAAAGCGTAAATAATATTGTCTGCCTTTTGAAGTCCCCATGATACAGGCAACAGTTGGCTTTTTTAAGCCATTAATTTTTAACAAAAGAAGACTTTCAACTTCAGAATATGAAACTGTTCTTTTAAAGTATCCTGAAACAACTATTCTCTTTGATGCAAAACCTGTATATCCGTCAATAATACTGATTAATAAAAGTAAGGCTAAGAAAATATTTATTCCCGTATCGCTTTTTTCAAAATAATTCCAGCTAAAGCCTAGCCAAATAATTATAAGCGTCCAAATCAAAATAGAAATGCGATATTTTCCTCGCAATTCTAATTTTGCTTGCCAATACCAACTATAACAAGCATAGACAAGCAATAATATATTGATAATGCTATAAAAAGAATCCTGCATTTCTATTTTTCCTCTCTAATCATCTTCCATCCATTATATCAAATTGCGCTCTATAATTAATTTAATAGACGTTTTTAAGAGAAAGAGTGTAAATAGTGGACAATTCAGATGAAATTATAGCTTTAAAAAATGATCTTAATAATGCTAAACATGTTGTATTTTTAACCGGAGCAGGAGTTTCTACTCACTCAGGAATTCCTGACTATCGTTCAAAAAGCGGAATCTACAATGGTGTTTCAGAAAGTCCTGAAACAATTCTAAGTGCTGAAACACTATTCAATCGTCCTAAATTTTTCCACAATTTTGTCATGAACAATATGTACTTTCCTAATGCTAAACCTAATATTATTCATGAAAAGATTGCCAAAATATGTAATAAAAAAGGAACGTTAATTACTCAAAATATTGATAGACTAGATAGTAGAGCAGGAAATAAAAATGTCATCGAATTTCATGGCAATTTATATGACATTCATTGTCCTAAGTGTAATAAGCCTGTCTCATACGAAGAATACAGTCAAAGCTACCAGCATAAAAATTGTGGTGGAATTATTCGCCCTGGAATTGTTTTATACGGGGAAGCTATTAATCCAGAAAATTTGAATAGATCGGTAGAAGCAATGCAAAAATCTGATTTAGTTATTATTTCAGGGACAAGCTTTGTCGTCTATCCATTTGCTCAGCTTTTAGCTTATAAAAATCCGCAAGCAAAAGTTTGGGCTATTAATAAGACGGAAATTCCTGCTTCGGGAATCAACGCAATTATCGATGATGCTATTGATGTATTTGATAAATTATAATTGAAATCAATTTATATACTTGTTATTCTGTAATTTAAATTTTTTTAGGGTGGTGAGGATAATGGATGAAATACTCTACTATGATAATGTAGAAATTGCGCCTTGGACTTACGTTTTAGCGGCAACACGCGACGGCTTGGCTTACGTAGGCGTTAAAAATGATCAAGGAATTTCTATTTACAGCTATTATCCAAACCGCATGCTTATTCGTGATCCTGAACGGTTAAAGCCTTATGTAAAAGAATTAAAAGAATATTTTTCTGGAAAAAGACAAAAGTTTGATTTACCAATCGATATTTCAAGTTTTGGAACACCATTTCAACGAGGAGTTCTTGAAATGGTTACCAGAGTTCCTTACGGAACAACAGTTAGTTATGGTGACATAGCTGCCTCGCTTGATAATGCACGTTCTGTTCGTGCTGTTGCACACGCTGTGGCATTAAATCCTGTATTAATTGTTATTCCGTGCCATCGGATAATTATGTCTAATGGTAAAATTGGTGGATATCGTTTAGGTGCAAAAGAAAAATTACGTTTAATTAATTTAGAAAAGAGTTATTTGCATGGCAATTATTAAAATGTATGCCCCTTTTTTTGATTTTCAAAATTGGGGACACGTTCTTACTAGCGGCAAAGATTGGATGATCATTCTTACTTTGATCATTATGGAATGTTTGCTATCAGTAGATAATGCCGTAGTGTTAGCTGCACAGACACAAGTTTTACCTACTAAGGCCGAAAAGGAAAAGTCACTTTTATACGGATTATGGGGCGCATACTTATTCCGGTTTATTGTTATTGGAATTGGTACTTACTTAATTAATTTTTGGGAAATTAAATTAGCCGGCAGTATCTATTTATTTTACCTTTGCTTCAAATTTTTCTATGACCAACGTCACCCTAAGCAAGCTGCAGAACGTGAAAAAGAAAAAGAAGAACGTGAAGAAGCTCGTCATAAAGGCAAAAAAAAGAGAAAGCATGTACTTTCTCTTTTCTGGCGAACAGTTATTTCAATCGAATCAATGGATATCGTTTTCTCAATTGACTCCGTATTAGCTGCCTTAGCTGTTTCTGACAATCCAGTTGTTGTTTTAATCGGTGGAATGATCGGAATCTTATGCATGAGAGGCGTAGCCGAAATTATTATTAAGCTCATGGAAATCATCCCTGAACTTCAACCAATGGCTTACGTTCTTATTGGCATTATTGCCTTAAAACTTCTATTGGCTCTCCCACCGCTTCATTATGAAATGCCAAACACTGCTTTTGCCATCATTGTTTTCGCGGTTTTAGGTTTAACTATTTTATTCCACTTCTGGCGCATCAAACGTCATGGCAAAAAACATTTATAATTTATTTTCAACATAATTTTTGAGCACGACTGCTTGGTTGTGCTCTTTATTTTTAGCTCCGTATAAAAATAAAACATCACTTTTGCTTAAAGCATTTTTTACTGTTTTAATGAACTCGGGTGTAAAATCATTTTGATCAAGTTCCGCAATGTATTTCTTTTCAAATTCTGGAAATTTTTCATCATCATGATTAAACCATTTGCGAAGATCGTTGCTAGGACCAATTTGCTTATCCCACTCATCAAGTTTAGCATTTACTTTACTCATACCGCGTGGCCATAAGCGATCAACAAGAATTCGATAACCCTCTGGCTGTTCATGTTCATAAATTCTAACTAATTTAATTTCTGACATTTGTATCCCCCTTTTTCTTAAGTGTAATACAGAAAGGAAAATATGGATTATTCAACTTATTTTACTAATCATTCAACAGACGAAATAACTAAGGATTTAATTGGCCGCCCTTTAACCTATACTTATAAAGGCGAAAAACTTGGCGGATATATTGTCGAAGCTGAAGCTTATATGGGCAAAGACGATCGCGCCGCTCATTCATATAACGGACGTCGCAGTCAAGCTAATGAAGGCTTGTACCGTGCTGGCGGAACAATATATATTTATTCACAACGCCAATACTTCTTCTTTGATGTTTCCTGCCAAGAAGAAAATGAACCGCAGGGAGTTTTGGTTCGGGCAATCGAACCAGTTTGGGGTTTAGAAACAATGAAGAAGAATCGCAACGGTAAAGACGGTGTTTTACTAACAAACGGTCCTGCTAAAATGATGCAAGCCTTTGGTATTCACAGTCGTCATTGGGATCTTCATTTCCTTTCTGATTCACCTTTCACAATTGATCTAAATGATAATCATAAAAAAATTGCCCAGGAAATAATTGCTGCTCCTAGAGTTGGAATTAATCAATCTGATCCAATTTGGGCAAACAAGCCTTTACGTTATTATGTTGCTGGCAATCCATATGTTTCTGACATGAAAAAACGTTCCTATGACAAAAATAACGGCTGGAAAACGTTTTAATAGCTGAAGCTTATTGACAAAAGATTAAAAATCATTTAATCTTTTCAACAGTTAAATAAATATCCCAATGCAATAGAGGTTGCGGTAATCACAAAGTTAATGTGAGTTCACGAAAGCTAAGATCATTAATTTTAGGTTTATCGCCGAAACAAACTGCTTTTTCGTGAAAACAGCTTGTTGGGCTACAGAACAATATTCTGTAGACTGTCCTGGTTCGTCCCCAGGGAGCGCTATAAGATTTGGTTTAATTACTGATGATTTTATAACCTCGCTTGCTTTGGCAAGTGAGGTTTTTATTTACGCTTTTATTGTATTGGCTTTAGTAGAAAACATTTGGAGGTTTTTTCATTGAAGTCAAGATTTCGTTGGATCATTGCCTTATTGACAGTGCTCCTAAGCATATTTGTTGGATTTAGTTTTAACAGCCATTCAACTGAAGCTGCTAAAAAAGATTCTAATGTATTAAAAATCGGTATGGAAGCTAACTACCCTCCATACAACTGGACTCAAACCAATGATGCTAATGGTGCTGTTCCTATCAGTGGCTCGCATTCATATGCTAATGGTTATGATGTTCAAATTGCCAAAATTATTGGTAAGAAACTTCATCGTAAGGTCGTTGTAGAAAAGACTGAATGGGACGGTCTTCTTCCTGCTTTAACTTCAGGAAAAATCGACTTAATCATTGCAGGTATGAGTCCAACTCCTGAAAGACGCAGAGCCATTAACTTTTCAGAACCATACAGAAAGAGTACTTTTGTTGTAATTACGAATAAAGCAAGCAAGTACTCAAATGCTAAGAAGTTGACTGACTTTAAGGGTGCTAAATTAACTGCTCAACAAGGTACTTTGCATTATGGTTTAATTAAGCAATTAAAGGGTTCACACAGAGAACCTGCCATGCGTGATTTTTCAGCTATGCGTCAAAGTTTGTCATCAGGCACTATTGATGGATATGTTGCTGAAGACATTGAATTCCAAAGCTACCACAACGTTAACCCTAATATTATTGCTGTTAACTTAAACAAGATGGCTGGCTTCCACGTTGATCACGATGATTCAATAACCAGTATTGGTGTTAAGAAAGGCAACACTAACTTTTAAATGACGTTAATGCTGCTTTAAGAACCATTTCTACTAAGAAACGTGACCAAATGATGGCCACAGCTATTAAGGAACAACCTAAGGCTGGCAACAGTGCTAAGAAAGAAAATTGGCTTGTTTCTACTTGGAAGCAATACGGCAACATGATTCTTAGCGGTATCGGCATGACTCTTCTTTTAGCCTTAGTCGGTACTATCATTGGTTTCTTTATCGGACTTTTAGTAGGCATCGTTCGTACAATTCCTACTCCAACAACTCGTGGCAAGCGTTGGGCTCTTAATGTTATCAAATGGTTATTGTCAGTCTACGTTGAAATCTTCCGTGGTACGCCAATGATGGTTCAAGCTGCCGTTATCTACTATGGTATTGCTCAATTCTGGCATTTAAACTTGAACAGAACTGTTGCAGCTTTGATTATCGTTTCCATCAACACTGGAGCTTACCTTGCCGAAGTTATTCGTGGTGGTATTATCTCAACTCCAGAAGGTCAATTTGAAGCTGCCAGTGCACTTGGTATGTCTCACAACCAAAGAATGTGGCACATTATCTTGCCACAAGCTATTAAGAACTGCTTGCCATCCATTACTAATGAATTTATCGTAAACATCAAGGATACCTCAGTATTGAGTATCATTTCCGTTTCAGAATTGTTCTTCGTTGGTACAACTATTGCGAGTCAAACATTCCAATTCTTCCCAACCTACTTATCAATTTCTGTAATTTACTTAGTATTGACCTTTACTATTACTCGTATTTTCAACTTTATTGAAAGAAGACTCGAAGGCAATAAGAACTACAATTTGATGGCCAACCAAGTTCAAGTTGGTACACCTAAGGATGCGGAGGCTAACAACTAATGACTGAAAGTAATGAAATAATTTTAAGCTTAAAGCATATGCAAAAGTCCTTTGGTGATCACAAAGTTTTGCGTGACATTTCTTTTGACATCAACAAAGGTGAAATCGTAACAATCATCGGACCTTCCGGTGGTGGTAAGTCTACTACTCTTCGTTGCATTAATTTGCTTGAAGAACCTACCGGCGGTGAAATTGATTTCCATGGTGAAAACATTTTATCTCCAGGCTATGACCGTAATAAGTTCAGATCTAAAGTTGGCATGGTTTTCCAACAATTTGACTTATTCGAAAATAAAAATGTACTTCAAAACTGCATGATTGGCCAACAATTAGTTTTAAAGCGTTCAAAAGATGAAGCTAAGAAAATCGCTTTAGAAAACTTGAAGAAAGTTGGCATGGATCCTTTTATTAACGCCAAGCCAAGTCAATTATCCGGTGGTCAACAACAACGTGTAGCTATTGCTCGTGCTATTTCAATGGATCCTGAAGTTCTTTTGTTCGACGAACCAACAAGTGCTTTGGACCCAGAAATGGTTGGTGAAGTTTTGGACGTTATGCAAAAACTTGCCACTACTGGTTTAACAATGGTGATCGTTACTCACGAAATGGGCTTTGCTAAACAAATTTCTGACAATGTTTTATTCGTCAGCGATGGTGTTGTAACCGAACAAGGTCATCCTGATCAATTATTCGATAATCCTCAAAATGAAAAGACACAAAAATTCTTGCGTAACTTCAGAAAGATGGATTTCTAAAATAGAATAAATAATATCTAAGACAGAGGTAATGCGCCTCTGTCTTTTTTGTTAAAATTATATTAAACTATTAGCAAAGTTTTATTTCTTGGAGGAAAAATATGACTAACAGAGATTATTATTTCATTAAGCCATATGACGAAAATTTGACTATGCCACCTAAAGAAAGCTTTAGTCAAATTTTAAGCGAAGTATATTTGCATCCCTTCACTTGGAATGCTCGCACAACTCGTAAGTCATATTGGTGGAGCGTTTTAATTAACGCCATTTTATCAATTTTATGCATGATCATTTTAAGCTATGCTTTTAATAGCAATATCAATTTGGGCCTAAAATGGATCGACGGTGTAATTGTCGGCGTGATTCTGATCTGGTTATTTTTAGCTAATTTAGGACAAGCTATTCGTCGTCTTCATGACGTAAATTATAGTGGTTATTGGTATTGGCTTTGCCTTGTTCCAACAGGACAATTCTTCTTGTTCTATTTAAGCTTGCAGCCATCCCTTCAACGTCCGGTAAAATGGAATCAATATTTATTTACTGTCGATCAAAATTCATCTTCTGCTTATTATAATCAACCATATGAAGAAGAAAACGATCTTGATGACACTCCTGTACCAACAATTAGTCAAATTTTGAAAGAGCACTTCTTTGATTGCTTCAAATGGGACGCAAGATCAACAAGAACTTCATTTTGGGTTGGCACAGCAATTAATTCTGTCGCTTCCGTGATTCTTGTAATTTTCCTTTATATCTTTGGTTTTATTTTATTTCTTATTCCATCACCTAATGAAGAATTACACGGACTTTTCCCATTCCTAATCATCTTAGGAATCATCTTCATTGCCGCATTAGTTTGGTTGTTCTTAGCTCAACTTGGGCACACTGTTCGTCGTCTGCACGATGCCAACTTCATTGGTTGGTGGTACTGGATAAGCCTTGTACCATATGTGGGAGATTTGCTTTTAGCATTTTTCCTCTTCCATCCAACTGTAAAGAAAGATGTTAAATGGAATAGATATTTGTTTAAACCAAAGGATCGCATTAGATAATAATTTTCCAAATGAAAAAGCCTCGAGAATTTTCTCGAGGTTTTTTCGTTAAATAATATCTTGTTTTTGATTTTCTTCAGCAATCTTCCAGCCAGTATTAAAGTAGCTCTCACGCATTTTTCTCAAAGAGTCATAATCGCTTTGCAAGCTATCAATCGCGTCCTGAAGCTTCTTATTCTGCTTTCTAATGGCATTTAATTCAGGATCATTAACTACGCCTTTTAAATGCATTTTAACAGCCAGCTCACGCCGATGCCTTTCAAACTCGCCTTGTAAAGTTCCTAACGCATTTTCATATTTAACTAGTTTTTTATTGATGTCAGAAATATGGTCATTTAGCTTTTTAAAAAGTTTAAATGGCATATTAGACTTAATTCGATTGCATTCTGAACAAGACAAAATTAAATTATCTAAACTATTATTATGAGAAAGCGACACGGGATCCTTATGATCAACGCTATGACCACGTCTACCGCAATACTGACAGCGATAATGATACTTCGCTCTAATTCTTTCACGATTAATATAGTCTACTTCATTTAACTGAAAGTCGACTTTTAAGCCAAGCTGTTCCAAATTATATTGAAAATCTCGACCTTGATCTGGAACATAGTCAATTTCACCATTTTCACTTTTAATAATGGCTGCATTGAAATCTTTACGATCGAGCTGTTGTTCAGCTAATTCATTGCCATCGTAATCTTGTAAAAAGGCTTCGTAATGTTTACGATCTTGTTTAGTTTTGACGAAAAAGTCCTTTTCTTCATCATCGCCATCTTTACCGACAAAATTATAAAGCAAAGCCTCGGCAAAAGTCGCCACTGCATTATTTGCATAATCTTCCGCTATTTCTCCGCGTTGAAGACAAATGTCACAAATGCTGGTGAGTTTCGGATTCATTAATCCTGGTTGTTTAAAATGAAGTGAGTCCATACGTAATCCGCACGAACTGCATTGAAATTTCACGTTTTATTCCCCCATTAACAAGATGCTAAAAGCAATTCTTTGCATCTTATCCTTACCGGCGAAATCTCCCTTAAATAAATCAGGCAAAATATGTTTGATAAAGTATTGCACACAAACCAAATCATCAAACTTTTTAATGGTTTCAAGGCTTTCTTTAAACATTTGCATATATACCGGATTAGGATTTCCCAATTCAATTTCGCCATACGCTTCATAAAGTAAATCCAGCTTATCACAAATTGAAAGAATCTTGCCTTCCAACGTATCATCTTTTGCTTCAGATAAACGCTTTTTATAAATTTCTTGGAATTCTTCAGGAATTTCATCCTTAATAAACTTATGCGTCATTGTTTCTTCAACATCACCTATCATCTTGCGAAGTTGTGGTGTGGCATATTTAACAGGAGTTTTAATATCGCCAATAAAACGTTCAGTATAGTCGTGATTTAAACTCTTTTCATAGAGGGCTTTCCAATTAACTTTCTTCTTACCCTTAACTTCTTCAATATCTCCCATCATTTGAGCAAGTTCAGCTGTTCTGAAGCAGTGATCCGCCACAGAGTGATGATGATACTTGAAATAACCTGGTGCACGATCAATTGACTCCAAACTATTAAAACCTTGAATATAAGCATTTAATCCCATAATTAGTCCTCCTTAGTGAAAAAAGTTTAAAAATTTTTACTATGTTACCAAAGAAATAACAGGAATGCAAGATACAAAAAAGCTAAGGCAATGTATGCCTTAGCTTTTCATTTTATTATTTAAACAGAGACTACTTGTTTTCGTCTTCTGCGGCCTTGTTCAAGAAAGCAACAACTGCTGCTACGTGAGCAACACGCTTCTTTGCGTTTCTCTTGTTCTTAGGTCTTTGGTTTGGTTCACAACCAGTGTTGTAATTTTCACCTTTACGCATAGTACTATACTTCCTTTCAGATTTTCGAAATCTAGTTTAGTTTAACATGCATATAGCTTCAGATCAAGTTTTTCTGGAATTAAACCTCTAATTCACTGCGAGTGGGCAACACCATAATGTAATTTAAGATTCTATTAGCATGATTGCTGTTGTCTTGAAAATCGCGAATTGCTTTCTTTGCCATTGATAAACGATCAGTAATAATTCCATCAACTTGGTCATAGCACATTTGCTTCATTAGCTTTTCATCATTAATTGTCCAAGCATAAACAGGATGATCTTCGGCATGAGCCTGCCAAATAAAATCTGAATTAAGCGTTGAATATTCCATAGAATAACCATCGGCAACACTATGCGGATAAGTGAAATTGTACGGCTGAATGTATAGAACAAATAATTTCGGATTAATTTCATGCAAGCCTTCAATTACACGATAATCAAGCGATTGAACCTGATATTTATTCTTAATGATCGTCTGACCATATTTTTTATTAAAGCGCTGTAAGATCTTTTTAGAGTCTTTAGGCGTGGTCTTAATTTCTATTAACAATTTTTGATGCAGTTTTTGAGCAGCTGCTAAATATTGATCAAAACTAGCAATTTTTGCTTCGTGACCATTTTCTTTTGCCGTAAGCTTTGTTAACTCTTTTAAAGTTAATTGACTTGGAAGTTTTCTTACTCCAGTTAATTCTTCTAAGCTTTCATCATGCAAAACAACGAATTGCTTATCTTTAGTTTCATGCAAATCAATTTCTACATAATCAGGCTTTAACTTAGCTGTTTTCTTCAAAGCAGGAATTGTATTTTGAACGCCATTTTTGTCATTAACACCGCGATGTGAAACTGTAACTGGTCCTTTACTATTAGTGCCATTAATATAGAGAATATTTGTAGCAACTGAGCCTGCAGTTAAAAGCAAAGCTAAAATGCTAGTAAAAACAATCGTCTTTGCCGAGAAATGCTTTTGGGAATTTTTATCATATTTCAGTTTTAAGGGTGCAAAAAGTATCAAGAAAGCAATAATCATTGCCCAAATCATTACTAGCTCACTACCAATTTGAATCAATGATAAGTTAACGATCGCCATAAACCAAGAAAATTTCCCAGGCAATAAATCCCATAAAATTTGGAACAAATAAATCGCAATATAGAAAACGGCAAGAATAATCATTGAAATAATTGCTAAAATAAGCAAACGACTTAAGATTTTCCACCAGTTCCAGTTTTTAGTTGCCTGCCAGCTCGCTTTCATTGCGGACCAAGTCTTTTTCTCTTGAAAAATCATAATCGGCAAAGTTAAAATCAGCCGAATTCCCATAACAAAAATTATGATATATGCAGCAATTAGGATTCCAAGCAAAATAGGACTTCTTGTCATATAATCCAAAATAAATTCTGGAATTTGAATTTTAGACAAAAGCGGCGTTCTAAAAACTATGTCTGCAAACGGCATAATTAATAAAAAGTATGCCGTAAGAAGCAACACTGAGCCTGCTCTAATCTTTTTAATTCTTTGCCATGTTTGCTTAAAAATATCACCTAAATGAAAATCTTGATTATCAATTGCTTTAATTGATAAAAGCAAAAATGCAAATTGTGCGTAAATTACAATCAATAATAGGATCAGTTCAATTATTAACGTGACAAAAACCAATGTATTTGTCGTAATAATAGTTACAACATTTTGATACGAAACAAATGGAATAGCTCCCGCTTGTAAAACAAATGTAGTCACGTATCGAAAAAGCGGAATGATAATTATTTGATTAAACAAATCCAAGCTTAATAATAAAAGCACATATTGCAGCAGGTTCTGCTTAAACTTATCAGAATATCCTCTGATTTCATTAATTGCTGTCTTCATTGCTCTCTCCTTACATTTATAGCCTTCTTCCAGTTTAGTTTAATAACAAAAAAGACGGAAGTCTTGCTTCCGTCACAATCATTCATGTTCAGTTTTTAGCAAGATTTGCCTTCAAGTAAATCCTTAGCTGTAATTTCTGATGGTTTCCAATTAACAACCGTTACGCCGCCATCAATAATGCCACTATCTGATGACAAGCTTAATGTTACGTTGCGCGCATTGACTACCAAACCATCTTCAAAGAAGCTAGTTTCTGGTTCTGCAGTATACAAGTTCAAACCTGCATTGTTATCAATTTTGATATTATATTCGGGATCTTTTTTATCTAAGATTACAAATTGAAAACTATCGCCAATTGTACAAGTTCCACCTTGCTTTGAATATTTAGTAGAACCGTCATTTAAAGCTAAAAGAACGATTTGGTTATCATTATCCATTTTGCTTTTAATGAATTCTGCAGCTTCTGGCTTAATATTGATTGAAATCTCTTTAGTCATAATTAATTCCCTTTCATGTCTTATCCTTATTTACCCAAAATTATAGTCTGATAGCGCTCTTATATACAAAGAATATGCTTAAATCCCAGATATCTGCAGATTTTTCCTAATTAATTATTGCGAACATTGCAAAAAAGGCTCAAAATGGTAGATAGGGTTTTAGACGATTGTAATATGTGAGGGGGACCTTTTATGACCGTCTTAAAGAATATTGCTAAAGATAGAATTTTACAGTTTACTGTGCTGGTTACAATAATCAGTCTTTTTTTTGCTAGACCGCGGCTTGAGGATATAAACTTTCATACTTTATTCTCAGTTGCCGCAATGCTTACCATCATTCAAATCTATGCGTACTTGCACGTTTTGGATGTTCTTGCATACAAACTAACTAGCATTGCTGATAATACACGGAAGTTAAATATTTTATTCACGTTGTTATCAATTATTTCTGGTATGTTTTTAGGCAACGATATTACTGCATTAACTTTAATACCGCTATATTTGAACATAGCTAAAAAGTATAAATTGCCACAAATTTTACCAGTCACATTAATTGGTATGGGAGCCAATATTGGTGCCGCGTTAACGCCTTGGGGAAATCCACATAATATTTTCTTGGTTAGCCGCTATGATGTTAACGCTGTTACTTTCTTTTCATGGTCAATCCCTTATTTAATTGCATCCATGATTATCTTGGGAATAGTATTTTTCTTTATCCCCAAAGAAACTATCCCTATTCAAAAAGCTCAAAGCATTAGAATTAGTTGGCGCCCAACTTTAATTACTACAGCTGTATTTATCTTCTTTTTCTTCGGAGTATTCCGCGTAGTGCCAATTGTTATTCCAATGATTGTTTCAATTGTATTAGCGCTTTTGATCAATCCACGAATTATGCTTAAGATTGACTACGCATTGCTTTTAACTTTCACTGGCTTCTTTATTTTTATCAGTGATATTCAGCAAATTCCAGCTATTGTGGGCATTATTCATATGTGGGTCAACTCAGAGAACTCAACTTACCTCACTTCAATCATTTCAAGTCAGGTAATGAGCAATGTTCCTTCAACTATTTTAGTTGGTAAATTTACCAACTACGCAGAAGCTTTATTCTTAGGTTCAAATATTGGTGGTTTTGGTTCTGCAATCGGATCTATGGCCAATATGCTTGTGCTTAAGACTTTCAACCAACACGCTAGCGTGAACAAATCTAAATTCTTTAAGCAATGGACGCTTATGCAATTTGCAGGTTTGATTATTTTAACTATTGTTGGTTGGCTTCTTCTTCAAATTTAATTCATGAAAAAACATTAAGATGTCGCTTGACGGCATCTTTTTTATTGCCTAAAAACCGCGGTATAGATACAATTAAGTAAAAATATTACGGAGGTAAATTTATGTCACCATTATTATGGATAATTTTAATTATCATTGTCTTAATCGCTGCGATTTATATTACGGCATACAACGGTTTGCAAAAAGCTAAAGTCTACACTGAAGAAGCTTGGAGTCAAATTGACGTACAACTTAAGCGTCGAAACGACTTAATTCCTAACTTGGTAGAAACTGTTAAGGGTTATGCTAAGCACGAAAGTGAAACTTTAGAAAAGGTGGTTGGCTTGCGTAATCAATTAACGCAAATTCCAGCTGATGATCACCAAGAAATTCAAAAAGTTTCTAATGAAATCACTGACTCATTAAAGACAATCTTTGCTTTATCAGAAAATTACCCTAACTTAAAGGCAAACGAAAACTTCTTAAACTTACAAGAAGAATTGACTAACACAGAAAACAAGATTGCTTATGCACGTCAGCTTTACAACTCAAGTGCTGCTCAATACGATCAAAAGCTTCTTACTTTCCCATCTAATATCATTGCTAAGATTCACCACTTTACTAAAGTTGATTACTTGGAAACTCCAACTGAAGAAAAAGAAGTTCCAAAAGTTAAGTTTTAGAATCTAGGTAAGAAAAAAATGCTGCATCAACAAATTGCACAAAATAAACGCAAGACCGTTATCGTTATGGCTGCGTTCGTAATTATTCTTACTTTAGTAGGTGCTGGTTTCGGCTATTTCTTTAGCAACACGCCCTGGTCAGGAATTATAATTGCCCTAATCGGTAGTTTAATTTACATGTTTTTAGTAATGCGCAATCCGGCAAACATGGTTATGAGCTTGAATCAAGCGCATGAAATTCATGAACAAGATAATCCTGAACTATGGCATATCGTTGAAGATATGGCTATGGTTGGTCGAGTTCCAATGCCAAGAGTCTTCATTATTCCTGATCAAAGTCCTAATGCGTTTGCAACAGGAAGCGATCCAGATCACAGCGCCGTTGCTGTTACACAAGGTTTGCTTGATATGATGAATCGTGAAGAACTTGAAGGTGTTTTAGGACATGAAATTTCACATATAAGAAATTACGATATTCGCCTCTCAACAGTTGCTGTTGTTTTAGTCGGCGTAATTTCATTTCTTTCCGGCATGGCATCCCGCCTAATTTGGTGGGGCGGAGGCAGCAGACGTGATGATGATAACGATAATAACAATGCTTTTACAATGATTTTTAAAGTTGTCGCAATCCTATTTGTATTAATTTTAGGACCATTATCTGCGTCTCTTGCGCAGATGGCTTTATCACGCAATCGCGAATATTTAGCGGACGCAAGTTCCGTGGAATTAACGCGTAATCCGCAAGGGCTAATTTCGGCTTTAGAAAAAATTGAAAACAGCAATCCAATGAAAGTGGCTGATCGTTCAAGCAGCGGCATGTATATTGAAAATCCATTTAGACATGCTGGAAGCCTGTTTGATACTCACCCACCAACAGCTGATCGTATTGCAAGACTTGAAAAAATGTAAGAAAAAAGCTTTCAACGTTGTTGAAAGCTTTTTATTTACTTCAAATTAATGTTTGCTTCTCTAAATAAACGATTACGCATTGCGGCTGGCGTTTCACCATAAAATTGATTAAATTTCTTATAGAAGAAAGACTTGCTTGAATAACCTACTCTTGCAATAATTTCTTTCAAAGAAATATCAGGTTGAGCAAGAAGTTCACGAGCTTCCTGCATTCTCCGTTCATCAACATGATCAACGAAGCTCTTGCCAGTCTTTTGCTTAACCATATTAGAGAAATAATTAGGATTAAAGCCAAAGTATTTAGCTGCAGCTGTTAAATTGATATCTGCATAATGTTCATCAATATAGCTATCTAAAACGCTGCCTTCAAACTTAGTCTTATCTAAACTAGTTGGCGTAGCCATTCTTTGTGCTCTAATTGAAAGAATGAGCATAACGGTTAATTCTGCACCAATTAATGCACGCATGAACAAATCATTATTCAAATAGCCATCGATAATATGTTGCATAACTTGTGATGAACGAGTAACTTGGCTGGTTTTGAGCCATAAAACATGTTCATTCATCAGACTATCAATAATTTGATCAATGACATTTTGCTCTTTTTGGCCCTTATAAGCAAAATCTTTAAAGAATTCACGATATCTAAAGCCGGGATTAAATTTTAATTTGGCTAAAACTGTACTATCCGTTTGATTTTCAACGCGATAATTGCTGCCTTCCGTAAGCAAAAGAATATTGCCGACTTTCATATCAATGCTTTTTTCACCGCTTTTAATCGTTGCACTGCCACTAACTACATATAAGATAGTGGATACATCCATATCATAAGCATGAATGCCATTATTATGATTTTCAAGGTAGATGGTAAAAAGATCAAATTCTGGATTACCTGCTTTTAACTTTATTTCATTGATTCCACTTCTATCGGAACGCAAAATACTCTCAAGATATTGATCTAAAGCTACAGCTGCCATACGTCCACCTTCCTATCAATAAGTTTCATAAATAAATAACTATAGCTTTATTATATATCAAAAATAGGTGTAAATCATAGCTTAAAGCTAGCTTTGCACACATTTGCAAATAGACATGGTCTCTTTGCTTTTGTACAATCATCTTAAAAAGATATCTTGGTGCAAAAATGACAAAAATTACTATTTCACACCTTTCTTTTGCTTATCGAAAGAAAGATTTAATTATCAAAGATCTTAATTTAGAAATACCGGCTGGTCTCTCTTTACTCACAGGCCCTACTGGATGCGGCAAATCAACTTTGCTCAAATTAATTGCGGGGCTTTATCCGAAATACGCAGGACACAGGGATGGTCAAATCGTATTGAACGGTTTAACTAAGGCAATGATGTTTCAAAATCCTGCTGAGCAATTTACAATGGCAACGCCACGCGAAGAAATCATTTTTGCTTTGGAAAATCTAGGATTAAATAAAGATGAATATGAAAGAAAATTGGACTTTGCGGTAAAGTTTTCACAAATTGACAAATTTCTTGATCAAAAGATCATTACTTTGTCTGGCGGTGAGAAGCAACGTGTAGCTTGGCTGTTCTGGTCGCAATGGACGTTGATTTACTTTTATTAGACGAACCTTTTGCCAGTGTTGATCCGGAAGCACGCAAGTTTTTAATTGAGAAGCTAAACGAACTTAAAAATTTAGGTAAAACAATTATTATTAGTGATCACGTTTTTGATGACTATCAAAACATTTGTGATCATGTCTTTTCCTTTAAAAATCAAACTGTTTACGAATTATCTTTTGAAGAAACACGGAAGCTTTTTGATATTAAAGCAAGCGATAAAAAGTCTATTTTTGCTTTACCTACTTTAAATAACGCAAAAGTTTTTTCTTTAAAAAATACCGAAATAAGACAAAATCGACTTCTCTTAAAGCAAGATGATTTAAAGATTTATAAAGGCAAAATCACCTTAATTACTGGCCCAAACGGTGTAGGCAAATCATCATTTTTTAAAGCTTTAACCAAAATGATCCCCTATGAAGGTTCAATGACCTTTGAAAATCAGGAAATTGCTAAATTAAAAGCTAGAAAATATTTGCTTCATGTTGCGCAAATCTTTCAATGTACTGATGATCAATTTTTAGCTGTTACAGTACAAGACGAGATTAATTTAAGCAAAAAAGATCGTAATCCTTATTTTACCGATGAGCGGATCAAAGAAGCATTGAAGCTATTGGATTTAGATACCCATCTTGACCAAGTAGTTTATTCCCTATCTGGCGGTCAAAAGAAAAAGTTACAAATCTTGCTTATGCTTATTACCAAACATGAAGTTTTGCTTATTGACGAGCCTTTATCTGGTTTAGATAAAAATTCAATTAAGCAAGTTGTTCAACTCATGCGAGAAGCGCAAAAATCGCTGCAACAGACGTTTTTAATCATCAGCCATCAGATAGACGAGTTGGCAGATTTGTGCGATTATCGGCTTAATTTGGACGATCAGCAGTTAAATTACATTAGTGAGGCTCCGTATGAATCCAAGTCTTAAATTTTTATTGGCGTTCATTATTTCCCTGGAAATATCTTTGAAGGCAAGTTTAATCACCAATTTGATCGTTATTGCTTGTGCGTTTATTTTTTTATTGATTAAAAAAAATTAAAATCAAAGATTTACTTCTATTGGTTTTCGTACCATTAATCGCAGCTTTTACGGTTTTTGCGACGCTTTATTGGTTTAATGATCATCCTGACCACTATTACGCTTGGGTCTTATCAAGTCGTATCTATGTTTACGTCTTTACGATAGCCTGCGTTGTCAAAACGACAACAGCAACTGAATTGGCACGCTCCCTTGAACAAAATATGCATTTACCAAGCAAGTTTGCCTATGGCGTTTTGGCGGCACTGAATATTATTCCAAGAATGAAAATGGCCGTGAAGCAAATTCGAACAGCTGGAATGATGCGTGGATTATATCTTAGTTTTTGGTCACCGATGCTTTATTTTAAGGCTATCCTAGTCGCCTTATCATCGGCGGAAAATTTAGCACAAGGCATAGAATCTCATGGCTATGTAGAAGATCAAAAACGTTCAGCAATTATAAAAATTCCATTAACTAAACAGGATCGGGGTCTTTTTATATTTGTTTTAATCGTATTCAATGTTTGTTTATTTATGTTTAAGTAGGTGAAAAAGATGGAAATTATCAAACGCAAAATTTCATTCATGGGTTATGAAACTTACTATCGTAGCGTAGGTCAAAGAAATGAAAAGGCTCCGCTTGTTCTTCTTCATGGTGGCCCTGGTTCAAGTCACAATTATTTTGAAGTTTTGGACAAATTGGCAGAAAAAGATGATCGTCAAATTATCATGTATGACCAATTAGGTTGCGGAAACTCTAGCATCCCTGACGATCATCCTGAGTTTTATACCAAGGAAACATGGGTCAAAGAATTGGAAAATTTGCGTGAAAGACTTCATCTTCACGAAATACACTTATTAGGTCAATCTTGGGGCGGCATGCTCGCTATTATCTATATGTGTGACTACCATCCCGCAGGAATCAAAAGTTTGATCCTTTCTTCTACCTTGTCTTCAGCAAAATTATGGTCAAAAGAACTTCACCGTATGATTAAATACTTGCCTGTAGAAGAACAAGCTGTAATTCATCGCGCTGAAATTACGCATAATTTTTCTGATCTCGACTATCAAAAAGCTAATGACCATTTCATGAGCCAGCATATTATTAAGATGACAGAAGACCTGCCTGAGTGCGTTCGCCGTGAAAAAATCGGTGGAACAGTTGCTTACGAAACGGCCTGGGGACCTAACGAATATACTCCTGAAGGCAATTTGCACGATTACGAATATACTGAACAATTAAGCAAGATTAAGGTTCCAACTTTGATTACGAGCGGAACGGACGATTTATGTAGCCCATATGTAGCTAAAACAATGTACGATCGCATTCCTAATAGTGAGTGGGAATTATTTGAACATTGCGGTCATATGCCTTTTGTACAAAAGACTGACGAATATATTGATTTACTAAAAAAATGGCTAGATAAGAACGATTAATTCAAAATACAATCTTTTTCCTACTCCAAAAACTAGTAAAATTGAATTGAAACATCGAATGAATTAGGGAGTATATTTATGAAAATCAAAAAATTACTATCTATGATTGCTGCAGCAAGTTGCTTAGCTATGGGCGGTTTTGTAGCAAACAAAATTTCTAAACCTGCAACTGTTCAAGCTTCAGTTCAATCAACTGAAGTAAAAACTTTCACTAACTTGCTTAACCAATACCGTTCTAAACGTGGCGCAAGAAAGTTGCATACCAAGGCA
This sequence comes from Lactobacillus hamsteri DSM 5661 = JCM 6256, assembly GCF_000615445.1. Classification (GTDB taxonomy): domain Bacteria; phylum Bacillota; class Bacilli; order Lactobacillales; family Lactobacillaceae; genus Lactobacillus; species Lactobacillus hamsteri. The sequence goes on along the minus strand of NZ_BALY01000013.1, from coordinate 16,318 downwards.
TGGTTGACCAAACGTAGCAAAGTTCGTTTCAACGAATTCGTGCGTACTTTTAAGAAAACAGGAACTCTGGATGGACATAAAAGACCTAATGGAACGATGTGCTTTACAGCATTTGGCAAATACAAATACCGCATTAGTGAAAACGAAGGTTATTTGTACAGCTCAAGCACTATTAGCCCTAAAGATGCTGCTACACAATTATTTGACCAATTTATGTATCACGATGCTGGCAGTCATTGGGTTCACCGTGACAACTTGCGTAACAAGCAAGCCAGATATTTATTCGTTCATTTCGCCACTGTGAAAAAAGACGGTATAAATAATTATTTGGTAATGGCCCACACTGGTAAGTAAATATTTGTAAAACAAAAGATCATCATTCTAAGTCTGAATGATGATCTTTTTCATTGTGATTATTACTTTCTTAGTGTGAGCCTAGGGATTATTCAAAATTTACCACTTTGACATAGCGTTTGTTAGTGGCTGTGGCGCCTTCAATTCTGTAGTAACGTTTACCGTTCTTGAATTTGTATGAGCCACCGTATGTTGTGATTGTTTCGCCCTTTTTAAGAACTGTTCTGTCTGCACGACGTTTGCTTGTTGCGTAGATGTAGGCATTCTTGGTTAATACTCGACCTACGCCACTGATATTAGTTGCTTTAATGTATGCATCCCTATTGGCCAATTTATAATATTTAGTACCGTTGATGGTAACAATTGAAGCATTAACAGTTACTTGTCGATATGAGTTATATTTTTCACCTAATGAATCACCATTTTTATTATACAAAAGTGCTGTGTGCATCACTCTCATAGTAGCTGTCTTCGTCTCAGCATCAGAAGTTGTAGTTTTGCTATTTGCTAAATATTTAGTGGCAACCCATTTTACTGAATTGTTAGTGGCATTTTGTGATTGATTAGAAATTCCAGTAAAGAATTCTCCTCTTGCAAATCTTACGTTGTTAGTAATGTAATATTCTTGACCTTGGTAAACAGTATCCGTATCACCTAATCCTGTCACATAGCTTTGTGGCAAATTCAATTGGAAAAGTCCAGTTGGCTTCACAAATACTTGATAAGAAATAGTTGAATTATTTACTCCTGATAATTGAACTGTGAAACTATCGCCAGCTTTTGACGTGTCAACAGGATTTGAAACAACTGAAACCTTGCCTGAAATTTTTACTGTATCACCATTAGTTAAAGTGATATTAGTTGGATCAAAAGTAGAATTTGCCGCAATTTGGAAAGTTTGATTATTTGGATCAATTTCTTCAGTTTTACCATCGTGAGTATATTGAGCTGAAATTTTTTGTTCAGTTTCACTTGTAGTTGTTTGTGTATTATTTGATGTAACAGTATTGCCTGTCTGTGTAGCATCTGTGGCACTTACAATTGAAGTTGAAACAATTGGCGCAACAGCTAAAAGTGCAGCTGCAGTCAAGCTAATAATTTTTGCTTTTTTCATAAAGATCCTCTTCTCTATATCTGATTAAAAATGAATCCTTATTTTAAATTATAATCTATTTAATTTATACAATTATTAAAACTTCCCATATATGGGATTAACATTTAAAAACCATAAATATTTTTCATTTGAGAAAATCCAAGTGCAAAATCATTTGCCTGTTGTATTAAACCTATAGATTTTAAATCAGCTAAAAAATCATCCATTTCTTGCGTATTTTTTCTTTTTATACAAGAAAAAACTTTCTCAGCATATTTTATACGAATTTGACTAAAATGAAGCTCATTAATACACTTCAAATGCTTAATTTGAGTTAAAAGTTTACAAGCTTTCTTAATGGATTTTTTCTTTATCAAAACAAAAACTGCATTCAATAAACTAGTTACAGCCATTTTATTAATAAAATCATCATCATTTTTATTATCTATCAAACAACTTAATAATGATCTGGCAGTTGCATAAACGTATTCACCATCTAACAGCAATTGTACATTACCAAAAATAACGATATTTTCTCTTGTCCAATTTTTTATGGATGAAAAGTATGCTCTTAAACGAAGTACATCATTTTTATTCAGTAAATTTATATTAGTAAAATCCATATAATAATTACATGCTATGGCAGCTTGAAAAAATACTTTCTTATTTTTATGATCTAAATAATAAATATTCAAAAGATTACTAGCCATATCTTTTAGTTCGTTTATATCATTATTTTGATAAGCAACTGTAACATTTTTAGTATAAACTTTTAAATCATTTAAACTTCTCACAAATTCATCTGGTTGTACATGAACTTTTTTTAAGCAATGCCATTACTTTTTCAATCGACATTTCCCCCTGACCGTTTTCCCAACGTTGCAGGCTTGATTTAGAGGTTATTCCTTCTGCAGCTTTATATATATTAATGCCTTTAGCTTTTCTAAGCTTTCGAAATTTTTCACCTAACATAAAGTTCACCGCTATATTACTATTCCGTTTTATTGTAACTAATTCATTGGAATTATCTGTCGATATATCCCAGATATGGGATTTTTTATTATTAAACAAAAAGCATTATCCACACAACATGGATAACGCTTTTTTACTTATGATACGGACTGCCGCTATTAATCATAAATGCACGATAGATCTGCTCAATAAGCACAACACGCATGAGCTGGTGAGGCATAGTCAACTTACCAAAACTAATCATATCATCCCCACGCTTGTTGACTTCATCACTTGTCCCCAAGCTTCCGCCGATGACAAAGGTAATATCAGAATGTCCATAAGTTCCAAGATCCGCAATTTCTTTGGCAAATTCTTCGCTGCTGCGTTGTTTTCCTTTAATCGCAGTTACATACACGTATTCCTTATCCTTAATTTTGCTTAGAATTCGCTTGCCTTCGATCTCTTTAACTTGTTCATCCTGCGCGTCGCTCAACTTTTCCGGTGCCTTTTCATCCGGAACTTGAACAATCTTCACCTTAGCGAATCTGCTCAAACGTTTTTCATATTCTGCAATCGCATCTTTAAAATACTTTTCTTTTAGTTTTCCTACACAAACAATCTTAATATTCATAGTGTCTATTTTATTCCCTAATTATTATTGTTTCCACTTTACTTTTTCTTTCAACATTTTGTGGTTAAGACTTATGAACAGTAGCATAACTTGTGGTTAAAAAATTATTGAAAAAAGTTACCCACAATTTTCTTTAGTGTACTGATTTTTCACAAACTTTAGGCGTGAAAACCCCATTTTAAAGCTATGAACGCTTGTTTTAATTAACTTTTCTTCACTATTTATTACAAAAAGTTTTAAATTTATCCACAGATTTCGATATGTTTTTCTATTCAAGTTATCCACAATCCACAGTTTTATCCACAAGTGCTGTTGATTTCTGTTTTTAACTCAACTTGACAACAGCAATTTCCGAACTTTTTAATGTTACACATTTTTATAGTTAACAAAAAGACTCTGAAATACGTGAAACACGCATCACAGAGCCTTTAAAATTTTGCTATTATTTTGTTTAGTTACCTTCAAGCTTAACCTTCATGGTAATATCTCTACCATTTCTGTTAACAGTTACATTCACGGTATCACCGACTTTATGGTTGTACAAGATACTGTGTAACGAAGCTACATCAGAAACTGATTTGCCGTCAACCTTAGTAATAACATCCTTGGCTTTCATACCTGCACGAGCAGCTGAACCATTCTTGCTTACTGAGTCAACATAAATGCCATTCTTCAAGCTTGAATGAATACCTAAACGACTTCTATAAGCAGATGGAATGCCATTTAATGCAATTACTCTTATGCCAAGTTGTGGACGAGTAATCTTACCATTCTTAACTAATTGGTTAACGATAGTCACAACTTCGTTAGATGGAATTGCAAAGCCCATACCTTCTACAGAAGTTCCGTCACTAGATTGTGACAATTTCATTGAGTTAATCCCAATTACTTGGCCAGCTGAGTTAACTAATGCACCACCGGAGTTTCCTGGGTTAATAGCCGCATCTGTTTGAATTACAGTTTGTTGGTTTGATGAAGTTGTAATTGTTCTGCTTGGAGCTGAAATGATCCCTTGCGTTACCGTAGAAGCGTATTCGCTGCCAAGTGGAGAACCAACGGCAATTACGCTTTGACCAGCTTGTAAGCTCTTAGAATCGCCAAATTCAGCCGTTTGAGTTACATACTTCGCATCAATTGAAAGAACTGCCAAGTCAGTTGCGCTATCTGTACCAACAATTTTGGCATTTACAGTCTTACCATTAGCAAGCAAAACTTGGATAGCGTCACTGCCAGAAACAACGTGATTGTTAGTTACGATGTAACCCTTGCCGTTTGACTTCATGTAAACAACGCCGGAACCTTCACTGTAGGTTTCAAGCTTATCGCTCTTCTTGCTGCTATTATCATCACTACCACCAAAAAGGCCATAAAAATCGCTCGAGTTGATGATTGTTGACGCTTCAAATTAATTACGGAAACAACAGCACCTTTAACATCATTGTAAGCAGTGGTCATTGTGCCACTATTTTTAGCACTATTTTTTGAAACCTTAGCACTGTTTGAACTAATTGAAGTTTGCGCTTGGTCGTTATTAACTTGCGTATTATTTAATTGATCTAATCCATAGTAAGAAATTCCACCACCGATTAAACCTGCTACAACACCAACAATAGCTGTCTTAGCAATCATGCCATTGTTTTTTCTTGGTTTTTGATTGTTTGAATTATTTTCCATATTCAATCCCCCTTGTTTGTATTAACTATACCGATAAAATTTGAAATTTGTATGAAACATTTATGTTTATTCATTAAATTTTTATCAAATCCGTCGGCTTATTCGGCTCTGTATCAATGATCTTTACGTCAGAATCCAAATTAGTATCCCCCTCCACCAGCATTTCCTTAGCTGTTTCATGAGCTAAATACTCAGTATTATTATGCTGGCTGCGATGAGCTAAAAAGATATGCTTGGTTTTAGGCGTCACAACATCGACAAGCGCCTGTCCTGCCTCTTCATTTGACAAGTGGCCAACATCAGATAAAATTCGCTGTTTAAGCGACCAGGAATACGGGCCATCACGAAGCATCATTGTATCGTAATTAAATTCCATCATATATGCATCCGCGTCCTTAATCGTACCTTCAACCTTTTCCGAAACGTAGCCCGTATCTGTCAAAAAGGCAATGCGTTTACCACCACTTTCAAAAACATAATATTGTGGTTCGGCCGCATCATGACTAGTCGCAAATGCCGTTACGTCTAAATCACCGAAAGTCTTTGTCTGACCTGGTTCAATCGTGTTCATCTGCTGAACGGGAAGTTTGCCAATTTTATTAGTATCAAGCAAATAATCCCACGTTCCTGTATTCGCAAAAGCGTCAATTTTAGGATAACGCCGCATTAAAACACCCAAGCCAGCACTATGGTCGCTATGATCATGACTTAAAAAGGCCATATCAATATCATTAATATCTACGCCAACTTCGGCAAGCAAAGCCTTCGTCTTTTTTCCAGACAAGCCAGCATCCATTAAAATTTTATGCTGTCCGGTAGTAATTAAACTTGTATTGCCCGTCGAACCACTAGCTAAAATAGAAACCTGCACGTAAATCCCTCTTATTTTTCAACATTATATGACGTATTGGTTTGAATCATTTGCGCCGTATAAGCGTTAACTCGCTTTAGCGTTACATTCTTTGTTGTTTTATTTTCAACCCAAACTAACCAAGTTGGAAGCAAAATCGTACTGCCACGAACTTCAGTTAATTTTGAATAGCCTAATTTTACCTTAGTAACGCGAGAATTGTTAGCTAATTCTCGATCAGTATACATTGCCCTGACAGCATGCCAAGGTGAAATTGTTGATTGAAGTTCACGTACCGGACTAACAGGCCCAATATAAGACATCGTGTAGTTTTCAATCATATGATCCTTAACATTTATCGTAAGCAAGGCTGAATTGTCATATATGCTGCCGTATTCAGATGTTTGTACGAAAGTATAGTTATCATCGCCTGACATATTGGCTTCATATTTAAATTGCATCCCGTAAGGAACATTACGCGAATCATTTTTAAACATATCAAGCCGCTTCAAAACATCTTTTTTATTACCCTTAAGCTGAATCACATCTTTGGGTGTAGCAGTTAAAGTGTTGGTGCTCTTAGAATAAGAAGCATCCACTTGGGTAAGTGATGAGATTTTATCAGATAAATAATCGCGATTTTTCGCAGCCAAATAATATCCTGATTCTTGAGACGTTGAAATATTATTAGGTAGTTCAATTCCATCCGCACGCATTTCTACACGAATATTGGAATTATTCATATTAGTGTTTGTATTAGACAAGCTAACGGGTGAACGTAAAATTTCAATACCAAGATAAATATCAATTAACAGGAAGACAATTAAAAATAACCATTCAATTCTTTTATGATCCATTTATTTTGTCACTCCTTCAGTTTTTGCAGTCTTATAAACGCTCATATCTTGTTTCGACCATTCACCAGCACTCTTCCATTCACCGTAAGCCTTAACGTAATAAGTTGGAATCAAATTGATTAAGCTATCGTGCTATTATCTTTTTCAACTCTAAAGCCAACTAAGACTTTTTCAATATCATCTTTATTTATGCCATGATTTTGCAAGTTCTTAATCATCTGTCCAGTAGATTCCAACTTTTCAGTTTGACCATCGAATGGAATTGGAATTTGGAAATTGATGCTGTTAAAAGCGATTGAAACCGCTCCTGTTGAAAACGTTGTATTTACTTGTACATCATGTTGATTCAAAAATACAGGAGTTCCTTCAATATAGTTCGTATAACTAACGCTATTATTATCTGCATCAAAGAAACGCAAATCTTGCTCAGTTAATCCCAAATTATGAACATAGTAGACGCTATCAAGCAGACGGTTTGTCGTGCTAGGGATTTTGCCCTTTTCATAACTGGTATAAAGATAATTGTGTTCAGGATTCTTGCCTGCTTTTGGAACTCTTAAACGATTAGAGTAATTAAGCGAATAGGTCGTCTGTCCATCTTTAGAAGTTCGGCTGGACACTCCTGAAGTACCTAATAAACGATTTACAAAGTAAGAATCTGATTGATGATTAGTTAAATAGCTATAAACCTTCCAATCGATTTCTTTACTATAAAAAGTTGAATATCCTGATTTCAAGCGTACAAACTCAACCTGATCATTGTAGCTGGCATCCTTGGCATACTTACGCAAGCGATCGAAATTGCCATTTTTAAGCGTTACACGATAAAGCTGATTAGTTTCATCATCGCCTAAATAGATCCATTTATTTGAGCTAGGAATAAAAATCCTATTAAACTCTCGATTACTTTTTCCGCGACTATAATCACCAAAAAGCTTCAAAGTAATTTCATCAGGATAAGTAAGTTGAATAAAATTAGGATTGTTTAATAGCTGTTCATAGCTGGACTGATTGCTTTTTTCCGATGAAACATTATCTACCTTTGCTCTCTTTAAATCTTTAGAAAATTCAAATGGTAGATTGTTTTTAGAATCATATAGGCGATAAACTTTGCCGTTTTTAAAACCATAAGAATTAGTAGGAATGTATAAATCATACAAATCCTTAGTATTGCGGTTTCTAAGCTGTTCTTTATCAACACTTGAGCTGCGTTGCTGATCAATATGACTAAAGCGTTGATCGTTAGTCATAATGAAAATCCAAAGCACGATTGACAAGATAATTGCAAGTGCAGTTCCTAGGAATAGGAAAAAATTGCCGAATTTAAATTTAAACTTCATCCCAGTCATCCTCCTCACTCATTGGTTCATAAGGCAATGAAATATAGAAGGTAGAACCTTTGCCTTCACTACTGTCAGCCCAAATTTTTCCATGATGGGCTTCTACAATTTCTTTGGCAATTGCCAAACCTAAGCCTGTACCACCTTGAGCACGCGAACGTGCCTTGTCAACTCTGTAGAAACGATCAAAGATTTTATCCAAATCTTTTCTTGGAATACCTAAGCCTTGATCAGAAATACTTAAAATGACATGATTTTGATTTTGAACCAAACGAACAGTGATTACCCCACCATCAGGAGAATATTTAATCGCATTGTTCATGATATTATCAATTACTTGCATCATCTTGTCAGTATCAATTTCAACCCATAATGCTTGATTGCCTAGTTCTCTTTTAATGGTGTATTTCTTCTTTTTATCTTTACCGTTCTTTTCGTCGTTTTTAACAATCATGTCAAAACGATTAAGAATATGGGCAACGAAATCATTTATGTTAACAAGTTCGGGCTCCATCTTGGAAACACCACGGTCCATTCTGGATAGGCTAAGAAGGTCATTGATCATTCGAATCATCCGCTCAGTTTCTTCTTGCGTAACCTGCAAGAATTGTGGCGCTATATCAGGATCTTTCCAGGCTCCGGCATTCAAGGTATCAATATAAGCCCGCAAACTAGTTAAAGGCGTTCTCAACTCGTGCGAAACATTAGAAACGAATTGTCGCTGTGAATTTTCATTCTTTTGTTGTTCAGTAACATCGTGCAAAACGCAAACACTACCAGAAACAAAGCCCGTAACTCTTTTAATTAAAGAAAAGCTAGCATGCAAAATCATTTCATCACGTGTGCCACCATTAACAGTTACGACAATTTCCTTTTGATTAGAAATAAGATCTTGGGCAGATTCATCTAGACCTAAAACTTCATTAATTGGTTTATTGATAATATCTTTTTCTTTAGTATTTAAGAAATTAAGTGCCATTTGGTTAACAACACTAACATTGCCGTGACGATCTGTAGCTAAAACACCGTCTGTCATGTGTGACAAAACGCTGTCCAGTCGTCTTCGTTCACTGTCGGATTCTTCTTGAGAACGTTCAATTCTAATTGATAAAGTATTAAACGCCTTACCCAATTGTCCTAATTCATCGTTAGAATAAATTTTAACCTGATTAGAATAATCTCCATCCGCGATGCTTAAGGCTTGTTCCTGCATTTCTTCAATCGGACGCGTGATTGCTCGTGAAATAACTAAAGCCAAAATTGCTCCCAAAATAGCCGCAATTAATGAAGCAACAAGGAAGGCAAATGAAGTATTTCGCAAATCATTGAATAAGCTTTGCATATTTGCTCTCACATAAATTGCTCCAACATTGTTAGTTGAACCATTGCCGCTGCTAAGTGGAGAAACCTGAATCATGTAATTAGTTCCATGATCATTAATTACTTTTGTAACTTGCCGTCCTGTTGAAGTTACCTGCTTAACATCAGTATTATTTACTCTTTGGCCTACTCGACCTTTGTCGTTTAACGTCGAAACAGCACGAATAATATCCTTATTATCAACAACAACAATTTCACTAATTGAAGAACTGTTGCTGTAATCGTTAATAATTCCATTTAAACGATCATCCGTGTTTTTATTGTTTCTAGCCAACTGATTTGACAATTGATTAGTCACAATTTGCGGAATTTGAATCGATGATTGAAAATTTTCAATATTATTCTGTTCTAGTTGTCGTGTAAAATATGCTCCAATGACTTCAATTGTTGCTAAAAGCATGAGCATGAAGACAACTGCCAATTTAGTGTTAATTGAATTAAAAGTCTTTTTTATTTTCTTTTTTAATCTATCCATTTGCTTTCAAAAAATAGTAATACAAAAAGAAAGCCACATACTTAGACAGTCTTGTGGCTTTCTTAATTATTCTTCGGTTGGCTGTTTTACATAGTAACCAACACCACGACGGGTAATCAAAATTTGAGGTTGGATTGGATTATCCTCAATCTTCTCCCGTAAACGGTGAACAGTTACATCCACAGTACGCACATCGCCAAAATAGTCATAACCCCAAACAGTTTGTAATAAGTGTTCTCTAGTCATAACTTGACCCATATGTTGAGCTAAGTAGTAAAGAAGTTCAAATTCACGGTGAGTAAGTTCAATCTTTTTACCATTCTTTTCAACAATGTAAGCATCCGGCATAATTACCAAGTTGCCGATCTTAATATTCTTATCGGTTTCATCTTGAGTAGCAGCTTCTGCTTTTTTAACAATGTCACGACGACGTAAGTTAGCCTTTACTCGGGCTACTAACTCACGATTTGAAAATGGCTTGGTAACGTAATCGTCCGCACCCATTTCAAGTCCTAAAACTTTATCAATTTCAGTATCTTTAGCAGTTACCATGATGATGGGCATATCATGAGTTTGACGCACTTCACGTGCAACTTCGAGTCCATCTTTTTTTGGCAACATTAAGTCCAAAATCATAAGATCTGGATCATATTCGTCAACTTTTTTAACAGCCTCTTCACCATCATAGGCAGTGTCGACGTCGAAGCCTTCCTTAGTTAAGTTAAACTTAATGATATCGGAAATGGGCTTCTCATCATCGACGACGAGAATTTTCTTTGGCATCGAAATGTGCCTCCTTTGCCCCTATATTATACTGAATTTTGTAATATTAGCCAACGTTACGTCCCTTTTTTAACCTTAATGTAAGGCAATTGAAAAATCTTTTTGATATTTTTCACAAAAAAAGCTTGCATTATTTTGCAATTGGTTGCATAATAATAGCTGTCGGTTATGACATGGGTGGCTAGCTCAGCTGGCAGAGCAACGGACTCTTAATCCGTGGGTCCAGGGTTCGATCCCCTGGCCACCCATAATTTAGAAACACTGCTTCGGCAGTGTTTTTTTGTGCCGTAAAACTTAAATATTTCTTAGCTCTCTTGTTTTAATAAGCTTTTATGATCAATTGTTGATAAAATATAGGTAAGAAATATTTAATAAGGGGGCTTTCCTATGAACAATGAAAATGTATTCTTTAATCCTGGCGATGCCATTGCCTCTTCTCACGATTTTAAAGAGGCTCGTCGCAGTGCTCAAATTATTAAGGCTGATAAACCAACCGCTGGCCAAATTGTAATTGCCAAGAACACAAAGAATGGTACTTATGCAATTTATCTCGCTGATAAAATCCGTGATGATAAACAAGGTGAGCCATACGAAATTAAGGATAAACTTTAGTTTTTTAGTCGCTAATTAGCGACTTTTTTATTTTTCTAAACTTTTTTATAAAAAACTCTTGCCAAAATGTCGATTACTTGATAATATATTTAACTGTCAGCGATGAACTGATACGAAATATGGGTGGCTAGCTCAGCTGGCAGAGCAACGGACTCTTAATCCGTGGGTCCAGGGTTCGATCCCCTGGCCACCCACCAATATGGAAATGGCACTGCGAGAAGTCGGTGCTTTTTTTGTGCCAAAAATTAAGGCGGAACGTAATTTGATACGTTTCGCCTTTTTTATTTTTGAAGATTATTCATATGATAAAATTAAGTAACTTTATTTAAAAAGGGAGGGAGAATACATGAAAACTTACTACTATGAAAAAACAACCGATGATGTTGTTAATTCTGCTCAGCAAGATTTTGCTCTACCCGACGATTATCAAATTCTCCCCACTTCTCTTCCATCTCGCATTTGGAATAAAATTGCGCGGATATTAGCCACTGGATTTGGCTGGATTTATTCTCGCGGATTTTTGCATGTTCATGTTGTAGGAAAAGAAAAGCTTCAGCAAATTCATAACCAAGGCTATTTTGTTTATGGCAATCATACTCAACCAATGGGCGATGTTTTTACTCCTTTAACTGTTTTTCCGATAAAAAACTTCTATGCCATTGCAGGACAAGCAAACTGGGGCATCCCTTTTATTGGAAAGCATCTTGTCCGTTACGGGGGACTGCCAGTTGGAAATGATATTAAGCAATCCATTAAATTAATTAAAGCTATTCAAACTATCATTTCTGATAAAAAAGGCGTGGTTTTGATTTATCCTGAGGCTCATGTTTGGCCATACTATACACAAATACGTCCTTTTGATGAAACCAGCATGCATTTTCCAGTTTCATTAAATGCTCCAAGCTTCACTGCGACAAGTACTTATCGCAAATCTAAACTTTTCAAAAGACCTAAAATTACAGTTTATATTGATGGCCCTTTTTATCCTAATAAAAATTTATCCAAAAAACAGGCACAAAAGAACTTGTACGAGCAAATTTGGAAGAGTCTTACTAGTCGTGCTAAACTAAGCAATTATAATTACTATAATTATGAAAAAACAACCAGAAATAAAAAGTGAGAAGTTATATGAACATACTTTTTTGTGGCGATCACAATGCCGAAGATGGAGTTTTAATTTCAACTCTGTCTTTGTTAAAAAATACCAACGCAGAATTACATTTATATGTATTAACAATGTACATTCAAAGCGACGAAAAACAATATCAACCCTTTTCCAAACATGCGGCTGATTATATTCGTTCATTGTTGGTTAAAAAGAATCCTAAGAATACTTTGGAATTAATTGATTGTACCAGCCTCTTTATTCAAGAGCCACCGTCAGCGAACATGGGAACACGTTTTACCCCTTACGCCATGCTCAGATTATTTGCGGATCAATTGCCACAAATTCCTGACCGTATTCTTTACTTGGATGATGATATAATTGTCCGCCAAGATCTGACGAGTTTTTATGAACAAAATTTGGACAATATTGAGCTTGTCGGGGTTCTCGATTATTGGGGAAGATTTTTCTTCCATAACTTTAAGCAACGAAAAGCATTTGATTACCTAAACTCTGGCGTCTTGCTTTTAAACATGAAAGAAATCAAACAGACTAAATTATTTGCTCGCATTCGGCACATGATGCAGGTGAAAAAAATGTTTTTCCCAGATCAAACTGCGCTCAACAAATTGGCTGTGAAAAAGAGAATTATGTCGAGAAAATATAATGAACAATATCGCTTGCATCCCGACACAGTTATTCAGCATTTCACTACTAGCTTCCGGTTTAAGCCATATTTTCATACTCAAACAGTTAAGCCTTGGGATGTTGAACGGGTTCATAGCGTATTGAAGCTTCATGAATATGATGACCTGCTTAACGAATATCTAACAATAAAAAATAATCTACACAAATAATTTGGAGGAAAACACATGACTATTCCTATTTTTTATACTATCAGTGACAACTACACACCTTACGCTTCCGTATCAATTCAATCGTTAATTAACCATACTAGTCCTGAAAATGACTACACCATCACTCTTTTAGTTCAAAGTATCAGTGATGAACATAGAGAAAGTTTAGAAAACATGTCGACTGAAAACGTCCACGTTAATGTTTTCCATATTAACGATGACATGGTTAAACCAATCCACAATAGTGAAGAGAATTACTTACGTGGTCAATTCTTCACTATGTCTATTTTTTACCGTTTATTTATTCCGGAACTTTTCCCACAATATGATAAGGCTGTTTACTTAGATGCCGATACTATTGTTAATACAGACATTGCCGAAATGTACAATATCGACATTGGCGATAACATGTTTGCTAGCTGTCCTGACTTGTCCATTCGTTACATGCCTCTTCTTCAAGAATATATTAAAAAGTGCCAAGGTATTTTCCCACCAGAAAAATACATCAACAACGGGGTAATCCTTTTTAATACGAAAGCCTTCCGAGACAAGCACTTCATCGATAAGTTCTATTACTTAATTGAAAAATATCACTTCGATAATGTCGATCCTGATCAAGCTTACATGAACGAAATTTGTGAAGATAAAATTTATCATCTTCCTAAAGAATGGGACGCAATGCCTAACGAAAGTATCCCTGAAATTGAAGATCCTAAGATCGTTCACTACAACCTTTTCTTCAAGCCATGGCATTTTGACGATGTACAATATGGTAACTATTTCTGGGAAGTTGCTAAAGATAATGAATACTACGACGAACTTCGTCAGCAATTAGCCGAATTTACCGATGAGGATCGTCAACGCGCTCGCGATGACTTAGCTAAAATGGCCGAAAAAGTTAAATCTATCGAAAAAGAAGAATACACTTGGGCTAAAGTTAAAAAGTTTGAAAACGTTCGAATCTAATTAGAAAGAAGCATGTCTAATGATTATTGGCGACAATCGTGAACAAGTAATTGAAAATATAAAAAAAGCCGCAAACGATCGCAATTTCACAGCAAAGGTGGAAATTGGCGATCCTGTTATGAGCCTAGATGAACGTTTAAAGCTAGTAAATGATTTTTGGAAACATCAAAATAGCTTTTCTAGCAAGTTGAACAACGGAATTGGTCATTTAATGCTTCGCGCTTTTTCTCACACAATTACTGCTTCGACTGAAGTTAAGGGTACCGAAAACTTGCGTGATTTACCTCGTGGCGGTGCAATTGTAACTTCTAATCATTTCAACCAAGTTGATGCTTTGACTATCAAGCGTTTGGCTGAACATGAACATCGTAAACTTTCAATCGTAATTGAAGACACTAATTTAATGTTGCCTGGCTTTTTTAGATACTTAATGAATTATATTGGTACCATCCCTTTGGTAAATAGTCCGAATTATATCGGCGGTCCTTTCATTCAGCATCTCCATAACGCTCTAGATCGCAATAATTGGGTGCTTATTTATCCTGAACAAGAGATGTGGTGGAATTACCGCAAGCCTCGCAAGCCACAGCGAGGAGCCTATTATTTCGCCGCTAAGCAGAACGTACCTATCATTTCTGTTTTCGTAGAAATTCAAAATTTGCCTAAATTAGAAAAGAAAAACGATCATTTTTACCAAACCAAATATATCGTTCATGTCCTACCAGTCATTTATCCAGATGTAACTTTGAGTGAAAAAGAAAATTCTATTCAAATGATGAAAAAGGATTATGAACAAAAAGTTGCCGCATACGAAAAAATCTATGGTAAAAAATTAGATTATGACTTTAAAGCAGAAGACATCGCCGGCTGGCGAGGTAATTTGTAAGAAAGTAATAAGAGTTTTCAAATTAATAGCATATACAGTGACACGGTGTTACCATTATATTAACGTATAAATTTACTTATGAAAGGAGTCCTCTATATGAAAGAATTTACTTTAGAAGACTTAAAGCAAAATGACGGTAAAGATGGTCGCCCTGCTTATGTAGCAGTTGACGGCATCGTATATGATGTCACTAACAATAATCATTGGGCTGGCGGTAACCACCACGGCAATCAAGCTGGCTGCGACTTAAGTGATGCAATTTTAAAATCCCCACACGGCAAAGATATTCTTAAAAAGATCGACAAAGTTGGCATTTTAAAATAAATAATATTAATTAACTATTTTTTACTTACTTCACACAAAAACGCCTAGGAATTTTTCCTAGGCGTTTTATTTTCGTTATTTTTAATGTTGAGAAGCTCCGCTAGTTGCATCAGATTCTTCCATATCATCATAAGCTGTATTAGCAGCAATTCTACCAAAAGTAAAGATATCAGCCAATGAGTTTCCACCTAAACGATTACCAGCATGAAGACCGCCAGCATTTTCACCAGCTGAGTAAAGGCCCTTGATTGCTTGTCCTGCATGGTTTAAGACGCGCGCTTTAGTATCAATTACGAGTCCACCCATAGTATGATGAATAGCAGGCCGACGAGGAGTCGCATAAAATGGGGCAACTTCACATTTAAGTCCCAACACATTTTTATGAAATTCTGGATCATTGCCTTGATCAACATAAGAATTATAATTTTTAATAGTTTTAACCAAAATATCTGGGTCCATGCCTACTTGTTTGGCTAAATCTTCAAGAGTATCTGCTCTAAATAATGTGCCAGCCTTTACTTGTGCATCAATCGACTCCTGTGTAGTGTTATAAGCCGTCTCCTTGATTTTATCATCGGCAATAAGATAGAATAAGCCACCGTTAGAAATCGCCGCCTTAGCCAAAGTATCACGTTCTGCAAATTCGTTAACGAAACGTTCACCCTTTTGGTTTACCATAATAAAGTTAGCAGGAGGCGTTTGAAGTCCAGTAAATAATTCACCAGTCTTTGGATCAGAAACTGGCATCAACTGAATAAAGCCCATTCCAACTAAATCAGCACCTGCTTCAAGTCCTAAATTAATACCATCTCCCGTAATAGCTGGAGAATTAGTAGTCGCGATATCATCATCAATATGCTTCCAATAAGTATTGTATTTTTGGACCATCTTAGTATTAGCGCCAAAACCACCAGCCGTTAAAATAACTGCCTTAGCATGAACCGTAACTTTACTACCATCTTTTCTTTCGGCAATTACGCCTTTAATAGCATCATTTTCAATAATCAAATGCTTGACACGTGTATCTGTAAAGAGATGGGCACCGTGTTCCTTAACCCAATCTCCTAAAATATGAATATATGCATAACCCATAGGTTCAACTGGTTTATGACCACGACGCCAAAGCCCACCAACAGGTTCAGTAACATCATTGTTATCAAATTTCACGCCCAAATCA
>NZ_BALY01000014.1 GCF_000615445.1 Lactobacillus hamsteri DSM 5661 = JCM 6256 | reverse complement strand
ATGTACTTGTGCAAAGAATAACAAATTAAAGTTGAAAGGAAAATAAAGATGAGTAGAAAAGTATTGCTTGTTGGTGATGGTGCTGTTGGTTCTACTTTTGCAAATGATTTATTACAAAATACTACTATTGATGAGTTGGTAATTTGTGATGTTGTTAAAGAACGTCCTGTTGGCGATGCGATGGACTTAGAAGATATTACACCATTTATGGGTGAAACTAATATTCATCCTGGTGAATATTCAGATGCCAAAGATGCTGACGTTGTAGTTATTACTGCAGGTATTCCTCGCAAGCCGGGTGAAACTAGACTTGATTTAGTAGCTAAAAATATCAAGATTTTAAAGAGTATTGTTAAACCTGTAGTTGATTCAGGCTTTAATGGAATATTTGTTGTATCTGCAAATCCAGTTGATATTTTAACTACTTTAACTCAAAAGTTATCTGGTTTTCCAAAAAACAAAGTAATCGGAACGGGTACGTCTCTTGATTCAATGCGTCTTCGTGTGGAACTTGCAAAGAGACTTAATGTTCCCGTTACCGAAGTTAATTCAATGGTTCTTGGTGAACATGGTGATACTTCATTTGAAAACTTTGATGAATCAATTGTTGCCAATAAGCCGCTTCGCGATTATTTAGAAATTAATGATGATGTTTTAAACGAAATTGAAACTGATGTCCGCAAAAAGGGTGGCAAAATCATTAGCAATAAAGGTGCGACTTTCTACGGTGTAGCAATGATGCTTACGCAAATTGTTTCTGCAATTCTTAATAACTGTTCTATTGAGTTGCCATTGTCTGCTCCAATTAATGGAGAATACGGTATTAAACATGATCTATACTTAGGTACTCCAGCAGTCATTGATGGAAATGGCATTAGTCATGTTATTGAGACTAAATTGTCAGATACTGAAAAGAAAAAGATGCTTAACTCAGCTGATAAAATGCAAGAAGTTTTGAATGGTGTTGAATTAAATTAAGTAGGAGCTCTTATGCCTGTAGGAAAGAGAATTTATTTAAAACGCAACATGCCTGATCCTGATATCGTAAAGGGATTTATGGATATTCCTGCTTCAAATACTGCAGATTGCATGGAAAGAAATTGTGCAATGCATCCACGCATCAAATTAATGTCAAATCCTGATCATGAAATGGTCGGTCCAGCGTTTACTGTTCATACCAGAGCAGGTGATAATTTGGCGATTTATGCAGCTCTTCGCTATTGTCAAGCAGGGGATATCATTGTCATTGATGATGAAGGAGACAATACGCGATCTCTTATCGGTGAAGTGATGATGTCTTATCTTCGTGATCAAAAGAAAATTGCAGGAATTGTTATTGATGGCCCAATTCGTGATATTGATAATTTGCAAAATTGGAAATTGCCAATTTATGCACGAAGCACAACACCTGGTGGTCCATACAAGGAAGGCCCTGGCGAACTAAATGTTCCTGTTGCTTGTGGAAACGTAAGCGTAAATCCTGGAGATATCATATTAGGTGATTCTGATGGAGTGATTTGTATTCCACGTAAAGATGCAGCTGAAATTTTGCCAAAGGCTCAAGCTTTTCATAAAAAAGATGATGAAAAAGCAATCGCTTTTAGCAAAGGTGAAGTTGACTTAAGTTGGGTAGATAAATCGCTTAAAAATAAAGGATTCGATATTATCGACGATGTTTATCGCCCTTAATAAACATTAGAGAGTAAAAATATAATGAAAAAACTAGAGAAAGTTAATTATAAAGCTTTATTTGGCCGTTAATTGTCGGTATTGTTCTTTGGTGTATTACTCCTTGGCGCCCAGCCGGACTTTCCGTTCAAGCTTGGGAAATGTTCGCTATTTTCGTAGCTACAATTGTTGGTTGTATTACTAAGCCTTTGCCAATTGGAGGTACTACGCTTGTAGGATTAGTTTTCACTGTATTGCTTGGTTTAGCACCAATGAAAGATGTTATTGATTCTAAAGGTGTAGTTGTTAATCAAGGCGTTTTAAGTTCATTTGGAAATTCAGCCGCTTGGTTAATTGCAATGGCATTTATTATGGCTCATGGTATTAGTAAAACTGGATTGGGCAACAGAATAGCTTATATCATGATTGAAAAATTTGGTAAAAAATCACTTGGTATTGGATATGCAATTACTGGTTTGGAATTGATTTTGGGTGCCTTAATTCCGTCAAACAGTGCGCGTACAGGTGGCGTAGTTTGGCCAGTTGTTAAATCAGTTTCTCAAGATGGTTATAATTCTAAACCAAACGATTCATCTAGAAAGAAAATTGGTGCATATGTTGACTTTACTGCTTTTCATGCCAATATTTTATCAACAGCATTATTTATTACAGGTGCTGCACCAAATATGGTTGCTCAACAGTTAGCTGCTCAAAAGGGCTATCAAATGAGTTGGGCTGGCTGGTTCTTGACAGCCATTGTTCCCGTCGCAGTGGCAACAATTATTATTCCATTCGTAATTTACAAGATGTACCCACCAGAAATCAAAGAAACTCCTGGTGCTAAAAAGTGGGCAGAAGGAAAATTAAACGAAATGGGACCAATGTCTACTCCAGAAAAAATTATGTCAGCAGTATTCTGCCTATCTATTATTCTTTGGGTACTATCAGGTTTCTTTAAAATTCCACAATTAGATGCAACTTTTGTAGCATTTTTGGCTGTTTCATTACTTTTGATTACTGGCGTTTTAACCATGAAAGATGCTTTAGCTGAAACAGGAGCTTGGAATATTTTGATTTGGCTTTCAATTTTAATGTTTATGGCAGGAAAGCTTATTTCATACGGATTTATTTCATGGTTCTCAAAACTTGTTCAAACCGGATTGCATGGTATTAGTTGGCAATTAGTATTGGTAGTTTTAGTACTTCTTATGTTCTATACTCACTATTTCTTTGCAAGTGGAACTGCTCATATGACTGCACTTTACTTACCATTCTTATCAGTGGCTGTTGCAACAGGAGCTCCTCTTGGTTTGTCTGCAATGCTTTTGGCATTTACTGGGGCATTCAACGCTTCAACAACTCACTATGCTAACGGTCCAGCATCAATTTTAGCAACGACAGGCTACGTCAAACAAAGCGAATGGTGGAAGATGAATTTTGTTTTAGGTTTGCTTTACTTAATTATCTTCGGTACAGTTGGTACGCTTTGGATGAAAGTTATTGGTGTTTGGTAAAAAGATAATTACGATAAAATATAGACAAGATGAAAACATCTTGTCTTTTTTATTACTAAATTTATTAAGAAGGAAAAATAAATGGATTTTACTACTACAGATCATGTTCGTTTGCATTATACCGAAATAGGGGATCAAGATAATCCTACAATTTTAGGAATACCTGGAATTGGTGGCTCTAGCCAGATGTGGCTTAATACAATTGCTTTATTCAAAAATGATTTTCATTTTATTATGCTTGATCCACGAAATCAAGGACAATCAGAGCGTACCTATAAAGGTCAAAGAATGAGTCGTCATGCGGCAGATGTAGAAGAATTATTAGAAAAATTAGATTTGCATGATGTAATCGGTATTGGAAATTCTATGGGAGCCGCAAATTTATGGGCATATTTAGCACAGTATGGTAAAGGACGGTTAGCTGCAATGGTCGATCTAGATCAATCACCTAAAATGATTGCTGATGAAACTTGGAAGTATGGTTTTAAAGACTTAACTTGGGATAACTACCCAACTTATTTAAAACTTGATTTTGGGAAATCGACTTATGCACACATTGATGATGAAATGTTTAATAAAGCTAAAATGGAATATGTTAAATATCCGTATAATCCAGATGAAAATTATAAATGCTTAGTTGATCATGCGGAGCAAGATTGGCGTGATATTATATTGGATACGCCTGTACCAATGTTAGTATTAGCTGGAGAAAATTCTCCATATTTTGATTATCATTTTATTGATGCTGTTTCTTTTATAAATGATCAGGTTGTTACTGAATCTGTAAAAAACTGTGGTCACTTGATTCAAGCAGAACAACCAATAAAAATGCATGACGAAATCATTAATTTTTTAAAGCAAAAAAATATTTTTTTAAATATTTCAAAAATATAACTGTAAATTGAAATAATTAAAATACAAGAGTAAACTAGAGCTGATGAGAAGAAAGTAATAAACTGCACAAACTATAGATTAGAGGAAAATATGGATAAGGTAGTTGACCTTTATTTAAGTCAGCCTACAACTCGTAAGAAGTGGAAAGAATTTTTAGAAAAACTCGGTTTACATGATTTTTCTGATCGTGAAATTGATGTAATTGACCATACTTTAGGTTTGATTGATGAAGATGGTAAGTTGGTAGGTACAGGAAGTATTGCTGGTAATGTTCTTAAGTATATTGGTGTTTGCAACGAAGATGCAACATCGGGGGCACGTTTTAATAAGATCGTGACGGCATTGCAACAGTACCTATTTAATGAAGGAAAATTTCATTCGTTTGTTTTTACAAAGGAAAAATATTCTTCTAGTTTTCAACATTTGAGTTTTTCAGAACTAGCTCATACAGAGCAGGCTGCTTTTTTAGAAAGCGGAAATCCAAATGTTGACGATTATTTAAATAGCTTGCCACAAATTCCGAACCAAGATAATAAAAAAATTGCGGCAATTGTAATGAATGCAAATCCGTTTACATTAGGACATCGCCACTTAGTAGAAATGGCCAGTCAAGAAAATGATTTGATTTATGTTTTTGTCGTAGCAACAGATCTTTCTTTGTTTAAGACAAAAGAAAGAATGATGTTAGTTCAAGAAGGTTTGTCTGATTTAAAAAATGTAAAAGTAGTAAGTGGTGGAGACTATATGGTTTCTAGCGCTACTTTTCCAGCTTATTTCTTACAATCCCCGAAAGACTTAATTGATACGCAAACGGAAATTGATGCACGAGTATTCAAAAATATAATTGCTCCTAAACTCAATATTACGAGAAGATATCTGGGAAAAGAGCCAATTTCAATTACAACTCATTATTACAATGTTAGTTTGGCACATGAATTGGGACCAGATATTGAAGTAATTATTACGCCTCGATATCAAGTGGAAGGTCAGCTTGTTACTGCAACTCAAGTTAGAAAAGATATTAAAGAAGGAAATTTGACGGAAATCGCCAAATTCGTTCCTAAGACAACATACGATTATATAAATGATAATTTGTTGAAATTACAAGATAGAATTAAGAAAGGAATGAAAATTGATGGAAATTAAAACTACTGGTGTAGCTGGGACTTTAGAGTCTTCAGATATTCAAATCATGATTTCAAAAGGTTCAAATGGTATTGAAATTGATTTAGATTCAGAAGTGAAAAAGGCTTATGGTGATCAAATTGAAAAAGTTATCACTGATACTTTGAAAAAATATGGTCTTGATAATGTAAAAGTTAAAGCAACTGATAAGGGTGCTTTGGATTGTGTTATTAAAGCACGTACTTTAGCTGCGGCTCAAAGAGCTACTGAAACTTCAGATAAACCAGAATTGGAGGTATTGTAGAGAATGACTTACGTTAAAAATCGTTTGCGCAGAACGATGATGTTCGTTCCAGGCAACAATCCAGCAATGATTAAAGATGCTGGAATTTATGGTGCTGATTCAATTATGCTTGACCTTGAAGATTCAGTTTCTTTGACTGAAAAAGATGCTGCTAGAATGCTTGTTTACGAAGCAATTAAAACAGTTGATTTTGGTGGCGCAGAAATTGTCGTTAGAGTCAATGGTCAAGATACTCCATTTTATGACGAAGATGTTAAGGCTATGGTTAAAGCAGGTGTCGATGTCATTCGTTTACCTAAAACCGAATCTGCAACAATGATTCAAAAATTAGTTAAAGATATTGAACATTGGGAAGATGAATTTGGTATTGAAAAGGGATCAATTGGCGTCATGGCTGCTATTGAAAGTGCAAAAGGCGTTTTGCATGCTCCAGAAATTGCGGAAGCAACACCATTAATGATGGGATTAGCTGTTTCTGGTGAAGACTATACTGCCGATATGCATACTCATCGTTATCCAGATGGCCGTGAACTCGAATTTGCCCGTAATATGGTTCTTCAAGCTGCTCGTGCTGCTGATGTATATGCATTTGATACTGTCTTTTCAAATATGAAAGATACTGAAGGATTTTATCGTGAAACTAACTATATTCATGAATTAGGTTACGATGGTAAATCTCTTGTTAACCCACGTCAAATTGCAATGGTTAATAAAGTATTTAATCCAACAAAAGAAGAAATTGAAAATGCACAAGCTGTTCAAAATGCTATACGCGAAGCTAAAGCTAAGGGCTCTGGTGTTATCTCAATGAACGGTAAGATGGTTGATAAACCAGTTGTTGAAAAAGCAAATCGTGTTTTGGAAACTGCTAAAGCATCTAACTTAATTGATGAGGAGGGTAACTACATTGGAGAATAAAGTAAATCGTGAATTACCAGATGACTTAATGTCAAAAATGAATTTAAAACCATATGAAACTACAGAAATTGGTCATCCTGAAGTAACGCGTGTCGCACCAAAAGTTCGTGTTACTACTGGTCAAAATAAAGTTGTTGATTCTCTTGAACAAGTTATTAAAGATAATTTGAAAGATGGCATGACTATTTCCTTCCATCACCACTTTAGAAATGGTGATTATGCTTTTAATAAAGTTATGGATTTAATCATTAAAATGGGTTATAAGGATTTAACCTTAGCTCCATCTTCGTTAACTGGCGTAATGAACGATAAAATTATCGAAGCTATTAAAAAGGGAGTAATTACAAATATTACTTCTTCCGGTATGCGTGGTTCACTTGGTGATTTTGTTTCTCATGGTGGTCTTAAGAACCCGGTAATTTTCCGTTCACACGGTAACCGTGCTCGTTCAATTGAAGAAGGAGAGATCAAGATTGATGTTGCCTTTTTAGGTGTTCCTATCTCTGATCCCGCAGGTAATGCCAATGGTCAAGAAGGGGATGCTGTTTTTGGTTCACTTGGTTATGCTTTAATGGATGCTCAATATGCTAATAAAGTTGTCCTTTTAACTGATAATATTGTTGATTATCCAAATACTCCAGCTTCAATCAAACAAGATCAAGTCGACTATGTAGTAAAAGTTGATAAGATTGGTGATCCCGATAAAATTGGTTCTGGTGCAACTCGTTTTACTAAAGATCCAAAAGAATTGAAAATTGCACAGATGGTTAACCAAGTTATTGTTAATTCACCATATTATAAGCAAGGCTTTTCATTCCAAACTGGTTCAGGTGGTGCTGCTTTAGCCGTAACAAGATATCTTCGCCAATCTATGCTTAAAGATGGTATTACAGCATCATTTGCTTTGGGTGGAATTACAAAACCAACAACCGATCTTCTTGAAGAAGGATTAGTAAGAAAGGTTATGGATGTACAGGACTTCGATAAGGGTGCGGCCGCATCTATGGCTAAGAATAAAGATCAACAAGAAATTGATGCTTCATGGTATGCTGATCCTCATAACAAGGGCGCAGTTGTTAATAATTTGGACGTATCAATTTTATCAGCTCTTCAAATTGATACTGACTTTAACGTTAACGTTATGACAGGTTCAGATGGTGTCATTCGTGGTGCGGTTGGTGGACACCAAGATGCTGCAGCCGGAGCTAAAATGACGATTATTACAGCTCCACTTGTTCGTGGAAGAAATGCTACAGTTGTTCCAAGCGTTGAAACTGTAGTGACTCCAGGTGATTCAATTGATGTTTTAGTAACTGAACGTGGAATTGCCATTAATCCTAAACGCAAAGACTTAATTGAAATTTTATCAAATGTTCCAGGATTAAAGATTGTTGATATTAATGATTTGCAAAAGTTAGCGGAAAATCAAGTTGGTACACCTAAGCCACTTGAATATACTGATAGAACTGTTGCTTTAGTTGAATATCGTGACGGAACAATTATTG
Organism: Lactobacillus hamsteri DSM 5661 = JCM 6256; assembly: GCF_000615445.1. Taxonomy (GTDB): domain Bacteria; phylum Bacillota; class Bacilli; order Lactobacillales; family Lactobacillaceae; genus Lactobacillus; species Lactobacillus hamsteri. Next base: position 36,623 of record NZ_BALY01000014.1, on the reverse strand, counting down.
ATGCAATTAAGCAAGTAAAAGATTAGTAAATATAAATATTTTTATAAATAGTCAACTGTAAGGCTGGCTATTTTATTTTACTCAATTTTTGCGTATACTTATAATCAGAGATATGTAAAGTAGGAGACAAATATGCTTGGAACAATTGCAACTGGAAAAATTATTGATCAAAATGAAGATGCATTTTATGTGCAAATTGATGGCGTAACTTATGAATTAAAGCGTCAAGAAATCACTCAAGAAGAACCACCTCGTTTAGGTGATGAAATTTCGGGTTTTATTTATGATAATCAACATCATGATCGTGAAATGACACAATTTTTACCATTTTCTCAGCCTGATCAATATGGTTGGGGTAAGGTAACAGAAGTTAGATATGGTTTGGGCGTATTCATTGATATTGGATTACCGGATAAAGATGTTGTTCTTTCAATGGATGATTTACCACTTGATAAAAATCGTTGGCCAAGAAAAGATGATCGTTTATTAGTTAGAATTGAAACTGATGATAAAGATCGAATTTGGGCTAAAATGGCGGATGAAAATATTTTTGAACAAGTTTCAAGTAAATTCCCTAATAGTATGAAGAATAAGAATGTATTTGCAACAGTATATTCTAGTCGTTCAATAGGGGCATTCGTATTGACTAATGAATACTACCTTGGTTTTGTTCATGAATCACAAATGGGTCGTCCGCTTCGTTTAGGTGAACAATTTAAAGGAAGAGTTATTGGCATTAGTCAATATGGTAGATTGAATTTGAGTAGTTTGCCACGCGCTTTTGAAGAAATTGATGATGATGCGCAAATGATTTTGATGAGTTTACGTCGTAAAGAAAGCAAAACTTTGCCATTCTACGATAAGTCTGATGCACAAGAAATTAAAAATTATTTTGGTATTTCTAAATCTGCATTTAAGCGTGCTTTGGGGCACCTTTTGAAAGCTAAAATAATTGTAGAAGATAAAGATGCTGGTACGATTACTTTAATTAATGATCCTGAAGAACAAAGCAATGAGTAAATTAGAAGAACAAGTTGAAGACTACTTACGTTTTGTTCAACTTGAAAGAGGCTTAAGCAATAATACAGTTACGGCTTATAGACAAGATTTAACAGAGTTCATCAATTTCTTGAAGCAAGAAGGCTTTTCTAGTTGGCCAACAGAGGCTACAGATATTGATGCTTTTTTGGCACGACAACGTGATATGAATAAAGCGACTAGTTCAATTAGTAGAATTATTTCTAGTTTGCGAAAGTTTTATCAATGGCTTGCACGTCAAAATATCCAAAAACTTAATCCAATGATTGAAATTGATCCACCTAAAAAGGAATATAAGCTTCCTGTTGCATTGACTGAAAAAGAAGTTAGTGTGCTTTTAGATCAACCTGATACTAGCAAAAAATTAGGTTTACGTGATCGAGCTTTGCTTGAGACTTTATATGCCACGGGAATTAGAGTTAGTGAGTTGATTAATTTAAAGTTGGAAAATATACATGAAGATTTACAATTAATTAAAGTTTTAGGAAAAGGCTCTAAGGAACGCTTGATTCCAATTAGTGATATGGCTTTATCATGGATTAAAAAATATGAAGAGGAAGTTAGAGATCCGCTTTTATTGAAGAAGGGGTCCAATAGTGAATTCCTTTTCTTGAATAATCGAGGAACTCCGTTGACTCGTCAAGCTGTTTGGCAAATAATAAAGCGTTACTGTAAGATGGCAGGAATCGATAAAGATGTAACGCCTCACACTTTACGCCATACTTTTGCTACACATTTGCTTGAAAATGGTGCAGATTTACGAGTAGTTCAAGAAATTTTGGGTCATTCGGATATTAGTACAACGCAGATTTATACTAATCTGACACAAACTCATATTTTGCAAGTTTATCAAAAGGCTCATCCAAGAGCATAGGTGACGATATGTTAGTTCAATATAAAAAAGACTATGAAAAAACGGCAATGGGATTATTATCATTTTTGCCTGATTTTAAAAATTTAGATAATTTAAGGGATGAAATGAAGTTGAATCAAGAAGATAATGATTTTCAACTTTATTTATATCGAAATGATAGTTCTAACATTGTTGGCGTTCTTGGAACCCAGAATGATGATAATTTTATTATTATTAGATATTTGTCACTTGCTCCGGGTTTTCGAGAAGAGAAATATTTACTCGATATTTTGAAAAACTTATCTGAAGATTATCCTAATAAGAAAATTGCTGCTGTTCCTGAGTATACGTATTTGATTAAATTATTGAAGAAAAATAATGACAAATAAAGATAATTTAACATTAGAATTGCCTAATTTTGAAGGTCCATTAGATTTGCTGCTTCATTTAATTCAATCGCAAAAGATTGATATTTATGACATTCCGATCGCACAGATTACAAGTCAATATTTAGCTTATTTGAAAAAAATGCAAAATTTAAATTTGCAAATTGTAGGCGAGTATTTTGTAATGTCTTCAACTTTGTTAAGGATAAAGTCACAATATTTATTGCCACAAAATGATTTTGTAGAAATGCCTGAAGAAGATCCACGTGAGGAATTAGTGCAACAACTTGTTCAATATTCGTTATTTAAAAAAATCTCAGGATATTTTAAAGATCGAAATGAAGAAGTTCCTATTACTGTATCTAAGGAAACTAGTGTTTCAACTACTGAAAAGATACAGCCACTTCCGATGGGACAAATAACTTCTGATGAATTAGCTAAGACATTTGCGATGATTTTAAAAAGAACAAAACTGAAAAAGCCGGATATTGTATCAATTCAGGTTAAAGAAATACCTGTTAAGGAAATGATTAATTATCTAGCCAATAAAGTTCACAGCAATAAAAAAGTCAGTTTCTTTGATTGCGTAAATGATATGGAAAATCTATCAGATGTAATAGGGTTGTTTTTAGCAATGCTTGAATTGTGTAAGAAACATCAAATCATTGTTAAACAGGCTAGAGATTTTGGAGACTTGAATTTAGAAGGAATTTAAAGTATGGCATCAAAAATAGCAGAACTTGAATCTTTATTATATGTTGCAGGTGATAATGGATTAAATGAAGATAATTTAGTTCATCTTTTAACAGTTAGTAAAATAGAATTAGAGACTTTAATTAAAGAATTGCAGAATAAATATAAGAATGATAAAGATTCAGGATTACAGTTGTTGCATATTAATGATGTTTATAAAATGACAACTAATCCACGAAGTAGTAAGGTTATTGAAAAATATTTTTCAAAAGACTTAACTAAAAATTTAAGTCAATCTGCTTTAGAGATTTTATCTATTGTTGCGTATCGCCAACCTATTACTAGAGTAGAAATTGATGATATTCGTGGCGTTAATTCTTCGGGCGCACTTCAAACTTTGGTATGGCGCGGATTAGTTAAAGCTAATGGAAAAAAAGATGCTCCAGGTCATCCTAATTTATATGTAACAACAGATTATTTCTTGCAATATTTCAATTTTGAAAGTTTGGCTGATTTACCCTTAATTGAAGATTTTGAAGATAATGGTTTTAATGAGCAAGATACTGAATAAAATTCAGAAGGAGAAAATTAATGGCTTTAGAAAGACTACAAAAGGTAATTGCAGAAGCTGGGATTGCTTCACGACGTAAAGCAGAAAAGATGATTACTGCAGGCCGTGTTCGTGTAGATGGTAAAGTAGTTACTAAACTTGGAACCAAGGTTGATACTTTTAGCAATATAACAGTTGATGGTGAACCTATTGAAAGAGAAAGTTTGCATACTTATCTTTTTTATAAACCACGTGGTGTTGTTTCAACAGCCCATGATGAAAAGGGACGAAAAACTGTTGTAGATTATTTTGAAGATTTGCCATACCGTCTGTATCCTATTGGACGTTTGGATTATGATACTTCAGGTTTGCTTTTGATGACCAATGATGGTGCTTTGGCCAATTTATTAATGCACCCAAGAAATGAAGTATCAAAAGTTTATGTTGCGAAAATTAAAGGCAGACTTACTCCTGAAGAAATTGCAGCTCTAAAAAAAGGTGTAAGTTTTGACGGTCATAAAAGTGCACCAGCTAAAGTAAGAGTTTTGAAGACTAATACTAAAAAAGATACTCAAATTGTACAACTTACTATTCATGAAGGACATTATCACCAAGTTAAGAGGATGTTTAAGGCAGTTGGACACTTGGTAGAAAAATTATCTCGTGAAAGATATGCATTTTTGGATCTTGAAGGTTTGGTTTCTGGTCAATATCGAGAGTTAAAACACGAAGAAATTGACAGACTTAAGCATGTAGACTAAACTAAAATTGAAAATTTAATACAAGTTTGTTGTCTTCAGGGCAGGGCGTAATTCCCGACCGGCGGTAAAGTCCGCGAACCACGCAAGTGGCCGAATTTCGAAAGAATACCGATAGTTAAAGTCTAGATGAGAGAAGACAGACTTATTTTAGAAAATATGATTATTAGAATACTTACTTTCAAAAAAGTCTGTTGCTGAAGCAACGGACTCTTTTTGTATACCGAAAGGATGGTAAGTATGTCGAATACTAGGAGAGAATCTAGTAATTTAGCTAATATTATCGCCTATGCATTAATTGGTGCTATTGCATTTGTAGTAATGAAGATTGAGTTTCCTATTATACCAGGTGTAGGATTTCTCAAATTTGATTTTTCTGATGTAGTTATTACCGTGGGGACATTCTTGTTTGGTGCAGGACCAGGCATTTTTATTACTTTTATTAGAACGTTGATTAGTTTGATTTTCAGTGGCTTTTCTTTGCCAAGTTTAGTAGGACAGCTTGCTGCATTTTTAGCAACGCTATCTTTTGCTTTGCCTTTTTATTATATTTCTAGAGGAATTACCGTAAAAAACAGAAAAACTACTAAGGGATTATTAATGCCAATTGTTGGACTTATAATTGGCATTGTTGCAATGACGGCCGTGATGTCATTGGCTAATGCGTTTGTGTTAACGCCAGTTTATGCGATAACATCAATTGCTAACGTTCCTAATATTAGTAGTTATGCAGATTTGTATAATTTTACTGTTAAAGCATATTTGGGACAATTGTTGCATTTACCTTCTATGACTGCATATATTTTTGGAATAATAATTCCCTTTAACTTATTGAAAGGTGTAATTAATGCGGTTGTTGTTTATATATTATTTGAATCGGTTTTAAAGAGTGTTAAACCATTTGTAGAAAAAAGATTTAATTTAAAATAAGAAAAATATAAAGCAATGCGTAAAAACATTGCTTTTTTTATGTATACTGATCTTTGATATATGCTAAAATTTATTTTAGTCAATAAATAGGAGGAATCCAAATGGATAATAATCCAAAGGGACCTTATAAGCATTATGAACGTCCCAATAAGCCTAGAAGTGCTGGGGAGCGTCCATCGTCTGGAAAGGGATGGGGCGTACTCATTTGCGTATTGCTGCTTATTTTAATAGTTCTTGTTCCAGTAGCACATCGTTTTGCTTCTGGACATAATCATACTGAGGAAGCTCAAGAAGTTCAAACCGTTAAGAAAGCTAAGAAGTCTTCTTCAAGTAAAAAGCCAGTAGCAAAAAAGAAGTCTGAGAAAAAGTCTAAGAAACAATCTAGTCAATCTGTTTCAAGCTCATCTGTATCTTCTAGTTCAAGTTCTAAGTCTCCAAAAACTTATGTAGTAGAATCAGGGGATACGTTATCAGGTATTGCTGAAAAGAATGGAATGACCGTTGCTAGATTAGCTGAGCTTAATGGCCTTACAACGACATCCTCTGTAGATGCTGGTCAAACTCTCAAATTGAGATAAAAATTTTAAGAAAGGAAAAAGAAGCTGAAAAGTTTCTTTCTAAAAATAAAATGCAAGTTGCAATTGATGGTCCTGCTTCAGCAGGAAAAAGTACAGTAGCAAAAATTATTGCAAAGAAATTGTCTTTTGTATATATCGATACAGGTGCGATGTACCGTGCTTGTACAGTTATTGCGCGTAACCATAAATTGGATTATGGGGATGAAGAAAATATCTTAAAAGCAATTGATAAAGATGGAATTGAATTGAAGTCTGAAAATGGTGAGCAAAAAGTCTATTCCGCTGGCGAAGATATTTCATTAGAAATCCGTACGCCAGAAATTTCTGCGAATGTTTCGCAAGTATCTGCTTTGCCGAAAGTTCGTGAAAAAATGACTAGTTTGCAAAGACAAATGGCAGGTAAGACTAATGTAATTATGGATGGTAGAGATATCGGAACAACAGTTTTACCTGATGCAGATGTTAAGATTTTCTTGGTTGCATCAGCTCGTTCACGTGCAGAAAGACGTTTGCTTGATTTAAAACAAAGAGGAATTAAATCAGATCAAACTGTAGATCAAATTGAAGCAGATATTGCAGCACGTGATTATAAAGATTCTCACCGTAAGGTTTCACCTCTAAAAAAGGCCGTCGATGCTACAGAAGTCGATACTACAGAGATGTCTATTGATCAAGTTGTTGATTGTATTTTAGAGAAAATTCAAGAAAAACAAAAAAAGTTTTAAAAAAGAGCAGAAAATAGTAGAAAAAAATGTCATTTTCCTTTAAAATGGGACATGATATTGGGAGGTACATATGTCAGAAAACAGTAATCAATTTTTAGACGCATTAAAGCAAATGCAAGGAGTTGAGGTCGGAGATATTGTCGACGTCGAAGTATTAGACGTTGAAGATGGCCAAATCGATGTCGGTGTTGTAAACGCCGGTGTTGAAGGTGTCATTACTCACCGTGAATTTACTTCAGACCGTAACGCAGACTTACGTGATTTAGTTAAGGCTGGCGACAAGTTTAAGGCCTTAGTATTAAGAAGAGCCGGTGGCGATAAGGAAAATGGTGAATTCTTCTTCTCAGTTACCCGCTTGAAGGAAAGAGAAGCTTACGACAAGTTACAAAAGGACTTCGAAGAAGGTAACACTATTGAAGGTACTGTAACTTCATCAGTACGTGGTGGTTTACTTGTTGATGTTGGTACTAGAGGTTTCTTGCCAGCTTCATTAATTTCTAACCGTTACGTTTCAGACCTTAAGCCTTACATTGGTAAGACTATGAAACTTAAGATCACCGAAATTGATCCTAACAAGAACCGTTTGATTCTTTCACACAAGGATTTAATTGAAGAAGAACGTGAAGAAGCATTTGATAGCGTTGCATCACAATTAGTTGTTGGTGACGTTATCGAAGGTAAGGTTTCACGTTTGACTAACTTCGGTGCATTTATTGATGTTGGTGGTGTGGACGGCTTAGTTCACATTTCAGAAATTTCTTACAAGCATGTTGACAAGCCAAGTGATGTTTTGAAGGTTGGTCAAGATGTTAAGGTTAAAGTCATTGGTATTGACAATGACAGACACCGTATCTCCTTGTCAATCAAGCAAACTGAACCTTCACCATTCGAACAAGCTACTTCTAACTTAAATGAAGGTGACATTTTTGAAGGCGAAGTTAAGTCTTTAACTAACTTCGGTGCATTTGTTGAAGTTGCTGACGGCATCCAAGGTTTGGTACACGTTTCAGAAATTTCAAGCAAGCACGTTGACAAGCCAAGTGATGTTTTGAAGGTTGGCCAAGCTGTTAAGGTTAAGGTTTTGAACATTGACCCAAGTGAAAGAAGAATTTCACTTTCAATCAAGGCTGCAGACTCAAACGCTTCTTCAGAAGAAAGTTCTCGTCCACGTCGTCCACGTAACGATAACTCAGTAAACAAGAAGTACATGAGTAACGATGACAATGGTTTTGCCTTGGGTGACATTATTGGTGACCAATTAAAGGACCGTAAATAATCGTAAGAATTAAAAGCCGACGTTGGTCGGCTTTTTTTGTTGATAAAGGAGGCTGAAAAATATGGTTTTACCAGTGGTAGCGATTGTTGGTCGCCCCAATGTGGGTAAATCAACTCTTTTCAACCGTATAATCAATGAGCGTTTAGCATTGTAGAAGATGAACCAGGTGTAACGCGTGATCGTAATTATGCACCTGCTGAATGGATGGGTCATAAATTCGATTTAATTGATACAGGTGGTATTACCTGGGAAGATGGTCGAATTGAAGAAGAAATCAGAGCGCAAGCTGAAATTGCCATCGAAGAAGCTGATGTCATTGTAATGCTGACAAGTGTAGTAAATGGCGTAACAGATCTTGATGAAAGAGTAGCGCAATTATTATATAAAACTAAAAAGCCGGTTATTTTAGCTGTTAATAAGGCAGATAATCCTGAACAACGTGCTAATATTTATGACTTTTATAGTTTAGGCCTGGGTGATCCAATTCCGGTTTCTGGAAGTCACGGTACAGGAATTGGTGATTTACTTGACGAAATTATTGCTAAGTTTCCAGAAGAAAAAGATAATAAATCAGATGATACAATTTCATTTAGTGTTATCGGGCGTCCAAATGTAGGTAAATCTTCTATCGTTAATAAGCTTTTAGGCGAAAATCGCGTAATCGTTGCTAATGAAGAAGGTACGACTCGTGATGCTATTGATACGCCATTTACAGATGATGAAGGCGATAAGTTTAGATTAATTGATACTGCCGGAATCAGACGTCGTGGTAAAGTTTATGAGAAAACTGAAAAGTATTCAGTAATGCGTGCATTGAGTGCAATTGAACGCTCAGACGTGGTTTGCTTAGTTCTCGATGCAAGTACAGGTATTAGAGAACAAGATAAACGTGTTGCAGGATATGCTCATGAGGCTGGTCGTGGCATTATCATTGTAGTAAACAAATGGGATATGCCTAAAAAGAATAGTGGTAGTGCAAAAGATTTTGAACAAGTTATTCGTCAAGAATTTCAATATCTTGATTATGCACCTATTCTCTTTGTTTCTGCTAAAACTGGACAGCGTCTTGATCAAATTCCTAAGATGGTTAAGAGAGTTAATAAGAACCAGACTCAAAGAATTCAATCTAGTGTGTTGAATGATCTTTTGTTTGAAGCAAGTAAATTAGTTCCAACACCAATGATTAAGGGTAAACGCTTGAGAGTATATTATATGACACAAGTTGCTACAAATCCGCCTACATTTGTAGTCTTTGTGAACGATCCAGAGTTAATGCACTTCTCATATGAACGTTTCTTGATTAACCAATTAAGAGATAATTTTGACTTTACAGGCACGCCAATCAAAGTTATTGCAAGAAAGAGAAAATAAATTCATTGAAAGCTTGTTGTATAGGGCTTTTTGTGATATTTTAGATTTTAGGAATTAATGATTATTATAAATTATTATTCTTGTTCTTTTTAATTTAAAGAATAATCATGAACTTAGGGTTCAAGTTCAGGAGGTGAATGTAAATGGCAAATAAAGCTGAATTAGTTTCTGAAGTAGCTTCAAAGACTAACTTAACCAAGAAAGATGTTACTGCTGCTGTTGATGCACTTTTTGGTTCAATCCAAGAAGATCTTTCAAAGGGTAACAAGGTACAATTAATCGGTTTCGGTACTTTTGAAGTACGTCACCGTGCTGCTCGTAAGGGTCGTAACCCACAAACTGGTGCTGAAATTGAAATCCCAGCTAGTGAAGTTCCTGCATTTAAGCCAGGTAAGGCTCTTAAGGATGCTGTTAAGTAATTTAATGGCTGATAAAAAGACGTTGGTCTTGGACCAACGTCTTTTTTTGTGTAGAATGAGATTTGAAATGGAGGACCTCATGACATATTCAGAACAATTATTAGACGCAATTGAAAAGCATGACTTTTCTCAAGGTAAAATCTTATTAAAACAAGCACTTGATAATGATGATCCAGAAGTTTTAGCATCGTTAGCTGAAAATTTATCGGATTATGGCTTTAGTGATATGGCCAAGGAAGTTTATCGTGCTTTAATTGCAAAATTCCCTCAAGAAGACTTATTTAAGGTCTATTTAGCAGAAATTTTATTAAACGATGGAAATGACGATGATGGCTTGTCTTTGCTTTACAACGTTTCTAAGACATCATCTTCATACTTGGATAGTTTACTTGTACAAGCTGATTATTATCAAACTAATGGTTTGTTAGAAACTGCTAAAGATAAATTAATGGAAGCATTAGGCATTGCACCTGAAGAAGATGCAATTAAGTTTGGATTAGCTGAGTTAGATTATATGAGCGGTCAATATGAAGATGCTCTTGCTTTGTATGAAGACTTAATTGAACGACAAAAAACTTTTGGGGAAGTTAACCTTATTCAACGTTTATTCCAAACAGAAGCTAAATTAGGCCGATATGAAGATGCTAGCGAAGTTATTAAAAAGAATAGCGGGAGCATTATAGATATTGATAGTAAATATCAAGCTGGACTTGTAATGCTTGCTGTAGGTGATGATGATCAGGCTATTAAGTATTTAGATCAAGTTATTGATCAAAGTCCTGATTACGTGAATGCATATCCGTTATTGGCTCAAGCATATGAGCATAAAAATGATAATGAACAAGTATTACGTTCAGCTCAAGCAGGTTTAGCTTATAATGAATTGGATGAAACTTTATATTCAATGGGTGCTAGAGCTGCAGCAAATTTAAATGAATTAGATACAGCTGAAGAATTGTTAAAGAAAGGTTTGGAAGTTGCATCTGATAATAGTGATTTACGTTTACAATTATCAAACCTTTATTTACATGAACGTAAGTATCAGGATAATATCGATTTATTTGCAGAACTTGATGATGAAAACATGGAACCACAAGTTCACTGGAATTTGGCATTGTCTTATCAATATTTGGATAAATCAGAAAAAGCAAAAAGTGAATTTTTGTTAGCATATCCAGAATTTCAAAATAATCCTGATTTCTTAAAACAAATGGCTATTTTTTTTAATACACAAGCCAATAGTCAAGATGTAGTGAAACAAATTTTGGATAAGTATTTGAAATTAGAACCTGAAGACCAGGACATGCAAGACATGTATAATCAAATTATTTAAAAAAAGCCTTGGAATTTCCAAGGCTTTTTATTTTCTAATAAATAAATGTCTGTGCTTTTGTTTATATGTAAATCCTTCTCCCAAAGCTTCGTTAACTTCAATTATATTAACAAAGGCATGAGGATCTTCTTGCTCAACTAATTGTTTAACTAATGGGATTTCACGAGGGGATACAACTACGTAGATAATTCTTTTTTCATCTTGTTGGTATCCGCCTAAAGCTTTTAGATATGTAAAACCACGATCAAGTTTTAGATCAATCATTTTACCAATTTCTTTATATTTATCGGAAATAATAATTAATCCTCTTGCCGTGTAAGCACCTTGTTGCACAGTATCCATAACTTTCGATAAAATAAAAGAGGCAAGTAATGTGTACATCATATGCTTTATATCCAGGTAGGAAAGGGATATGAATAAGACGATTGCGTCACATAGCAATAAAATTTTCCCAGAAGAAATTCCAAACTTAAGCTGGCAAATACGAGCAATTATATCAGTTCCGCCTGAAGTACCATTAAAGCGAAATACTAGCCCCAATCCAAAACCGGATAGAGTGCCAGCTAATGCAGCAGAAAGGAAGAGGTCGTGCTCAAGGTTGAGTTGCGTTATAATTGGTATTAGCCGCCAAAACCAGAGGAAGAATGATAAACTTGCTGTACCCCATATGGTGTATGCTAAAAGTCGTTTTCCCATAAAGCGGTAACCTAGAATAATTAGAGGGATGTTTAAGACTAGAGTGGAAAGTCCCATGTTGATGCCCCAAAAGTGGCGTAATAACAGTGAAATACCACTAAGACCACCGTCGGCTAATTTATTTGGAACGGAAATCATATCTAGACTTAATCCGTAAATTGCACATCCGAGTGCAATCATAAATAATTCAAAATAGTATTTTTTAAATTTAATTTTTTCATTATAAATCCCTCCTTTAACTTAAATTATATACTTTTAAAAAATTAACAAAATAAAAACGAGTTGAAAAATATGAAAATAGATAATTTACCAGATGTATTTATGGCTGCAATGCCTGTTTTGAAAACATTAGAAGATGGTAGCTTTGAAGCTTACTTTGTAGGTGGCTCAGTGAGAGATATTTTGCTTGGCCGTCACATTCACGATGTTGATATTGCAACAAGCGCTTATCCAGAGGAAGTAAAAGAACTTTTCGATAAATCAATTGATACAGGAATCAAGCATGGTACAGTAACTGTTTTATATAACGGCGAGAGTTATGAAATAACTACTTTTAGAACGGAATCGGGCTATCAAGATTTTCGTCGTCCTGATCATGTAACCTTTGTTCAAAACTTGGATGAAGATTTAAAGAGAAGAGATTTCACAATTAATGCTTTAGCAATGAACACTGATGGTGAAATAGTTGATTTGTTTGATGGTTTAGACGATTTGCATCATCAGCTTATTCGCGCAGTTGGCAATCCTGAGACACGTTTTCATGAAGATGCTTTAAGAATGATGCGCGCTGTCAGATTTATGAGTCAATTGAAGTTTAGCCTTGGTGAAAAAACTGAACAAGCTATTGCTGATAATCATGAACTTTTAAAGAAAATATCCGTTGAAAGAATTCGTGATGAATTTGTAAAAATGGGTATTGGTCCTAATTCTCGTGAAGCATTCCAAGTATTTTTAGATACCAAATTGAGTGAAGATGTACCTGATTTTGAAGGTAAGAGCGAATTATTATCTGTATATCCAAAATTACAATTTAGTCCCACATTAGAAACAAGTTTATGGTCAATAATCATTATTTTGCTAAAAATTCAAAATGATAAAATTGGCAAATTTATGCGTGATTGGAAAAATTCAAATGCGATGACTAATGATGTAGAACAAATAGTTGCATTTTTTGATTTACTTTCTGATCATGTTCCGAGTGACTATGAATTATTTATAACGGGTAAGAAGACGCTTCTTAATACAATTGATGTTGCACACATTTTAGGTCAACCTGTAGATTCAGAAGCTTTGGTTGATCGTTATTTGGCTTTACCAATTAAGAATTCAAATGAATTAGCTGTTGATGGACGTTTCTTGATCGAAAATGGCGTTCGTCCTGGACCAAAGTTGGGTAAACTTTTGAATGAAATAAAGCAAAAAGTTATTTCAGGCGAACTTGAAAATACTGAAGATGCAATTGGTGAATATATTCAAGCGTAATAAAAAATCTCAGTTCATTATGAGCTGAGATTTTTTGTATATAAATTTAAACGTAAAGTAAAACGGAAAAATACATTAATATTGAACCTAGCATTACAAATAAATGCCAAATCACATGGATAAACGGTATGCTACGCATACTAAATAATATTGCTCCAACAGTGTAGGCAATTCCTCCGCCAACAAGTAGCCAAAAGCCTACCGGACTCAATCTAACATATAAATAACTGCCTGATAGGATAACTAGCCAGCCCATGGCTACATAGAGAATGGTATCTAAAATCACGTGCTTGCCACGATTGAAAATATAATAAATAATTCCAAAGATTGTCAATCCCCAAATCAGACCAAATAAAGTCCATCCCCAAGCACCGCCGATAGCGACTAATGAATAAGGAGTATAAGATCCAGCGATCAATAAAAAAATTGACGAGTGATCAAATATTTGAAAAATATTCCGTGCTCTAGTAAAAATTAAGCTATGGTAAAGCGTAGAAAATAAATATAATAAAACTAAGCAAGAACCATAAATTGTAAATGTAACAATTCTCATTGGACTGCCAGTAGAAGCTGCCTTTACGATTAAAATCACTAATCCAGCAACCGCTAATCCAAAGCCAATACCATGAGTAATTGCACTAAAAATATTATCTAAGAGATAGTATTTTTTAGATCTTTGTTTAGGTTCTTGCCATAATTCTGAAAGTTTCAATATGCAACAATCCAATCATTCTTTTTTATTAAGCAATTTTTTTGATATACTAACTATATGTTACTTGCCCATATTTTAACATAGATAAAATAATTGGGCATTTTAGAATTGAGGGTGAATACTTTGTCAAAAATCAAGATCATGACAGATTCTTCCGTACAGTTAACACAGGAAGAAATTGAAAAATACAATATTACAGTAGTACCATTGTCGGTAACGATCGATGGAAAAACTTATATTGATGGCATTGATATTACCAGACGAGATTTTATTGAAAAGATGGATGATGGTAAGGAATTGCCTAAAACTAGTCAGCCACCTATTGGTCGTTTCGTTGATACTATTAAAAAATTGACTGAAGATGGTAGTGAAGTAATCGGAATATTTTTGGCAAAATCATTGAGTGGTACGATTGATGCTGCAAAACAGGCCGCAGAATTAGTTCCTGAAGCAAAAGTAACGTGCTATGATTCAGGCTATACAGATCGTGCTGAAGGATATGAAGTTTTAGCAGCTGCTAAAGATGCTCAAGAAGGAAAGAGCACAGACGAAATCATGGATCATTTAAAGAGAATGGAGAAGAATATGTATCTTGAAATGATGATCCCTGACTTGAAGAATATTGTTAAGGGTGGTCGTTTAGGTGCGCTTGCTGGTCGAGTAGTCAGCATGTTAAATATTCGTATTTTCTTACAGATGAAAAGTGGCAAAATTTTGGTCCCTAAAAAAGGCAGAGGTAAAAAATTTACAAGTAAATTTAATGACATGCTTGTTGATCAATTGCGTGAATTAGGAGATAAAGTAAAGCAAGTAGGTATTTCATACGTTGATACTAGAGATGAAATGGAAGAATTGGCTGCTCGTTTTAAAGAAGTAAATCCTAACTTGGATATTTTAATACAAGAAACAAGTCCTATTATTATCACACACTCAGGTCATGGGGCTTATGCTGTAATGTTTTATACGGAGTAATTAATGGCATACAGAGAAAGTTTTTATCGCTATTTAATGACACAACAAGATCCGGATTCAACGGATGAAGTTGCTCAATTTGCAAATAATGCTCAAAATGATTCAACTTTTCCTAAACAAGAGCAAGATTATGAAAAGTTATCTGATTATCTTGAATTAAATGGTAGCTACTTAAGTAGTATGACCGTTTTTGATCGAGCATATGAAATGTATAAAGAAAAAATGAGTTATTAAAAAAGTCCCTGCATACGGGACTTTTTTATATTTAAAGGGGATGATTAGTATGCACGCCTTTATGTTAGTTATCGGTATGTGCTTAGCAGCAAGTATTGCAATGATCATTCAAAATTGGTTTTTACGGAAAATTTCTGTTAACTATATAGCATTGCTTATTGGGATCCTTCTTGCCTTAGTTTTAGGCGCAAAAATAATTAGCTTTCAGCCAGAGTTATTTATGGGATTGATAATAGCACCTTTATTGTTCTTCGAAGGACAGCAAAATCGATTGTATAATATTGCTCGTAGTTGGAAATCGATTGTTAGCATAACTGTTATTATGATTTTAATAGCAACGGTGTTTGCTGCATTTAGTTTGAAATTAATGCTGGGTTTATCATTATCTTTGAGTTTTATTTTGGCAGCAATTTCCACGCCTACAGATGCAACCGCGACAGAATCGGTAACTCATGGCTTAAAAATTCCGCATGTTGTTGAAAAATATTTAAAGAATGAATCACTTTTTAATGACGCATCAGGAATTATTCTTTTAAATATGGCTGTAAGTTGGTACTTGTCCAAGCATTTGCAAATAGGATTTACTTTTATCAGATTTTTATATTCTGCAATTGGAGGAATTTTATTTGGTTTACTTGCTTCGGTTGTGTTAGTTCTTATTCGTCAGCAACTACTTAGAAGAAATTTGAAATTTGTTGCGAATAATTATGATCCAACAACAGCAATTTTGTTATTATATATTTTGACGCCAATTTTGCTTTACTATGCTGCAGAAGAAATTCATGTTTCAGGAATTATCGCTGTAGTAGTTTCTGGCTTAATTCATAATGCAGAAACTGAAAGAAGTAGATTGACTAACCTCAATTTCATATATAATGGTTTTCAAACAATCAGAACATTAAGTGATTTATTAAACTGCATAGTTTTTGTTGGCTTAGGTGCTAGTCTTGTATTAGTAATGCAAGGTAAATTTTTACCAAGTAGAATCGATCTAGCAATTATTATTGGGGTAGTTTTATATGTTGCTAATGTTTTTGTACGCTTTTTATATAGTTATGTAGTATTAAAAATGGGAAGTTATGATTCATGGATTTTTGCTTTAGGCGGAATTCATGGTGCTGTTACTTTTGCACTAGCATATACTCTAGATGCAACATTAATTAGCAGCAGTAGGTTTCATTTGATTTTGTTTAGTGAAGCAACATTAATCATATTGAGTATGATTATTCCCACAATTATTTTTAACTTTATTTTGCCTAAAAAGAGATCTGATGAAGAGCAGGAAATGGCAATTGATAAAGTTAAGGAAGATATGGTTAAATATGCGTTAACAGAGTTAAACAAAATATATTTACCTAAAAAAATACGCAAACAATTAGAATTTGACTTAAAAGCGCAAATAGATGAAACTTCAATGAAAGATTTTTTGCATGAGTTGAAAAAGTCCATCAAGCAACCAGAAGCGACCAGTGATGAATTGGAATTTCGGGATGAAATTTATCGATATGCTTTTAGATTGGAAAGAAATTACTTAGGACAAGTCGCTCAGCAAAAGCAAGAATATCGTGAAGGATTCTTATCTTTATATCGGGAAATTTTACTTGCTGAAGTTTTATTTTTGAATTCTGATAATGAATAGTAAAAAGGATTTTAAGGAGGAGAAAAAATGGCAAATATCCAATGGTATCCAGGTCATATGAATAAAGCACGCAATCAGTTGGAAGATAAAATGAATCTGATTGATGTAATTGTAGAAGTGCTGGATGCAAGAATTCCGCAATCTTCAAGAAATCCAATGATTGAAGAACTTGTAGGAGATAAACCACACTTGATTATTTTGAATAAGGCTGATTTAGCAGATCCAGTTTTAACTAAATTGTGGCAAAAGAAGTTGCAGCAACCTGGTAAATTCGTAATGGCGATGGATTCTCTCCATAATACCAACATGCAAGCTTTGATTGGTTTAGTTAAAAAGGCTGCAATTAATAAAACAAAGAAGTTAGAGGCCAAAGGTGCATCAAATCCCACAATTAGAATTGCATTGGCCGGCATCCCTAACTGTGGAAAATCAACAATTATCAATCGTTTAGTTGGTCGAAATGTGGCAGAAGTTGGTAATAAGCCTGGCGTAACTAAAGGTCAAACATGGCTTAAAACTAAAACAAATATTCAAATTTTAGATACACCTGGAATTTTATGGCCAAAATTTGAGGACCAAGAAGTCGGTTTCAAATTGGCTGCTTTTGGCGCTATTAAAGACAGCATTTTCCATGCAGATGATGTAGCATTGTATGTTATTAAGCATTTGCGCAAATATTATCTTGCTGATCTTGCTAAATTTGCTCATTCAACTAAGGAAGAAATTTCTAATATTAATGATACAGACCTTCTTTTAGCAATGACTGAACAATATGGAATGAGAGACGATTATGATCGTTTTTCACTTTATATGCTTCAACGTTTACGTAAGGGCAAGGTTGGCAGAATTACTTTAGATAGACTATAAATATGACAATAAAAGAAGTGAAAGCTTTACTTGATTCAGGCAAGGCAAGTAAAGAACAATTAGATGAACTAAGTCAAGATAGTCGTAGTGGTGTAAAAAAGCTATTAGCTTCATACAATCGTAAACAGGAAAAATTGGCTGAAAAGAAAGTAGCTTTTTTAGAGCGCTTTTCTTATGAGAAAAAGTTTTGGGCTACAGGAAAAATTGTTGCCGGCGTTGATGAAGTTGGACGTGGCCCATTAGCTGGACCTGTTGTGACAGCTGCGGTTATTATTGATGAAAATTTCGATTTGCTTGATGTTAATGACTCTAAAAAATTGAGTCCACAACGTCGATTAGAGCTTTATCCTAAAATTTTAGAAGAGGCAGTTAGTGTTGCCGTAGGCATTAAAGATGCTCAAGTAATCGATAAGATTAATATCTATGAAGCAGATAGATTAGCTATGGCGGAAGCGGTAAATGATTTAGATCGTAAGCCGGATGCCTTGCTTGTTGATGCAATGAACGTTCCTGTTGACATTCCACAAGTTAAATTGATTAAAGGGGATGCCAAGTCTAATTCAATTGCGGCTGCTTCGATAGTAGCGAAAGTATTCCGTGATAAATTAATGGATGATTATGCTAAAATTTATCCGCAATACAAATTTCCTAAAAATGCCGGGTATGGCACGAAAGATCATTTAGAAGCATTGAAAAAGTACGGTCCAACTCCAATTCATAGGCGTACATTTGAACCAATTAAAAGTATGATTTAATTAAAAATACCAGTAAAGGGAACAACGATATGTAAACTTTTACCGGTATTTTTAAGTATACTTTTGTAAGAATTAGTTAAATTTAAAATTTGTCAGAAAAAAGTTCCTCTTTTTTTCGTATTTAATAATGGAGGGATTTTTAAATGAATAAGACAGATTTTTTACTTAAACTGAAATTGCAAAAGGGTGTTGGCTACGTTAAATTGTTGCAGATTGCTAGTCAATTAGATACAGAAGAAATAGATCCAATACAATTAAATGCTTTAGATTTACCATTGAAACTGAGAGAAGCATGTTTAAAAGCATATCGTGATGATCGCGCAGAGAAAACCGTTGATCGTATAAAAAGACAATGCCAGGTAATTAGCTTTTTTGATGATGAATATCCGGAAAAATTACGCCAAATTTATCAACCACCAATTATTTTATTTGCTCGTGGGGATGTTTCTTTACTAAAAAGAAGAATTATAACAATAGTTGGGGCAAGAATGGCAACGGGATATAGTCAACAGGTCATTCAAAAAATGGTGCCTAGTTTAGTTGAAGAAGGCATAGTAGTTGCAAGTGGATTAGCAAAAGGTGTAGACTCTTTTGCGCATAAGGCTACTTTAGAAAATAATGGCAAAACTATTGCTGTAGTTGGAAATGGTTTAAATCATTATTATCCAATGCAAAATCATACTTTACAGGATCAGATTATTGATAAAGGCTTATTGATTAGCGAATATTTACCGGATACCCCACCTAGGCCCTTCCGTTTTCCTCAGCGGAATCGCATACTGGCAGGATTAAGCGAAAGCGTAGTAGTAACAGAAGCAAAAGAAAAGTCGGGTTCATTAATTACAGCAAATTTGGCTTTACAGGAAAATAGAGATGTTTATGCTGTACCTGGGCCAATTACTAGCGATCTTTCTGAAGGACCAAATAAATTAATCGAAGTTGGTGCAACTCCGATCGTTGATTTTAAAATTAAAAAAGAAAGATTTGACAACTCAGAGACTAATATCTTATTCTCAGATTAGAGTTTTTAAATAAATATTTTAAGAGGAGGCAGTCAATGCCTACTAAAGCAAAGACAAAACCAAAAAAGAGAAAAACTAAAAAAACTTTAGTAATCGTGGAATCACCTGCTAAAGCAAAAACTATTGAAAAATATTTAGGACGCAATTATCACGTAATTGCATCTAAAGGTCATATTAGAGATTTGCCTAAGTCACAAATGGGAATTGATTTTGACAATGATTTTAAGCCAAAATATATTTCTATTCGAGGTAAGGGCGATACTATTAAGGAACTTAAGAGTGAGGCTAAAAAGGCTAAAGAAGTTTATCTTGCATCCGACCCCGATCGTGAAGGAGAAGCTATTGCTTGGCACGTAGCCCATGCTTTAAATTTGGACGAAAAAGCTAAAAATCGTGTAACTTTTAACGAAGTTACTAAGGATGCTGTTAAGGAAAGCTTTAAGCATCCCCGCACAATTGATATGGATACTGTGGACGCTCAGCAGGCTCGCCGTGTTCTTGACCGTATTGTAGGATATTCCCTTTCTCCAATTCTTTGGGCAAAGGTTAAGAAGGGACTTTCAGCTGGCCGTGTTCAATCTGTTGCTTTAAAGCTTGTAATTGATCGCGAAAAGGAAATCAAAAACTTTAAGCCTAAAGAATATTGGACAATTGACGCAGAATTTACTAAAGATAAAGACAGTTTTAAATCTACATTCTACGGCGTTGATGGTAAAAAGAAAGAGTTGCCAAATAATGATGCTGTACAAGAAGTTCTTGCCAAAATTGATAAGAGAAAGAACTTTACGGTTGAAAAAGTAGTTACGCGTGAACGTCGTCGTCAACCGGCTGCACCGTTTACTACTTCTACTATGCAACAAGAAGCTAACAAACGTTTGGGGTATCGTACAAGAAGAACAATGAGCATTGCTCAGCAGCTTTACGAAGGAATTAGTTTGGGTAAAGAAGGAACCGTTGGTTTAATTACTTACATGAGAACTGACTCTAAACGTACTTCTCCTGTTGCACAAGCTGAAGCTTCTAAGTTTTTGCATGAAAAGTATGGAGCAAAATTTGCTGCGAAGAGTCAACGTCATTTTAAGAACCAAGAAGATGCTCAAGATGCCCACGAAGCAATTCGTCCAACAAGCATTTACCGTACTCCTGAATCACTTAAAAAGGTGCTTACAACAGAGCAATATCGTTTATATAAATTGATTTGGTCTAGATTTTTAGCTAGTGAAATGACACCTGCTGTTTATGATACTGTTCGTGCAGATATTGTTCAAAATGGTGTAATTTTTAGAACGACAGGTTCAAAACTTAAATTTGCTGGTTTTACTAAGGTTTATGACAATCAACAGGAAAAGAATGTTGATTTACCTGATCTTAATGAAGGCGACAATGTTAAGATGACTAAGTCGGATAATAAGCAGCACTTTACTTTGCCACCAGCAAGATATACTGAAGCTAGCTTAGTTCGTGCTTTGGAAGAAAATGGCGTAGGTCGTCCATCAACTTATGCTCCAACTATTGATACTATTCAACGTCGCTATTATGTAAAACTTGAAGGTAGATCAATTGTTCCAACTGAATTAGGTGAAATCGTTGACGGTTTAATCGAAGAGTTCTTCCCAGATATTACTGATGTTGACTATACTGCTCGTCTTGAAAGTGAACTTGATGGTGTTGAAGACGGTAAAAAGAATTGGGTTAAAGTAGTTAATGAATACTATGAACCATTTAAGAAAGAATTAGATAAGGCTGATAGTCAGATTGAAAAGGTTCAAATTAAAGATGAACCTGCTGGCTTTAACTGTGATATTTGTGGTGCGCCAATGGTTATTAAAATGGGGCGGTATGGTAAGTTCTATGCTTGTTCACGTTTCCCAGACTGTCGCAACACTAAGCCAATTGTTAAAAAAGTTGGCGTAACTTGTCCTAAATGTGGCAAGGGCGATGTGGTTGAAAAGAAATCTAAGCGCAATCGTAAATTCTATGGTTGTTCACGTTATCCAGAATGTGATTTTGTTTCTTGGGATCAACCAATTGGTAGAAATTGCCCTAATGATGGTCACTTCTTAGTACAAAAGAAGAGCAAGAAAGGTTTAACCGTTCTTTGCCCTAATGGTGATTATCGTGAAGATCCTCAACCAGAAGAATCTGAAAAGTAAAAATTAAATTTAAAAATAAATGTATCATCAAGCCTTTTTGCGGGTTTGATGATATATTTATATATGATAATATTTTTTAGTAAAGGATGAAATAAATGCCTGAAAATGTAACTGTAATTGGCGGGGGACTCGCAGGTAGTGAAGCAACATGGCAACTAGCTAAACGTGGTATTCATGTTGATTTATATGAAATGCGTCCTAAAAAAATGACGCCAGCTCATGAAACTAATGAATTGGCAGAACTTGTATGTACTAATTCAATGCGTTCTAATCAATTAACCAATGCTGTAGGTCTTCTTAAGGAAGAAATGCGCCGAATGGATTCATTGATTATGCGTGCTGCTGATAAGACGCAAGTTCCAGCAGGTGGGGCTTTGGCTGTAGATCGTGATAGTTTTAGTAAGTATGTAACTGATCAAATTCATAGTTTAGATAACGTAACTATTCATGAAGAAGAAATAACTGAAATTCCTAAGGATGGAATTACAATTATTGCGACAGGTCCATTGACAAGTGAAGCTTTAGCAGAACAAATTCAAAAGTTTTCTGGAACAGATAGTCTTCATTTCTTTGATGCAGCAGCTCCAATTGTTGCGGCCGATTCAATCGATATGAATGTTGTTTACAAGAAATCACGCTATGATCGTGGTGAAGCAGCATATTTGAATTGTCCAATGGATAAAGAACAATATGAAAAATTTGCTCGTGAATTAGTTCGTGCTGAAACTGCTGAAATGCATGGCTTTGAAAAGAATGATGTTTTTGAGGGATGCATGCCAATCGAAGTAATGGCTAGCCGTGGAGCAAAAACTATGTTATTTGGTCCCCTTAAGCCAGTAGGTTTGGAAGATCCTCATACTGGTAAAACGCCATATGCTGTTATTCAACTTCGTCAAGATAATGCGGCAGCTTCAATGTACAACATTGTTGGTTTCCAAACTCACTTGAAGTATGGTGAACAAAAGAGAGTATTTTCAATGATCCCTGGTCTTGAAAATGCTAAATTTGTTCGTTATGGTAAAATGCACCGTAATACTTACATGGCTTCTCCAGAACTTTTGACTGCAAGCTATGAAGCAAGAAAGCAAAAAGGTTTATTCTTTGCTGGTCAAATGACAGGTGTTGAAGGATATGTTGAAAGTGCTGGCTCAGGTTTAGTTGCAGGTATTAATGCTGCAAGAGAAGCAATGGGTGAAGAAACGGTTGCCTTTCCTAAAGATACGGCTTTAGGCTCAATGGCAAATTACGTTACCACAACGAATGCTAAGCATTTCCAACCAATGAATGCTAGCTTTGCACTTTTACCACAATTAGAAGGAAAAAAGATTCGCAATAAGCGTGAACGTCACATGAAAGTTAGTGAGCGCAGTTTAGAAAGTCTTCAAAACTTTAAAGATAACGAATTAAAATAATGACTACAGTTCAAGATGAATTAGAACAATTTATTTCTTATTTACGTTATGAAAGACGATACAGTGAAAAAACGATCACTTCGTATCAAACGGATTTACTAGAGGCAAAATCCTTTTGGCAGGGAAATGGTGGCTTTAAGAGTTGGAAAAATATTGAAACTCGTGATGTTGAAGTATATCTTCAGCAACTTGCTTCGCAAAATCTAGCTCGTAGTACGCAAATGCGTAAAATGTCTAGTTTACGGTCATTTTTTAGATTTTTAACCAAACGAAAAATTGTTAAAATTGATCCTACGCAAACAATAAGCTTACGCAAAAAACATCGTCGTCTTCCGCAATTTTTCTATGAGCCAGAGATTCAAAGAGTAATTGATTCGCTTCAAGATGGCAGTGTGCTTTCAACTAGAAACTTAGCATTATTCGAATTGTTTTATACAACGGGGATGCGTGTTAGTGAAGTTAGTGCATTAACCTTTAAACAGATTGATTTTGAATTAAAAACTATTTTGGTTCATGGTAAAGGAAATAAAGATCGCTATGTAGTTTTTGATGATAAAACTGCTAATGCATTGAAAAAATATCTTGATGAAAGTAGACCTAAATTGTTAGGGATGAAAGAAGATCCTGGCAATATCTTTTTGAATAATCAAGGACGTGCTTTAACAGATCGCGGAATTGAATATATTATGCAAAAGGTTTTTAATAAAGCTGGGGTTAGTGGTAAAGTACATCCCCATGAGTTGCGTCATACTTTTGCGACAGCAATGCTTAATAATGGAGCAGACTTAAGAACTGTTCAAGAGTTATTAGGTCATAGCAATTTGTCTACGACGCAGATTTATACTCATGTGACAATGAAACATTTACAATCGGAATATCAAAAATTCTTTCCGCGTAATAAAGAAAAGGATGAGGATAAATAATGACAACTATTTGTTCAGTAAAATTTAATGGAAAAACAGCTATTGCAGGTGATGGCCAAGTTACTTTAGGTGAAAAAGTAATTGCCAAAGCAACAGCTAAGAAAATTCGTCGCATCTATCACGACCGTGTTGTAATCGGCTTTGCCGGTGGTGTTGCTGATGCAGTTAGTTTGCAAGATATGCTTGAAGGCAAACTTGAAAGCTACTCTGGTGACTTGCGCCGTGCAGCTGTTGAAATGGCACAAGCTTGGAGAAAAGATCCAACTTTGCAAAAGTTAAATGCAATGCTTATTGCTTTTGATGAAAAAGATTTACTTTTGATTTCAGGTAATGGTGAAGTTCTTGAACCTGATGAAAATGTTGTTGCAATTGGTTCAGGAGGCAACTTTGCTCAAGCTGCCGCTATTGCAATGACTCGTCATGCTAGTGATATGTCAGCCGAAGATATTGCTCATGAAGCCGTAAAAATCGCTTCAGGCATCGATGTCTTTACTGACGATAAGATTAATACAGATGTGCTTTAGGAGGCAGAGATGGCTATTAAGACCCCTAAAAAGATAGTTGAAATATTGGATCAATATATTATTGGCCAAGATGAAGCTAAAAAGTCAGTAGCGATTGCTTTATACAATCGTTATCGTCGTATGCAATTATCAAAGGATATGCAAAAAGATATTACTCCTAAAAATCTTTTGATGGCAGGACCAACAGGTGTTGGTAAGACTGAAATTGCTCGTCGTTTGGCAGATATTGTTGATGCTCCATTTGTTAAAGTAGAAGCAACTAAATTTACAGAAGTTGGTTACGTTGGACGCGATGTTGAATCAATGGTTCGTGACTTAGTTGGTGAAGCTGTACGTATGGAAGAAAAGGACGAATTTGAAGATGTTCGTCCGCAAGCTGAAAGAGAAGCCAACAAGAAGCTTGTTCGTTTGCTTGTTCCTGGTATTAAGCGTGATAATCGTGAAAACCAAATGCAAGAAATGATGGGCATGCTTATGGGCAACATGAATCAGCAAAACAATAACGATAATGAAGAAGTTACTGACGAAATTCGTAATAAACGTTTAAGCGTATCCGAACAACTTAACCAAGGACTTCTTGAAGATCGTGAAGTAACTGTTGAAGTTGAACAAGCACCTAAGGTAAACCCAATGGGCGACATGATGGGACAAATGGGCATGGACATGAGTTCAATGCTTAATAACCTTGTACCAAAGAAAAAGGTTAAGCGTACCCTTCCAGTAAGAGAAGCTCGTGAAGTGCTTATTCAAGAAGAATCACGCAAGCTTGTTGATTACGATTCTTTATACCAAAAGGCTATTGAACGAACTACTAACAACGGTATTATCTTTATCGATGAAATTGATAAGATTACTGCTGGTAATAAGAAAACATCTGGTGAAGTTTCTCGTGAAGGTGTTCAACGTGATATTTTACCAATCGTTGAAGGTTCAACAGTTCAAACTAAGTACGGCCCTGTTTCAACAGATCATATTTTATTCATTGCTGCGGGTGCGTTTGCTGAAAGTAAGCCAAGTGATTTAATTCCAGAACTTCAAGGCCGTTTCCCAATCAGGGTAGAACTTAATGCTCTTACTAAGGATGACTTTGTAAAGATCTTAAAAGATCCAGAAAATTCACTTTTAAAGCAATACATTGCTTTAATGCATGCTGATGGCATCAAACTTATCTTTACTCAAGAAGCAGTAGATAAGATTGCTCAAATTGCTTACGACGTTAACCAAGGTACAGATAATATCGGTGCTCGTCGTCTCTCAACTATTCTTGAAAAGCTTCTAGAGGATGTTCTATATGAGGGTCCAGACATGGAAATGGGTGAAATTACCATTACTGAAGCTTACGTTGAAGATAAATTAAAAGATATTATTACTAATAAAGATTTAACTAAGTTTATCTTGTAAAACTGAATATTAATAATAAAAGGCATCTCTTTGAGATGCTTTTTATTTTGCAAGAATCCCTTTATTTTAACTTTGTAAGCGTATATATTGGCGTGACTCTTAGTGATATAATATTATTTAATAAGATATTTATTGAAATTTTGTTAAAAGGATAATTGATATGGACTATATAATTAAGAATAATATGTTAACAGTTACCATTTCTAGCAAAGGTGCAGAAGTTCAAAGCGTAAAAGGCGTTCATACCAACCATGAATATATGTGGCAAGCTGATCCAGAAATTTGGGGTCGGCATGCTCCAATTCTTTTTCCAATAGTTGGCCGTTTAAAGAACGATGAATACACTTATAAGGGTAAAACTTATCATATGGGTCAACACGGTTTTGCTCGTGATCAAGAATTTGAAGTTGAAAGTCAAACTGATGAAAGTATCACTTTTTTGCTAAAGGATAATGAAGAAAGTCATAAGATGTATCCTTTCAAGTTTGAGTTTAGAGTTAACTACAATTTGATGAATAACTTGTTGGAAGAAAATTTCAGTGTAGTTAATAAATCTGATGATGAAATGATTTTCGGCGTAGGTGGTCACCCTGGCTTTAATGTACCAGTAGGCAACGGTATTTCTAAAAATGACTATTACTTTAGTTTCCATCCATCTAAGCCAAGAGTTCAAATTCCGCTTAGCAAGGCTACGGGCTTTTTGAATTGGAATGAACGTTCACTTGCTTCGACAGATAGCTTGATTGAATTGAGCAATGATTTGTTTAAGAACGACGCATTGATTTTTGAATTGCGTGGACATGATAATAAGATTTCTCTTCGTACTGAAGAAAGTAAATTCCATGTCAATGTATGGACTAGAGATGCGCCATTTGTAGGCATTTGGTCACAATATCCTAAGACAGCTGATTATGTATGTATTGAACCTTGGTGGGGTATTGCTGATAGAGATGATGCTAATGGTAAGTTAGAAGATAAGTATGGTATGAATCATATAAAGCCAGGCGAAGAATTTAATGCTGGCTTTAGTATTACCTACCATGGTGATGAAGAAAATTAATAGATTTAAACAAAAGAGACTCTGCTTTTTTGCAGAGTTCTTTTATTAGGAGCAATGTTAATGAAAGAAATTAATGTCGGCTATTTTAAAAGCTTTGGCGTAAAGGAAATTAATCAAGCAAGGGATGCTTTCTTAAATGAACATCCTGATATAAAAGTAAATTTAATTCCTTTGTATCAAGATCAAATGGAAGATGCCTTGGATGAGGGAAAGATAGATTTAGCATTTACTGATAAACGAGATAATGATTTTGAGAGCTATCAAGTAATTCCTCTAGCCGAAATAGGAATTGTAGTACTTCTTCAAGCAGGCAATTTTATGTTGGGGCAGCAAACGATAGAACTAGATGAGTTAAAAGCAATTCCTAATATGCTGATTGCTAAAACTGATGAAGAAGCGGGCGAGCTTCATTATCATAAAGACATTTTAGGTATAAAGAGTCCGTTTATCGCTGTAGATAGTTTTAACGAAGCTGCATTAATGGCCACGTCAGGCTCGGGATATTTTCTCATGAATGAAAATACAGCTGATTTATTAGGTAACGATCAATTGCAAAAAATGTTTGTACTAAAGAACGGTAAGCAGTTAAGACAAGAATATATTGCAGTAACTAAGAAGCGTGTAGATAAAGAAATAATGGATTTTATTGATCAATTAAAAACAACTCTTAATTGATAATAAAAAAGATTTGATCTCCAATAAAAAAGAAATCAAATCTTAAAAAATATATTCTTGCGAACTATTGTTTGGATTATTATAATATAACTATAAAACCAGCATATATTGTTGGCTTTATTTATTTTAGTTTACTTTTGATGCGACTTTTTATACCAGTATAAAATTCCAAATGGCACCATATTTTCTTGATGATGTTCTAAACGTTTTATATTGCTTCTATGACTCCAATAAATTAATATTACGAGTAATCCACTAATTATACTTAAAGCAATATCGTGGAAAAAGAAAGAAGCAATGAAGATTAAAACAATAGAAATCAAACTTGATAAAGATACCATGCTAGTTATGAATAATGTTGGAATAAAGATAATCGCACAAATCAAAAAGAAATGTACATTGTATCCCAATAGAAAACCAGCTGAGGTTGCTACCGCTTTTCCGCCCTTGAATTTAAGGAAAATAGAAAAGGCATGACCTAGTATTGCGGCTAATCCGAAGAATAGGCAAAGGTAGTGAGGACCTAGATGGAAAATTACAGGTAATAAAGTAGCAAGAGTTCCTTTAAAGAAATCAATTAGGAAAACAACTATTCCTGCTATAGGACCTAATACTCTAAATGTATTTGTTGTTCCAATATTACCTGATCCATATTTTCTAATATCTTTATGGAAAAACAATTTTCCTACAATGACACCTGTCGGAAATGATCCGATCAAGTATGCTAAAATAATTAACGATGCAATTTTTAATGCAGACATATTTAAACCACTCCATTTAATCTATGGCTATTTTAGCAAAATTTAACTTATAAATATATGGAGTTGTCAAAATAAAGAGTAAGTGGAGGAATTTTAGTGGCAAAAGCTAATACTTATGATGATTCTTCGATTCAAATTTTACATGGACTAGAAGCTGTTCGTAAGCGTCCAGGTATGTATATTGGATCAACTGATATTCACGGCTTAAATCAATTGGTTTATGAAATTGTCGATAACTCAGTTGATGAGGCTATGGCAGGATATGGTAAAGAAATAGATGTAACTATTCATAAAGATAATAGTATAACTGTTAGAGACTTTGGTCGTGGTATGCCAACAGGGATGCATAAATCCGGTAAGCCAACTATTGAGGTTATTTTAACAGTACTTCACGCTGGTGGTAAATTTACTGAACAAAATTACAAAACTTCCGGTGGTTTACATGGGGTAGGTTCTTCAGTAGTAAATGCGTTATCCAGTTACATGAAAGTACGTGTTGTTCGTGATGGCAAAGCTTATGAAGAAGAATTTGAAAATGGTGGTCATCCAGTAGGTACTTTGAAGTGTGTTGGAAGTACTACAGATAAGACAGGAACAACTATTACTTTTAAGCCAGATCCAACTATCTTTTCAACGGTTAAGTATAAATATGAAACTATTCAAGAACGTATTCGTGAATCAGCCTTTTTATTAAAGGGTGTTGAATTTAACTTAACTGATGAACGTGAACCAGAACACCATGATACATTTAAATATGATGATGGAATTAAATCATTTGTATCTTACTTAAACGAAGGTAAAGGCACTATTAGTGACGTATTTTACTTTGAGGGTAAGCAAGATGGAATGGAAATTGAATTTAGTGGTCAATATAGTGATGGCTATTCAGAAAATTTAGTTTCATTTGTTAACAATGTTAGAACTGCTGACGGTGGTACTCATGAAGCAGGAGCTCGTAGTGGTTTTACAAGAGCCTTTAATGATTATGCTAAAAAGCAAGGACTATTATCAAAGAAAGATAAGAATATTGATGGTTCAGATTATCGTGAAGGCCTAAGTGCAGTTTTATCTGTTAAGATTCCGGAAGAGCTTCTTGAATTTGAGGGACAGACTAAAGGGAAGTTAGGTACCCCTCAAGCTCGTTCTGCAGTTGACTCACTCGTGTATGAAAAGATGTCATATTATTTGATGGAAAACGGGGAGTTAGCACAAGAACTTGTTAAGAAGGCTCAACGAGCAAGGGATGCACGAGAAGCTGCTAAAAAGGCTCGTGATGAAAGCAGAAATGGTAAGAAACGTCGAAAGAAAGAAGTCTTGTCTGGTAAGTTGACCCCAGCTCAGTCACGTAATCCAAAGAAGAATGAATTATTCTTAGTCGAAGGTGATTCTGCCGGTGGTTCTGCTAAGCAAGGACGTGATAGACGCTTCCAAGCAATTTTGCCTCTTCGTGGTAAAGTATTGAATACGCAAAAGGCTAAACTTCAAGACATCTTTAAGAATGAAGAAATCAATACCATGATTTATACAATCGGTGCTGGTGTTGGTGCAGAATTTAACGTTGATGATTCTAATTACGATAAAGTTATTATCATGACGGACGCGGATGATGATGGTGCCCACATTCAAATTTTGCTTTTAACTTTCTTCTATAGATACATGCGTCCAATGATCGAAAAGGGCAAGATCTATATTGCATTACCACCTTTGTATCGTTTACAAAAAGGCCGTGGTAAGAAGTCACAGATTCAATATGCATGGACTGATGAAGAACTTGCTGAAGATGAAAAGAAGATGGGCCGTGGATATTCACTTCAACGATTCAAAGGTTTAGGTGAAATGAATGCGGAACAGTTATGGCAAACAACTATGAATCCAGAATCAAGAATGTTAATTCGCGTAAGAATTGATGATGCAGCTTTAGCTGAAAGAAGAGTTACAACTCTGATGGGTGATAAAGTAGCTGCAAGAAGAAAGTGGATTGAAGAAAACGTTAAATTCAGAATGGGTGAAGATGGTTCACTCTTAGATGCTGATAATGATTAAAGAAGGTTTTTAATTTAATGGCTACAGATCAACGAATTCGTGAAATGCCGCTTGAACAAGTTATGGGAGAACGATTTGGACGTTATTCCAAGTATATTATTCAAGAACGTGCTTTGCCAGATATTAGAGATGGTTTAAAGCCAGTACAAAGACGTATTTTGTATGCTATGTATCAAGATGGCAATACTTACGATAAACCATTTAAAAAGGCAGCTAAGGCTGTCGGTAATATTATGGGTAACTTCCACCCCCATGGTGATAGTTCTATTTATGGTGCTTTAGTGCACTTGTCACAAGATTGGAAGATGCGTGAACCATTAGTTGAAATGCACGGAAATAATGGTTCAATGGACGGTGATGGTCCGGCTGCGATGCGTTATACGGAATCTCGCTTAAATAAGATTTCTAATATGCTTTTGCAAGATATTGATAAAGATACTGTTAATATGGTATTGAATTTCGATGATACCGAATATGAACCAACAGTATTACCAGCTAAGTTTCCTAATTTATTAGTAAATGGCTCCACAGGAATTTCAGCAGGGTATGCAACTGAAATTCCACCACATAATTTAGGTGAAGTTATTGATGCTACAATTTATTTATTGAAGCATCCTGATGCAACGCTTGATGATTTAATGAAATTTGTTAAAGGCCCAGATTTCCCAACTGGTGCAATCATCATGGGAACTAAAGGTATCAAAGAAGCCTATGAAACTGGAAGAGGTAGAATTCAAGTTCGTGCTAAGACTTCTATTCAAGAAATTAGAGGACATCGTCAAGAAATCATTGCTACAGAAATTCCTTTTGATGTTAATAAAGCATTACTTGTTAAAAAGATTGATGAAATTCGTTTAAATCGTGAAATTGATGGTATTGCAGAAGTACGTGACGAAACTGACAGACATGGTCTTTCTATTGTAATTGAATTAAAGAAAGATGCTGATGCTCAAAACATCTTAAATTACCTGTTTAAAAATACAGATTTACAAGTCTCATACAACTTTAACATGGTAGCAATTGACCATATGACGCCAGTTCAAGTCGGATTAAAGAGAATTCTTTCATCATATCTTGAACATGATGAAGAAGTTGTTAAGAAACGTACCAAGTATGATTTAGATAAGGCAGAAGCTAGACTTGAAATTATTCAAGGTTTAATTCATGCAATGGATATCTTGGATCAAGTTATTAAGACAATTCGTGCTTCTAAGAATAAATCTGATGCAAAGAAGAATTTGATCAGTGAATATAAATTTACTGACCGCCAAGCTGAAGCTATTGTTTCTTTACAATTATATCGTTTAACTAATACTGACGTTGATGCGTTGATTGCTGAACAAAAAGATTTAAATGATAAGGTAGCTGTTTATAAAAAGTTGTTATCAGATCGAGCTACTTTAGAAAAGCAAATTATCAAGGAATTACGAGCAGTTAAGAAAGAATTCGGTAATCCACGTCGTACTGAAATTTCTAGTCAAAGTGCTAAAGTCAAGATTGATGAAAAGGCATTAGTTGCTGATGAACAAGTTCGTGTATTAGTTAGTCGTGATGGTTATTTGAAGCGCTCATCTTTACGTTCATATCAATCAACTGAAAGTGGCGATAATGGTTTGCCAGATGGTGACAAAGTTATTTATGAAAAAACAATGTCTACTTTGGCTAACCTTTATATCTTTACCAATAAGGGTAATGTAATTTATAGACCTGTTCATGAATTGACTGAAACTAAGTGGAAAGAAACAGGACAGCATTTATCACAAGAAATTGGTCTTCAAGGCGATGAACAAATTATTCGTGTATTTGCTTTTGATAAGTTAGATCAAGATGTAGACTTTATTTTAGCAACTAATGACGGCTATATTAAACGTTTGAAATTAGAAAACTTGCAGCCAACTAGAACATACAAATCTCGTGCAATAACAGCTATGAAAATGAAAACAGCTGATAGTAGATTATTGCAAGTAGATTTAGTGAGTCCAAGTTCTAAGAAAGAAATAACTTTGTTCACTAATCGTGCATATGCAATTCGTTATGATATTTCTGAAATTCCTGAGTCAGGCGCTAAAGCAGTTGGAGTTAAGTCAGCTAACTTAAAAGATGACGATTTTGTCGTTGGTTATGTACTTGTAGATCCTGAATTTATTGACCTAATTAAAGTAGGGATTATTACGCAACGTGGTGCGTTTAAACAATTTGAATTGAAATTAGTTAATAAGGTCTCAAGAGCTAAACGGGGAGTTTTAGTACTTCGTGAACTTAAGACTAAGCCACATAGAATTGCTGCGTTTACTTCATATGGTCAAAATCATATTTTACATATGACAACAAGTAGTGATCGTCATATGGATTTGAAGACAAATGAATTTCCATTAGGAGATCGTTACTCTAATGGTTCATTCGTCATTGATCCAACTGTTGATGGAACTCCTAAATCATTAGAATTAGGTCGTCCAACCAGTGATGGTAACGAAGACGTTTCTGAATTGTTTTAAATTAAATAAGTAAAAAATCAGAGTGTTATTATATACATGCGTATATTTTGACACTCTTTATTTTTAGGTACACAATAATGATGTCATGAGGACTGACTTATATTAAGTAGAAAGAAGTTAATCATTATGCCTAAAACAGATACAATACTTTCAGCAAAATCATTACGTTATTTTTTACAATTAATTGATACGATGAATTATACGCAGGCTGCACAAATTCTGGGAATTACTCAGCCAGCTTTAACTCAGCAGATTAAAAAGCTTGAACGTGCCATTGGTGCGCCACTATTTGGACAAATGGGTAAGAAACTTTATTTGACTGAGGCAGGTAAACAAATGCAGTCAGCAGCAGTTGTTTTACTTAATACTACTAATTCAGTTGTAAATAGTATTCAAGAATTTACTCAAGAAGATAAAGGAAATATTTCAATTGGTTGTTTAAAAACAATTGAAATGGATATTGTGCGTGAGTTTTTACTTGCGTTTAATAAAAAATATCCTAATGTAACAATTGACGTGAAAACTTTTAGTAGAAAAGAATTGTGGCATCAGCTCGATAACAATCTGATAGATTTAGCTATTATGTACTTGCCTGATAATACAAAAAGACAAAGTACAAGCTTGCAACGTCAATATGAGAATATGGATGTTTATAAAGATAGAATGGTAATTCTAACTCATAAGGATACAGTTAAGGCAGGAGGAGAATACCCAGTTTCTCGTTTTGTTAAAACTGAGTGGGTAACATATCCAGATAACTACTATTTAACAGAACTTTTGAAGGAAAGTTTTGGTACAAAAAATAATCCTAAAATTGCTATAAAGTTTGCTTCAGCAGAGCAATTAATAAAAATTGCAGAAGTTTCTAAATACGATACCTGTGTTACTAAATCTTTTTATAAAAAATACAAACAAAAAATCAACCTAAAACCAATCTATCTTAAACAAGACAAAAATTTCACAATATCATTAGTATACAGAAAAGGAAAATTAGAGATTCCTAGAATAAAAAACTTCTTAAAACATTGGAATATTTTCTTGGATAAAGAAGATTATTCTAGTAGACTAGAAGAGGATATTAATTAAAGAAAAAGAGGAAGATAAATGGATAAAGAATTAATTTTCGGTCACCAAAATCCAGATACTGATGCTATCGGTACAGCTATTGCATATTCATACTTACAAAATAAATTAGGTTACAATACTGAAGCAGTTGCTTTAGGCGAACCAAACGATGAAACTGCATATGCATTGAAAAAGTTTGGTTTTGAAGCACCACGTGTTATTGAAACTGCAGCAAATGAAGTTAATGCAGTAATGCTTGTTGATCACAACGAACCTCAACAAAGTGTATCAGATATTGATAAGGTTAAAGTTACTCACGTAGTTGATCACCACAGAATTATGAACTTTAACACAGCAGATCCATTATTCTACCGTGCAGAACCTGTTGGCTGTACTAGTACAATTATGTGGAAATTATTCAATGAAAATGGTGTTGAAATTCCACAAAATATTGCCGGTATTATGCTTTCAGCAATTATCTCAGATACTTTACTTTTGAAGTCACCAACTACTACTGATGATGATCATAAGGCAGTTGAAGCATTAGCTAAGATTGCTGATGTTGATTACAAGGAATATGGTCTTGCAATGCTTAAGGCTGGTACTAACATTGCTGATAAATCAGAAGAAGATCTTATTGATTTAGATGCCAAGAGTTTTAGCTTAAACGGTAATAATGTACGTGTTGCTCAAATTAATGTTGTAGATCTTCCAGAAGCTATGGAACGTAAGGATGCTTTCTTAAAGGCAATGGATGAATCATCAAAGAGTAATGGTTACGACATGTTTATGTTGCTTATTACTAACATTTTAGATTCAGATTCTGAAGCTTTAGTTGTTGGTAGCGATGAAACTAAGGCTACTTTTGAAAAGGCATTTGGTAAGAAGTTATCAGACTCAGAAGTTAAGTTACCAGGTGTTGTTTCAAGAAAGAAGCAAGTTGTACCTCCATTAACTGATGCTTTTGAAGGCTAATATTTAGCTAAACATAAAAGTGGTTGAGTACTTGAACTTGACCGCTTTTTATTTTTATTATGAAAAATATATTTACTAAGTTATTATGGTTAATTCGAATAGTAACTATAATCCTAGCAATAATTTGTTTAAAAAAAGATAATCATTTAATCTATGTACTATTTATTATCTCTTTGACTACTTGGTATCATTTAGAAATGAGAAATTTTATAGGTAATTATGTTGGACCTAGACTAAAAATTAATCAAAAAAATATTTGGTTTCGACAAACTAAATTTGAAAAGAAATTAGATACTAAATTAAAAGTTAAAAAATGGAAGAAATACATTCCATCATATAATCCAAATGAATTTGATATAAAGCACTATTCACTTACTCAGATTATTACTAATATGTATCGAGCAGAGATTGATCATGAAATAATGTTTATATTAAGTTATGTTCCGCTCGTATTTTCAATATTTTTTGATGACTTCATTATTTTTTTATTAACTTCATTTATCGTAAGTTTAATAGATTTAGCTTTAATAGTAGTTCAAAGATATAATCGAAATCGTTTAATAAAGGTTTCATCAAAAATTGCAAATAGGAAACATTAAAAAAGGAGATTAGCTTATGGTAGCATATCCACAATTGAAATTAGATGAAGTAAAGGGACCTAAGGCAACAATTAAAACAAATCATGGTGATATTATAATTCAATTATTTGAAGATCAAGCACCAATGACAGTAGAAAATTTTGTTCGTTTAGCTCAAAAAAATTATTACGACAATACAACATTTCATCGTGTAATTAGTGACTTTATGATTCAGGGTGGCGATCCTAAGGGCGATGGAACTGGTGGTGAAAGTATTTGGAATCACCCATTTGAAGATGAATTTTCACGTGAATTATTTAATCTTCGTGGAGCACTTTCAATGGCAAATTCAGGTCCTAACACTAATGGTAGTCAATTTTTTATTGTTCAAAATAAAAATATGCCTAAGCGCTATATTAAGCAAATGGAACCAGCTGGCTATCCTAAAGAAATTATCAAAGCATATAAACAGGGAGGGACACCATGGCTTGACGGTCGTCACACTGTATTTGGACAAGTGGTTGATGGTATGAGTGTTGTAGATGAAATTGCTAAAGTTAAGAAAGATAAGCTTGATAAGCCTTTAGAAGATGTGATTATTGAAACAATTACAGTTGAAGGCTCTAAGTTTACTGATTAGAAAGCTATGCTAAAAAAGAGTTATGACAGTATTGCCATAACTCTTTTTTAATTAATTTCTTTTAAAATAGTAATAAATGCTTTGCAAACTCGTTCTGCTTGAACTGGCGGTAACTTTCTAAGTTCATTGTTAACTTTTTGAATAAAAACAGGTGTATTGTTTTGAGTAACAATATTATCAACTTTTTTGATTCGGTATGCATTATTAATTATATCCGGAGTTGTAGTATTCAAAGCTTGTGCAATTGAATCCAACTTTTGAATACTTATATTTTGATTTTTAGTTCTCTCTAAACGCGAAATGAAGTTTACTGAGAGATCACTTAGCTCGGCTAAGTCTTCCTGTGTTAATCTTTGACCACGCCGACGACGTGAAATCTCTTCTCCCAAATTGGCACTCATGAAGCCGTTTCTCCCTTTCAAATTTACGAATACAATACATACGTGCATGTATGTATAATCTATATCTATATATCTGTGTACGTAAAATCTTAACTGAAACTGTCAAATCTTTTGTGTAAATAACTCTTTCTCGTAGATTGATTTTTTTAATTATTTATTCAAAATAGGATTCTAAAGTGTCTTGTACTTGACCAAAGCCTTTATGAATTCGCTTGAAATATCGATCAT
>NZ_BALY01000015.1 GCF_000615445.1 Lactobacillus hamsteri DSM 5661 = JCM 6256 | reverse complement strand
TCAGGGATGCTTCTTTATTTATCTTATTTTTACCAAATATGAACACGCTTGTCAGGATCAAGCCACATACCATCTTCAGGCTTCACGTCAAATACTTCGTAGAAGTCATCTTGGCATTGACTTTGCACATTAGCACGTTCAGGACCAGGGGCGTGAACATCAACAGAAACTTGCGTCTTAATTGATTCAGTAAGTTGCTTGTTAGCCCAAATACGAGCAAAGTTTTCAAACAACTTCTTCAAATCGTCGCCTTCATCCTTAGCAGCCTTCACAGCAGCGGTAAGTCCACCTTGGTCAGCAATGTTTTCAGAAACAATTTGCTTACCATTCAAAGTTACAGGACCATACTTGATGCCATCGAACAAATCAATTTCGGCTTGCGTACGCTTCTTAAATTCTGCGTAGTCAGCGTCAGTCCACCAATTTACCATGTTGCCGAATTCATCGAATTGCGCACCGTTGTTGTCAAAAGCGTGAGAAACTTCGTGGGCGATAACAGTACCAATACCACCGAAGTTTTCCGCACGATCTTGCTTCAAGTCATAGAATGGTGCTTGCAAAATTGCAGCTGGGAAAGTTAAATCGTTTCTTTGTGGATCGTAACATGCGTTAACAAGGTTACCTGGCATAAGCCATACAGTACGGTCAACAGGTTTATGAAGCTTTTCAACATTGTACTTAACTTGTTCAATTGAAGCAGCTCTTTCATTTGAGTAAAGACTGCCACCCTTGTCGGCCGGAACAACGTTCAAACGATCGTAAATTTCTTCAATCTTGTCTGGGTAACCAATCTTCAAGATCAAAGCACGAAGCTTAACAATAGCCTTTTCCTTAGTTGCTTCTGAAAGCCAATCATTATCCTTGATGCGCTTTTCGTAAACATCAAGCATCTTGTGGATCATGTCCAAAACATCCTTCTTGGCATCAGCACCGAAGTATGTTTGACCATAGTACACACCCACAACTTCACTGAAGACACCATTAGCCAAATGGTAAGCTTGTTTTTCACCATTGGAAAGTTCAGGTTGACCTGACAAGGCTTGGCTAAACGGAAAGGCAGCTTCACGGAAGTCTTGTGACAAATAGCTGGCAACACCGTTGATAAACTTAACGATCATCCAACCCTTGATTTCGTCAAAGTTGTCTTCGTTGATCAATTCATCGAAGTGATCTAAGAATCGAGGTTCAGCCACGATTACGCGATCAGGAACTTCACCCAAAGCTTCCTTCAAGAAGTAATCAATTTGGAAATTATTGATCTTCTTTTCAAAATCTTCAATTGAAGTTGGGTTGTACATTGCTGGGTAATCGGCCCATTCTTCTGAAGACTTAACCACCTTAGAAATCTTTTCATCAAACTTCAAGGCATCGTCAACGTATTCCTTAGCTTGATCTTCAGAAACGCCGGCCATCTTAAGCAAGTTTTCTGATTGCTTCTTCAAAACATCTAAAAGCTTCTTAGCCGCATCAGTCTTATAAGTAGTAGTATCTGGCAAGAAAGTTGATGGACCAAAGAATTGAAGCACATTGATCTTAGTGTTCTTCATATCTGCATCAACGTCAAAAGCAAATGGAAGTACAAAGGCAGCCTTAAATAAATCGCCAGCCTTCAAATTGAAGTCAGCGAAGTCGCGAATACCTTCAAGCAAAGTCAAATCGCCTTGGATTGGCTTAGCTCCTTCTTCATTACGGCTCTTAAAATCGCGAGCAAGCTTGTAAAGTTCAACTGCCTTATTCAAGTTAGGAACATCCGCAATTTCTTTCTTGCCATCAGCGAAGTCCGCAAAGTCTCTCATTAATTTCTTTTCAACATCTAAGTCAATGCTGTCAAAGCTGGCAATACGAGAACGGTCTGAAGGAATTTCAGTTTTTTCAAGCCATTCTGAGTTGACAGCTAAGTATAAATTATCTTGTGGACGAATGCCTTCCTTGGGTTCAAGGATGTTGCCGGCACCGCCACGAACAGCCATTTTATTATTCATTAAGAGGAATCCTCCCTTTTTCATCAAAATAAAATTAAATCAAGATAATTATATCATTTTATTTTAATTTTGGCTTAAAAGCTTTCTTATTTATATAAAGTTAATTCTTTGTGCAGCTTTGCATAAGTTGGAATCATAATGACAATCATCGAGGCAATGACAACCGCAGCTACCCAGAAAAATGGAATATAGCCAGCATGATCAATTACAAGTCCACCAAATAAAGGCCCAAAGGCTCGACCAATTCCAGAAGCCACCATGTTGGCTCCTTGATATTTACCCTTGCTTGTTAATGGTGACAAATCATTGACATAGGCAGGAATAGCTGGAAAGGCGGTTGCTTCACCCAAAGTCAAAATGAACATGGACA
This sequence comes from Lactobacillus hamsteri DSM 5661 = JCM 6256, assembly GCF_000615445.1. Classification (GTDB taxonomy): domain Bacteria; phylum Bacillota; class Bacilli; order Lactobacillales; family Lactobacillaceae; genus Lactobacillus; species Lactobacillus hamsteri. Next base: position 41,167 of record NZ_BALY01000015.1, on the reverse strand, counting down.
AGGCAAAATGCGCGAAGTCTTTGGCAAAGACCAAAGTAATGAAGGAAATTGAGAACATACAGATTCCAAAAATAATTTGATGGAAGAGATTTTTAAAAATATGAGGAAAACGGGCTAAAATCCCTTGCATGATAACAATTACACCGGCATTAAGCGTCCAAAGAAGACTGTACAAGTGGAATGGGATTCCAAGAGAAACCATGTAAACGGAAAGGTTAGATTCCCAGTTCATGTACATGAGCCAAGTTGCGCCAAGCGTGGTAAAGAAAACCATGGTCATAATGAAATTGCGCTTAGGCATTGGTTCAACCTTTTGCTTATCACCACTTTCACCCTTGGCAACTCTTTCCTTATGAAAGGCAACAATCGGACGATAATTGAAAATCGCGTTAACTAGTGCCACAACAAATAAAAGTGCCGCGATGATAAACAAGAGCGTGATTGAAAAATCATAAAGATATCCAACGATCAAGGTTCCCGTAACCACGCCAAGGTTTTGGGCAAAATATAAAATGTTAAAGACATAACGACCCGGATATTTTCTTAAACTTGTGGCAACAGAGTTAATTAAAGTTCCGTTCCAGCCACCAAGAAAGCCTGTCAATGTTAACCAAATCCAATATTCTGGCCAACCATGGAATGCAGCAAGTAAGAATAAAACACCGGCATCCAGTCCTAAGCCCCAGAGAATAAGCGGATATGGATTGAATTTGTCATAGAGCCGTCCAGCAATAATTGAACCAAGGATGTTACCTGCACAGTTGCAGAAAAGGACAACCCCGATGATGGACAAGCTGATATGCAATTCTTTGTTTAAATAAACTGAAGTCAGTGGCCAAATGAAACTAGCACCAATCCAAGTAGCTAATTCTCCGACAATCAGCCAAATAAGTTTAATTTCATCATTTTGAATTTTTCCGTGTGCTTTTTTCATAAAAACCTCCTTATACTCTACTCTTAAGCATATCAAGAACTAGTTGAAAAAAGCAATATTTGCGAGTTGTTAAGTATACTTAACAAAAAGAGGTGATTTTGTTAAATATACTTAACAAAATAAGGTAAAATTGTTAAGTATACTTAACGAGGTGAGTAAAAATGGAATCCGCATTACTAAAAAGTATTATTTTTAACCAACAAGATATTATTCAAAACGAAAAAATCGTTCCCCGTGATTACTTTTTTGAACCAAATGATAATTATATCTTAGTCGGCATGCGTCGCGCTGGAAAAACAACATTAATGCATAAGCGTGTACAAGATCTAGTCAAAGGCGGCGTTGATTGGTCGCAAATTATTTATATTAATTTTGAAGATGAACGTCTACGCCAGATGACTGTCGACGATCTAAATGATATTACTGTTGTTGCAAATGAATTAAGTAATAAAAAATCTTATTACTTTTTTGACGAAATTCAAAATATCGATGGTTGGGAACGCTTCGCCAGAAGAATGGCTGACCAGCACGAACGCGTATATATCACTGGTAGCAACTCTAAAATGATGAGTTCTGAAATAATTAGCCGTCTTGGTGGACGCTATATGATGCAATACATTACTCCATATAATTTTGACGAATATCTAACCGCTAAAAAGATCCCACACGATCAGCGAGCCTTATATACGACTTCCACTTTAGCTACAATTCAGGCTGCTGCAATTTCATATCTTCACAACGGTGGATTACCAGAAAGCTTGAAACAAATTAATGCCCGCAACTATTTAACTAATATCTACCAAGATATTTATTTGGGCGATATCATTAAACGTAATAATGTTCGAAATAAGAAATCATTAAGTCTTCTTATTAATAAGATTGCCCAAACTGTGATGCATGAAATTTCATATACCAGTTTAACCAAGGGTGTTAAAAACTCTGGTAATCCTATCAGTACACCAATCTCTATTAATTATGTCGAATTTGCCAAAGAAGCTTTTTTATTATTTGATTTAAAAAATTTCACTTCTAAATTCTCTGAACGAGAAAGTACACCTAAATTTTATTTCTTAGATAACGGTATTTTAAATCTATTTTTGTTTCAAAAAGATACTGCTCTACTAGAAAATTTAGTTGCTATCACCTTGTATGATCATTACAAAGATAATCTATATTATCTACATTCACAGAAAACTGGCATCGATATTGACTTTTATTTACCTGAAGAAAAAACTGCAATCCAGGTTAGCTGGCAAATTGATGAGTTTTCAAGCGAACGAGAGATCAATAATTTGGTAAAATTGTCCAAAAATGACTCGCAAATTAACCGTTTTTTGATAATTACCAAGGAACAAGAAAAGACAATAAAGAAAGATGGAGTGAAAATCGAAGTTATCCCTCTTTACAAGTTTTTACTAAATGAATATTAACCCAAGTCCGTTTACCGCATGGTAAATGGATTTTTTTCTCCATCAAAAAAGAACAGCATCTTTTCGATACTGTTCTTAAAACTTATTTAGTTTTACTCATCTTTTTTCTTCTTGTGAACTCCAAATAGTCCAAGAATACCTAAACCGGCTGCTAAACTGCCGAAGACAGTTGCAAGCACGTTATCATGAGCACCAGTTTGAGGTAATGCCTTTCTACCAGCGTAAGACCAATGACCATTCTTGTAGTAAACTTCGCCATTTGGACCGATTAACGCAGCATTCTTCCAATGAGTTCCAGCAGGTAATCCATTTGGAACATCTGAACCATTTGGAGGAGTTACATTATCGTATCTTCCCTTCTTTGGAGCTTTACCCGGAGCCTTAGTTATCGTCTGGCTTGGTCTAGTCGTCTTAGTCTTGTTTGACTTAGTTGGCTTAGACTTCGAAGGATTGTTAGGCTTAGTAGGTTTCTTACCAGGTTCTTCCGGCTTAGTTGGCTTGCCTGGCTTATTACCAGGTTTGTCGCTAGGCTTTTCATCTGGCTTTGAGCCGCCTGATGGTTGAACTGGATTAGATGGATTTGGAGGAGTTGTTCCGCCATGATCACCTGAGCCTTGATCTGGGTTAGCTGGAGGAGTTGGTGGTGTTGGAAGATCTCCGTCACCATCGTTGCCACCTGGAGTTGTTGGTTGAGCATCCCGAGTGTAATTAATTGTTACCGTCTTGTCATTGGTTTCAATAGTTACATCTTCTGCTTCTACTTGTTTTGGATTTGCAGTGTAGCCTGGAACATTTTCTGCTGTAAATTTATCCCATGATCCACTCTTTGTCCATTCTCCGTGTGAAACTTTACCAGTTACCAAATCAATAGTTGCCGTTCTAGTGAAAGTAACTATTTGTTCAATCTTCTTATCACCTGAAGGTAACTTCTCAATGATCGTCCGTGTAATCGTCTTATTCAAATCATCATGAGCAACACCAGCTGGATAGTTATTGCCTGGATAGTTTGGACCTTTATTAATCGTATCTGGCAATTTATCATTTGGTGTCTTAGGATCATCCGGAGTTACTACGATAGTATCATGTTCAACCTTAACTGTAATAGTTGGAATACCATCCTTAGTTACAGTAACTGTTGTTGGAATATCTTGATCCGGTACAACCTTCCAACCGGCTGGTGGTGCCGGCGTAATTTTTATTTCATCACCAGTCTTACCCTTCAAAGGCGTTGAACCAATTTCCTTGTTAGGATCATTAGGATCAATGTAAGAAATCTTACCAGTATGCTCTTGTGGAGCTACAACAAAGTTATTATTTCCAGCTACATAAGTTACTTTGTAGTTATTACCAAGTAACTTTTGAAGAGCAGCTTGGCCACCCTTGTAGTTAACGGTGAAAGTACCATTCTTAGTTGTTTCTGCTGGTCTTGAGCCATCAAAGTCAAGATCACTAACAGAAATAGTAGGTTGCTTCCAGCCTTCTGGCCACTTGCTATTTTCTTTATTAGTGAAGTCAAAACTATATGTGTGATCTGGAATTGCAGTTACCCCAGAATCAACTTCTGCATTACCCTTGATAGTTACAGTAACTTCAAACGGATTAATCGTCAAAGTACCAACTTGAATTGGTGCAGCTGACCAAGTGAAGTTGCTTGAAAGGCTCTTAAGCTTATTCAAACCTTTTTCATTTAACCAAACTGTGTATTCACCAGCATCAGTTGGATCAGTTACAGTTTCGTCATTACTGTTCTTAATGGTGTAATCACCATCAGTTAAAGTATTGGCTGGAATTGTCGGAACTTTAACACCGTTAGCGTTAAGCATTGGCACAAACTTACTTAAATCAAGCTTATCTGCATTACCAAATGACGTACCATCGTAAGTTGCGGTTTGCTTGCCTTTGCCACTTACAGAAATTGAAATTGCTGAAATCTTGTAAGTTGCATTACCAGTAAATGAATCAGCAGTCCAATTAATGTTGTGGTGTTGCTTACTGTTACCTAACTTAGCAATATTATCTTTACCAGTTTGAGTTAATTCAATATGGTAATCACCAACATTAGCCGGAGCCTCACTTGGTTTGTATTGCTTACCAGTACTGTCATTAACAATGACATAATCATCATTAGTCAAAGTATAAGTAGTATTCGTACCTACACCTGGATAATCAACAGTAACTTTAATTGGGCTTAAATCGCTAATACCTGAACCATCATATGACTTAGAAACATTTCCAGAAAGGACAGCTGAACCATTAGCAGCTGTAATTGTGAATTTACCAGCTGCATTAGTTACGCTGTCAGCATCCCAATTATAGTTAGGGAATTGCTGCTTCAACTTATCAATTACACTCGGCTTCAATTTAACTTCATATTGGCCAGCATCTGTTGGTGCATTGCCGTCAAATTGAAGATCACTACCACTTAATTGATAATCAATTGTTTGACCATTATTAGTGGTAATTGAAACAGTAAAGTCGCCTGGCTTAATTTCAGCAGGATTTGCATCATAAGTCTTTTGAGTCTTACCATTTGCTGTAATCGTAATTGTTGGTGTAGCAGCTGTTACCTTGAACGTAGCAGTATGACCATAAGTAATGGTGTAGTTCTGCGTTGGATACTGTTCTTGAATGTGATTAATACCAGCTTGTGACAATTGAACTTCATACGTACCTACATTAGTTGGCTCAGTAACAAAGACCAAGTCACCCTTTTGCAAGGTGTAAGTGATTGGCTTGTTAGTTGATTTATCAGTCAAAGTAATGGTGTAAGCACCCAAATGATCATCTAAGTTAATTGATTCACCATAGATCGAACTTGCAGGTTCAGTGCCAGCATTTGCAACATTGGCCGTAACTTCTAATGGCGTTACAACATAACTTTGTGGCTGAATATTACTGTGCCATGCGTAGTTGTCTTCACCATTAGAATTATTAGCACCAATTGTTTCAATTAAGCTAATAGATTTTGGTGTTAATGTCACTTCATAATTGCCAGCATTTGTTGGACTTGCCACAAATTGGAACTGCAATTTTGACTTAATGTCGTCAGGAAGCGTAATTACCTTATCTTGCTTGTCCTTCAATGTAACGCTGTAGCTATTACCGATTGAGTATGAATGATCAGCATTGTAAGGAACGGTTTGACTACCAGAAATTGAGATGTATGCATCAACCGTGGTAATGATGTATTTACCATCATTGTTCTTTTGAACTACTGCTTCACTAAGACCATCTGAGTTAGTATCACGGCTAGTTACAGGATCAAAGTTGAAGTCAGTGTACTTCTGCTTCAATTTTTCAATTAAGCTTGGTTGAATTTCAACATCGTAAGTACCAACATCTGCTGGATGCTTATCAGCAGCATAATTCTTGATTAATAAGTCACCACTTGCAAGAACATCATCTGGAACTTCAATAATCTGCTTGCCATTTTCATCTCGCAAAACAATATGGAAGTTGTGAACATTCAAATCTTGTGCATAACCATATTCGGCTGATTGAGAACCAGTCAAAGTTACCTTGGCGTTAAGCTGATTAATGACGTAAGTTCCGTAGTTTACTTGCTTTGGATCGTTATTAAGTTCAAATGTGTAATTTCCATTTGGATTTGCAGCATTCAAACGATCAAGACCGGCTTGATTCAAGACCAAGTAGTAAGTCTTAGCGTCTTTTGGATCTACCTTGCTGAACGTACCATCGGCATTCTTTTGGTAATAGTCAAAGTCGCCTGCTTGAAGCTGAATTGAAGTTGTATCACTTGGTTTAGTTTCGCTACCGCCCCAAATCAAATGCAAGTCGCTTAGTTCATCAGCAGGTACAGGTTGTACTTGACCATTGTAGACAGTGTGAGTTGTACCACCGATACCAACAAACATTTCAGCTGGATTAATTTCGTAATATGCAGTTGAAGTTGATTTATCAGTATCCCAATTGTAGTTAGCGTTAAGAGCCTTAAGGTGCTCTAAACCAGTGTTTGAAAGAACAACATCGTATCTGCCGCGAGCAGTTGGTGCGGAACCAGACTTGAATGCAAGATCAGCATTCGTCAATTGATAAGTTACCTGTTGACCATTATTCATCGTAATGGTGATGCTGTAGGTATGATCCTTGTTCAAATCAATTGAAACAGGACTGCCATTGTAAGTTGAACTTTGACCACCAGACAATGCGTAAGTAGCTGTTGCCTTTGCGACAATCAATTCAGCTGAATTATTGGTTTCATCATAAGTGTAGCTGTAATCATAGTGATCGCCTGCAGCTAACTTTTTGATGTTTTCAAGACCAGCTGCTGACAACTTAAGTTTGTAAGTATCAGCATCTGTATGAGCAGCTTGAACAAATTCAAGATCGCCATCCTTCAATTGGTAAGTTAAACCGTTGCCAAGATCAACTGTGTAACCCTTAAGCGTGCCGTCAGCATTAGTTGGCAATACAGCTGGATCACCGGAGTAAATGACAGTTTGTGAACCACTAATTGTAATAGCTTGTTGCTTCTTGGCGATTGTCAAAATACCATTACCTGAGTATGACCAGTTGTAGTTGTCAGTGCCAGAAACAGCATCGGCTACTTTCTTCCAGCCATTTTCAGTCAAGGTTACATTGTAGCTTCCTGGTTCAACAGGATTACCTGCAACTGTGTAATCATCAGCAGTTAATTGAACGTTTGGCAAAGCAATTGTCTTATTATTTGAAGTATCTTTAATGCTTGGAACAAAGTTAGTTGGATCAACCGCAATCGTGCTGCCAGTCCAAGTTGCATCTTGCTTATTAGCAGTAGAATCAAGTGAAATAACAGCATTGGCCTTGTTAATCGTGTATGAGTATTTACCGCTTAACTTGTCACTAGCAATGTTGTAGTTCTTGTTAGCAGCGTTAAGTTTGGTCAAACCAGCAGCATTCAACTTGATTGCGTAGTTACCCGCATTAGTTGGAACTCCATTAAGCTTAGTTTCACTGCCATCCGCATTTACTTGGTACCAATCAAAATCAGTCTTCGTCAAAGTAGCTGGAATATTGAAGCTTTCGCCACCCATCATGCCAGTTACTGACCAATTATTCTTATTAGTTAAGTTTGTAGTACCAACGTTAGCGGCTTTGCCATCGTAAGTCTTAGAACCATTACCACCTTGTTCAACCGTTAATTGCGCAGGAGTAATATCGAATTTAGCTGAGCCTGTTACCTTATCAGTTGGAAGAGTTATGTTGCCTTCGCCGACAATGCTGTCAATGTAGTTTTGAATAGCAGTCTTACCAGCGTTGGTCAAAGTAATTGTGTAATTACCAACATTAGTGTGGTCAGACGTATTCCAAGTGTAGTAACTTGCATCAGTTAACTTAAAGACCTTGTTGGCATCAGTTGCGCCTGGGAAGGTTAAAGTTACTTCAATTGTTCCACCGTTTACATCATTAGCAGTTGGTGCTTGGCCGTTGTAAACCATGCTATTTTGACCAGCTAAGTTAGCCGTTGCTGATGCAGCAGTGATTGTGTAGTAATTCTTATCTTTTGGCGTATCAGTAGCTACCCAATTGATGTTCTGTGAATTATTGTTGAGACTCTTCTTCAAATTGTCCCAACCAGTTTGGCCTAAACGAACTTCATATTTACCAACAGCAGTTGGAACATTGGAAGTCCAAGTACCGTTGACTAAGAATTGCAAATCACCTGGCTTGAGAGTATAGCCAATTTGGTCTGTTACTGGCGTGTCAGTTGAAAGCGTCAAAGTGTAATTCTTGTAAACATCGTTATTAGCGACACCCGTAAATGCATCGGTCGCATTGTTGTTAAGAACTACATGACCATTTACCTTCTTAATCTTGAAGCCATAGTTGTTTGGCGTTGCAATTGAAACCTTGTAATTACTGTTCTTAGTTTGGATTTCGCTTAAACCAGTGTCGTTCAACTTGATCGTGTAAGAACCAGCATTGGTTGGCGCAGCAATCTTAGTTGTACCAGCAGCGTCGTACCAGTCAAAGCCGTCAGCAGTTAAACCTGAAAGATCTAAGTTGTCACTATTAGTTAAGGCATTCTTCAAAGCATCAACTGGCATAGTAGCTGCCTTACCACTGTATGGTGGCACACTAGCATCATTATTACCAGTTAAGGAAACATTAGCTGCCTTTTGATTAATTGTGAATGTAGCATTACCAGACAATTTAGCAGCAGCAAGAGTGACATTGCCCTTCCAAGCTGGATCGTTAGCAATTTGTGCTTGCAAGTGAGCTAAAATATTAGCCTTGTTAAGTTCAATCGTGTAAGTACCAACGTTGATTGGATCAGCATTATCCTTCCAAGTGTAATCACCATCAGCTAACTTGTAACTAATAGTATTAGTAGTACCTGGGATTGAAATTGTCACAACAATATTGCCACCGTTGTTGATGTCAGCAGTTGAAACAGCTGAACCGTTGTAGTCACGATTATTCGCACCACTTAAAGCAGCACTAGCTTCAGCAGCCTTAACTGTGAATGAACCTTCACCACTAATTGCTGCCTTGGCCCAATCAAGGTTACCAGCGTTGATTGTTGAACCAGTGACCTTAGCCTTACCTTGATCACTAAGACGAACAGTGTAAGTACCAACATTGGTTGGAACTGATGAGTAAACCGTGCCATCTTGGCCAACAAATTCGTAATCACTATTAGCCAATGAAATAGTTTCGTTGCCCATACCTGGTGCATTAGTAATTGTTAAATCAGCTGGCTTAGTCCAAGTTTCATCATTTTGACCATAAGTCTTAGAACCTGTACCACCAAAGACAACAGTTGGTGTAGCCTTAGTAATTTCAAAGCTTGCCGTACTGTTAGCAACACCTTCTTTATTAAAGTCGAAGATGAACTTATCGCCAGCGGCTTTTTGCAAGTTGGTCTTACCTTGCTCACTCAATTGAACCGTGCAAGTACCAACATTAGTTGGATCGCCAACTAATTCCAAATCGCCAGCTTGCAAGTGGTAAGTTAAACCGGTTGGAAGTGTCAAAGCGTAGTCAGCGAGATCAATATTGTTTGCGTTATAAGCTGAGCCCTTGTAGACGACAGTTTGGTGACCACCATCTGCAACATTATTAGTTACTGTGATCGTTGCCTTGTCGTTAGCCTTAATGATGTAGCTAGCCTTAGCACTGTTGACCCAATTGTAGTTGTTAGTTGCTGATTGTAACTTAGCAAAACCACTCTTGCTTAAACCAATCGTGTAAGTTCCAAGCTCAACCGGTTCAGTTGTCGTCTCAACACCATTGATTGTAAAGTCGCCTGCAGCAAGTGATAAGTTCACGCCATTTGGAATGGTCAATGCTTGTTGATTGTTAGTTGAAATCGTTGGTACGAACTTACTTGCATCAAACTTGCCAGTTTGGCCGCTGTAATCAACAGTTTGACCACTATTTTCAGTAAAGTTAACCGTAGCAGTTGCCTTGTTGATGATGTATGAACCAGTGCCAGTAATGTCAGCGTCTGTCCAATTAATGTTATCAGCATTAAGAGCAGTAATCTTACCCTTACCAGCACTTGTTAATTCAACGGTATAGTTACCAGCATCAACAGGTGCAGTCGTCAAAGCAGCACCTGTCTTGTGGCCATCAGCATCAAGCAAATACCAAACATAATCAGTGCCAGCATTTAAATCAACTGAAGTTGCCGTACCAGGAGCTGGTACTGTGACAGTTGGCTGGTAATCTGCGATCGCTGAGCCATCGTAAGTCTTAGTACTAGTGCCACTGAAGACAGCCGTACCCTTAGCCTTATTGATCGTGTAAGTAGCATCACTAGTAATATCAGCATCGTTAGTACCCCAAGTAATGCTATTGTTACCAAATTGTTTCTTGATGTTGGTAATACCAGCAGCAGACCAACGCATTTGGTAAGTGCCAGCGTTAGTTGGCAAGTCAGTTGACCATTTAGTACCATCAGCAGAAAATTCAAGATCACCTTTTTGTAGTGTGTATGATCCAGCCGTAGGTCCAGTCACAGTGACTGCAATATTGCTGCCATTATCTGTGCTAATCACATTATTCCACGCAATTTGTGAACCAGTATAATCACTTGAAGCAGAGCCGGTCAACTTAGCAGTTGCGCTAGCAGTGTAAGTGACTTTGACAGTGGTGTCTTTGGTATCAGGAGTAACCGTTACTAAAGGAATCTTATTGCCAGCAACTTCATGACCATCAATTAAGATCGTGTAGTCACCTTTATTAGCAACATCGTACTCAGCCCAAGTACCGCTTGCTGGCGTAAAGTCACTAAAGACTACCCCAGTGTCGCCAGGATTTTCTGCAGTACCAGCACCTTTATTGACTTTACCAGTTCTACTAAATTCTACTTGTTGCGGAATCGTGGTAACAGTACCATCAGGATTATATACTTCAATCGTCCGCTTAATTGTTCGGTTCAAATCAGTATCTGGTACATAGAAGGTAACTAATCGATTCCGGTTGTACCATGTTCCATCTGTATCATTAGTGAACAAGGTGTTTGGATTCAGAGTTGGGCTAGAAAAGTTTACTGTTGTATTAGCACTATCTTCTCGAAGGTTAATTGGAGTGTACCCGTCAATATTTGGTGCATTAACTGAGAAGCCACCCGTAGCATCATTAACGTTATTCCAAAGCTTGTTTTTTCCTTCTGTTGATCCTGATATGACATGGATTCCTGGTGTCTGCGGATCGCCAGCAGCTTTGTCCCATTCCCAGCCGCCATAAGTCACATGGATTTGTCCTTGCGAATCTACTCTTACATTGGTTGGAGCTTTCTTATAAAAGACTTGCAACTCTGCACTTGGGGCTGCCGTTCCAGCATCCTTGTTATTTTCCCAGAAATGGAATTCTGCAGTTACGGTCCGTGGATCAGTTTGCACTTGCGCATAGTAAACCGTGTGCGTCTCAGTACCCTTTGGATTAGCGATGTTAAATTGGTTGGCATTAGTGCCGTCAGCATTAGTGAACGCGATGTAGCCATTAACATTTGGCGTATCGATTACAGTTACTTTACCGTCTTCTGGTGCCGACCAATTCCCACTGATAACCTTGTAACCGTTAGAAAAACCATCCTTGTTATAGCTAGGATCAAATTGCCAGTCAGTAAAGGTTTCAACATTAGTCACTTTATCGATATCCCTAATCCGTGAGTAAAAGCCTCCCCATTGGACAGACTTAGCTGCCTGTTGACCCGCTTGATCGCCATTAGCATACTTGTAGTCAACAGTGAAAGTCAAAGTTTGAGCTACTTTGATTTTTTCGTGTTTATGTTTTAGTTTAATCGTAACTGGCGTGTTAGTACCTTCAGCACCTAACTTAACACTATCTTGTTGACCAGGAACTAATTCATATATGCTGTTGTCAAATTTCAAGGCATTGGCGCCCGTAAATTCAATGGTTGCCCCTGCTGAACCAGTTATCATTTGCGCCTTACCAACAAGTCGATCATTATTCTCCGTATCCACAAAGCTGATCTGCGCGGAAGCCGCGTCAATGTTGAGCATACTGTAAGCCTCATTGACAAAGTTATAATTTTTACTGTACTTGTCGTAATGAGCCTTTATAGCGCTAATGGCTAGGTTAGACAACTCGACCTGATAACTACCTGGTGCTGATGGAACTTGCTGCCATTGGACACCATCTTTATCAATGAATATCAGGTTATTTTCAACTTTGCCAGTCAATTGATAATTTTCTTCACCGGGAATCCCGACCTTAATCTGATAATTTGCTAGATTAAATTCACTAGGCGTTGTAATACTTTGTCCATCCTGAGTAACAAAAGTAATTGGTGCGGTGGCCTTATTAATAATGTATGAAGCAGATTCAGTAATCGCACCCGGCTTCGTCCAATCAATGTTAGCTGCGTTCAAAGAAGTAATCTTACTTTTACCAGCATCAGTCAATTCCACAACGTAATTACCAGCATCAACTGGGGCAGTCGTTAACGCGGTGCCTTTCTTACCGCCTGCTCCGTCTGTTAGGTACCAAACATAGTCCGTACCTGCAGTTAAATCAACCTTAGTATCAGGATCAACCCCTTGGGCAGCGATAGTGACAGATGGCTGGTAATTAGCAATTGCTGAACCATCATAAGTCTTCGTCCCTTCACCAGTAAAGAATGCCTTACCATCAGCCTTGTTTACGATAAAGTCCGCAAATTTGGTCGTGTCGTAACTTACGTCGTACTTGTAAGGGCTTTGCGCAGAAGCAGCTTCAACGGCAGCCTTGACCTTTTGAATACCACTTCGCTTCAAGCCAACGTGGTAAGTGCCGGCATTAGTAGGTGCTATTGTTGGATTACCGTGAGCGTCAACAAATTGCAAGTCATTGTTAGTTAATTCGACACTAACCGTTAAGTTACCATCTGCAGATGGATTACTAATCACGATCGTGCCGACATAATTGTCACTGTGTCTTTGGTCGATATGTTGTTGATCAGCATTGTAAGTAACAGTTTGCTTACCATCAACGGTGATATTACCTGAGAAGACAACGTTAATTGGCACTTCTAAGTTGTAGTAACTATTGCCCTTATTATCAGTCAAAATTGTCACGCCATTGCCACCATGAGTACCCTTTGGCACGTCAATGCGGACAGTAGCGGTTTGCTTACCACCAATAAGTTCATTGGCACTATTAGTTGACAAGCCTGTAACTGTCATCCCTGGTTGGTAAGCCTCTGTTGTTTGACTGAATGATCCACCTTCAGCAGTATTATCCTTATTGGATTGGTAACCTTGGTAAGAACCATCGGCATCAGTGTAATCAGTTAACTGGCTAGCTGCTTGACCATTAGCGATCGTGTAGTCACCAGTTTGGTGGACAGTATCAATGGTTTGATTGTGGCTACCATTAGCGTTGAACCATTGGTCACTAACACCATCAATCTTAGGAATGACGATCACGTTCAAGTAAAGCTTAACGGTGGTATTAGAGTTCTTAAAGTGAACAGTAAATTGGGCTTGGTTAGACTTTTGGTTGCTCAATTGAGCAGCGGTATCGCTTCCAACTTGGGTAAAGCCGCCACTAAATTCTAGTGGATCCTTAACAAGATCATTGTTGAAGTGAATTAATGAACTTGGGTCAGTTGGCAAATCGCCGCCTGCAACCACATAGTAGTTAACGTAACGGTTAATTGTGACTGTTGCTGTTGTTGGTGTGGACTGCACTTGTTTCTTTAAACCATCAGCACCTGTCAAAGTGTAATCAGCGTAGATACCAACGTTGGCGTATTCGCCACCTTTGGTCCAGTTAGGCTCAGTTGATTTCACCTCACCTGTTGCTTCGACTTGCTGCGTGGTGCCGTCTGGCTGCTCAGCATCGTAAACCCATTTACCGTCATTGTTTTGATAGCAAAGATGGCCATCTGCGTCTCTAGAAGCATAGTGGAAGGTCGTTCCTTCTGGGAACTGATCCTTGTTCGTTACTAAATCAGCAGCAGAAAGAGGGGTACCATAAGCTACATCTTGGCCTGGATTAATCGTTTTTGCTTTACTGATAGCTTGAACTGGGACAATGTGATCGTACCACCAGCCTTGTTGCGCTTTAGTCATCCCATCTGGCATTGCCAGGTGAACCTTAATGTAGCCAGTCTTGGCCTGCCCAGCTTGGGTGAAGGTCATTGGGTCTGCTGGCTGACCATCTTTATCAACCCATTCAAAGGTGGTTCCCGTTGGCCACTTGCCATCTAATGTTGCTGGCGCTTGGAGCAATTTTGCAATGTCGTCTGGATTGGTTAAAGTACTTGGTCCATCAGTAACATCGCAAACGTTATCCTCCATTTGGTTGGCTTCTGGCTGATCAATAATGTAAATATCACCAGCACGGTTCTTGAATACCGCAGGAGCATAACCTTGGTTACTGATCCCCGTTGTTGCCCATTCATTATTAAAACCTAATGTTTGATAAGTTTTGGCAATTTCATCAATAAATTCCTGACTAGCATATTTTGAAGTGTTGCTAAGTAGCGGAATTTGCGTGTTACCACTCTTGTCAAAACTTCCGTAATAGGCCGTATATTGAAACGTATAATGATTTTCTGAAGATTTAACAGCTTTTGATGTTGCTTCAGCCCCAGTTCCAGCAAAAACAGCTCCTGCCGGTGTAATTGGATTAAGCAGATCATTTTGAACATAAGTTGTTTGATCTTTTAAAGTATTCACAATTTTATTTGGACCCACGTTAGGATTACCACCATGCTTAAAGATGTACAATGGCTTCCCAGCTGGCACTTCATCTGGAGTCACTTGAACAACATGGAACATATGCCCTTCAGCTTTAGGCACGTTGATCTTGACTTCCATTGAAGTGGCATCTTTATTATCGCCACTGGCATTATTAAAATTAGATACTGCGCCGATTCCTAGCGCATAAGCTAAGGCATAATCTTGATAACCGTTACTTGCGGTGCCATAGAAATAACGACCAAAACCACTTGAATTAGCACCATCACCATCCGCTTGGGTTAAGTCAAGGTAACCACTATCACCATTGTCACCGTCACCTTTTTGAACGTAAACTGGTTGATTAGTATCAGCTTGCAATGGCAGATCCTTAACCAAATAGGGAACGTTAATGGTAACGGCACCAGTATTTAAGAAATAGTCTTTGTTATCTTCATCAGGGGTCACTGTTGCTTCAATTTTAAGGAACTTAATCCCCATTGACGAGGTATCAATCTGATCCGGCAATTTGTATTCATAAGTGAAACCATAATTACCTTCAGTCGGTACTAAAAGGTTATGCTCTTCGTCCTCATTCGGATTATACAATTCCATCTCCTGCGCATCTTTTTGCGTTACGGAGTCCGGACCTTTGTCACCAACATTATTAATGTAGTAATAACGATGAGTTGCAGAACCATTAAGTTTGATCGGCTGGTCAACCGGAATTGCCGCTACATCAACAATTGACGTTGTACCGTTCAAAGTAACGCTAACCTTTCCGTGCATTGGGTTAGATTCAAAGTCACTTTCCGTTGGTGTTTGAAGTGGTGTTTCCCACGTGATTTTAGCACCGGCTTCTAGAAGTTTTTGCCCGTTCTTTAAGAAGCTGGCCGCATGATTGGCAATATCCGTTCCCATGATGTAGCTCATGCTATCATCTTGGGTGTATGGATCAGGTGCTAGGTTCTCAGTAGCCTTGCTTTCTTTTAACGCTTTTTCTAATACTGGTTCGTTACCAGGATTAGTTTGGTTTGAGACATTAAAATTTTGTATAGTATCTTCTGTTGATTGAACAGTATTCTTTGTTTTCTCAACATTAATATCTTTTTGAACTTGTTGTGTTGACTGTTGGCCTTCTTTATCATTTACAGGCTTATTAGAACCTTGTTCAGTTTGGCCTTGTTGTGCTGTATTATCTGTATCTTTTTGCACATCATTTTCTTTTAGTTTTTGATCATCAGTCTTCTCTGTATCTGTATTGACTGTTTCATGATTCTTAGAATCACTTTCAGAAGTTTGACCTTGAGTGCTAGGTACTACTTTTTGATTAATATCACCTGTACTTGATGAATTGTTAATAGCAGTTGCAGTATTATCTTTATCTATATTCGTTTCATCAGCGTGAACAGTTTCAACGTTATTTGTGGTTAAAAACAACGTTGATAATAACACTGAGCAAACACCTACGCTCAGCTTTCTAATACTAAAGCGCTGTTTGCTATCGCAATCTCTATTGTTGAATAACATTGTCTCACACTTCCCCTTATTATTCCTATATACATACTGTTTCTATTTTACCGCTAATTCTCACTATATACTAAAACAGAGCGCACAAAAAAGCAGCATGTAATTATTTTCTCATTTTGCTAATTATATACTGTTTTCTTGTTTTATTTTTCAAATTTATCTTGATTTTCTAGAGTCTTCTCACCATTCAAATTTTGGTAAGCTGTAACATCTTGAACGGTTTCTAAGCATCCCAAATAATTGTCATCATTATCTCTTACAGCGTAGAAACGCAAGTAAATTGTCCGACCATGCACATTTACCCAAAAGTCTCGATCATCAGCCTCGCCTTTATGAAATTCATCCAAAATCTCAAGAACCTTGTTAATGCTCTTAGGTGGGTGACAACGAATTACAGGACGGCCAATAACGCTTCTAGTTCGTGGAAAGACACGATCAGAATTAGAGAACCACTTTACACGGTCATGACTATCTACGAAAGTCAAATCAATTGGCAAGACGTTAAAGATAGCTGGAATTTCTTTTAAGCTCAATGAGCCAATTTCCATCTTTACGTTAATATCGCCTTGGTCAGGAAAGACCAACGATGGACAACTCTTTGTATCACCAACCGGATAGTTAGGATCACCTTTTAAGACGCGAAGATTATCGTCTTTCGTTGTCTTTGCTACAGCCAAGTAATAATGCAAGAAATTATGAAATGTTTCCACAAAATCCTCAGACAACTGACTATGATCATGAAGCAAATTGGATTTATCATCGTCTTCCTTAGAAGGCCTCCACATTGCTGGCGTCTTAATTAAGGTATAGCCCATTTCAAGCTCATCTTGCTTAACCATGTGCCAATCCTCACTAGTAAGCAAAATCGTAAGTATTGGGAATAAAGCTGTTTCTTCCACAAAAATCATTTGCTTAACTTGGTGAGCAGCCTTTTCCACCTTGGCTTCGACAACATACATATCAGAAATAGGGTCTATATTTACTGATTCATAAGCGTCTTTGATTGCATCCCTAATCTTATCGTTCACGCCCCATAATTCTGAAGAAGTATCTTCACTGATTAGGCCGTACTTAACCAAGAAAACATACAATGAATTTTCCTTGCGCTTATAGTGATACTTGATTGTTTTCAATTTCTTCAAGTCATCACGTAAATTGTCTAGCCATTCATTGTTTTTTCCATCTTGTTGCCACTTTTTAAGATCAGGCAATAAATGGTTATCAATTAAATCACTAATCGCTGTATTTTCTGCATTCAAAGTACGCAAAGGATGGCCTGCCAATTCGGCATAAGGATTTTGATCATCGCGACCCTTTTCCAAAAGCAACGATGCTTTCTCAAAATCACCGCCATCTTGCAAGAACTGTAATGTCTTTAAAATATGTTTCTCCCGAATTTGGTTCAGATATTTTTCATCCATTTTTTGCAGCTCCTTGTCTTATAACCTAACTAAAAGTATACCGCATTGCATCAATGTTTACATAGAGTTTACTTACACAAAAAGAGGGACCTAAACGATCCCTCTTTTCCTCTACTTACTATGCATAAATACGTTTCTTCAAAACACCAATATAAGGTAAGTTACGGTAAAGACCATCATAATCCAAACCATAACCAACCAAAAATTCGTCGGGAACATCAAAGCCAATGTAATCGCCCTTAAGATCCACCTTGCGAGTTTCAGGTTTATCAAGCATGGCGCAAATCTCTACACTCTTAGCGCCACGCTTCAAAAGAAGTTCCTTCAAATACTTCAAAGTACGACCAGTATCGATAATATCTTCCATCAAGATTACTCGGCGACCCTTAACATCAGTACGTAAATCTTGAACCACTTTTACCTGACCAGTTGAATGGGCACCTTCGTAACTTGAGGCTTTGATTATATCAAGATTCAACTTAAAGTCTAATCTTCTAAGCATGTCGCTAGTAAAGATCATCGCACCATTCATTACGGAAACAACCAAAGGAAGTTCACCAGCATATTTTTTGTTGATGTCCTTAGCCATTTCATCCATTCTTTGCTCAACTTGCTTTTGACTGTAAAGTACACTCTCGATATCGTTATTCATCATATTATCCTTTTCGTAAATTAATCAACGATAAGATTTTAACATATTTTCAATAAAAATATACCCCTTTTTGTTAATTTTTATATTATTTTGCTAACTAAATCAATTTTAAGCATTTTATTGTTCGTGTTTCGTGGTAACTAGAATACAAGTGGAAAAATTGGACAAAATGAAAAATCCGACTTGGAATTCCAAATCAGATTTTTAACTTTAGTTGTTAATTTTTGCGTTTTCGATCAGCAGCTAAGCCAAACAAGCCTAAACTTGCAAGCGCTAAACCGATAAGACCAACATTTGCCTTTTCTTCACCAGTTTGTGGCAACTCTCTTGCATCCCTATTTGATGAAGAAACAGGTTTAGTATTATTACCTGCAGCTTCGACGCGCTTATTAGCTAATTTTGCAGGCAATACTTCTGCACCGTTTTGGACATGTCGATCGGCTTGCTTTGCAGGAGCCAATTTTTTTGTCTTCTTTTCAACTTCTTTAACAGCCTTAACTGGAGCCGTTATTGTTGAATCTTCATCATTTGCTTTTTCAGTAGAAGCCGATTGAGATTCCTTAGAAGCTTCTGGCTTAACTGGAGCTATTATTGTAGCAGATGGTTGCTCTTGATCATTTGGCGTAATTGATGACGGTTGATCTTCGCCTTCATCATTATTATCAGTTGGCTGTGTAGGTTCAACTGGAGCTGGTTGAGCGTTCTTAGTGTAAATTACAGTAAAAACTTCACCTTTACCATTTGCCATTTCAGGAGTAACATTTTCAGCCTTAACTTCAGCCATATTTGGCGTGTAACCTTCAATAGTTGGACTTGTCACTTCAGGAACAGATTGACTACTCTTATTCCATGCACCCCAAGCAGCATGACCATCTTTACCTAAGATTTGTTGTCTTGTAAAGTCAACACTTTGGATTACATCATCTGCAGCTGTTTTTCCATCTGCATATTGATAATGAATTGTTCTAGTGAAAGTTTTGTCTTCATTCTTGAGTTGAACAACATTGACTGCAATCGGAGCGCTATCAGCAGTAAATGAAATTGAAAGCATACCATTCTCATTTGCAGCTAATGCATAACCAGCTGGTAATTCCGGAATCAAATCAAATTTGGTGTTGGTACCTACAATCCCTTTTTCATGGACGCTTGCGACAATTGTTCCGTTTTCACCAATAAAGTTGATATTAACTTGGGTTTCCACCTTAGCTGGCTTTGATTTAGTGTAAATTACGGTAAGAACTTCACCTTTTCCGTTTGCCATTTCAGGAGTAACGTTCTCAGCCTTAACTTCAGCCATATTTGGTGTATAGCCCTTAATAGTTGGACTAACAACTACTGGAATCTTTTCACTATCTTTATTCCATGCGCCCCAAGCAGCATGACCATCTTTATCTAAGACTTGCTGTCTTGTAAAGTCCACGCTTTGTTCAACATCATCTGCAGCTGTTTTTCCATCTGCATATTGATAATGAATTGTTCTAGTGAAAGTCTTACTTTCATTCTTGAGTTGAACAATGTTGACTGCAACGCTATCGTCACTTGCATTAAACTTAATAGCAAGTTCATGATTTTCATTTGCAGCTAATGCATAACCTTCAGGCAATTCTGAAAGTAAATTCAATTTATCACTTGTACCTACTGTTCCATTTTTATAGGTACTTGTAACTGTGGTTCCATCTTCATTTACCAAGTTAACGTGAACCGTTTGTTCAATGTTAATATCTTGTGTAGTTTTATAAGTATTACCTTCTGCATCAGTAATAATTAATTCAACTGGCTCTTGGCCGGCAATTGTATATGAAGGTGCAGCCGCAAATGAAACAGTATAACCGTTATCCTTTAAGCTTTGCAAACTTTCTGCAGAAAGCATATCTTCCGCAGAAATATTCTTGTGATTAGGTTCACCTACTCTAGTAGTTGCAGGATTATTGTAAGAAGCAACTACAACATTGTAAGTACGGCTAATATCGCCATTTGCATTTGAAACCTTAACTTGGTAGACACCAGGCTTAGAAATATCAACATTTGAGCTATCAACATTTAATTGTTCGGCGCTATCACTTGGATCGGTAAAGAGATTATCTAATTTAGTCTTATAATTACTATCATTCACATTAAGAATTGGAGCTTGGTGATCCTTTAAGGAAATAACTTGCTTAATGCCAAGCATGAAATTAGAAATATTACCTATTCCCAGTTGAATCTTATTACCTTGGGCATCGTAATAGTTATAATTGTTTCTAAAAATATAACTACTATTTGAAACTTCAGTAAGGCCTCCTAAGCCGGCAATATCATAGCCATATTTATTTAAAATTTTTCTTAAACGATTTTGTGCACCAGAAATATCAATATAATCATTTACAAAAATTGGTTGATCGTCACCTTGTTGGTCTTCAACAGTACCAAACCAATTCGTGCCGTTAAACTTAATATCACCATCTTGATACAAAGGACTTACACCATTTTTAGCTAAATCATCAAGGATGCTTTGATCAACTGAACGGAAATGAGTCGTATCAGACTTATCAACATCCACTAAGAAATAGTGCTTATCTTTTTGCAAAGTTAAATTAGTAACAACATTAACTAGTCTTGTATCTGAACCACCACCAAAGAAATAACCGATCTTTTCACGAACAATACCGTTCTCATCGCCAGTACCATTTAGCTTAATTGGAACCACAAGACTAGCAGATTCACCAGCAGCCAATGTACCTGTGATTTGGAAACCACCAATTAAAGCGGGATTTTTTGAAGCTTCTTTTAGGCTGCGACCAAAACCGCTTGAACCAATTTTGCTTATTGCTAAATCAAAATTATCAAGAGTTAATCCTTTTTGAGCATAATCACCGCCAAAAACAATATTGCCATCAGCGTCTTTCTTGAAACGATCAGAATCAACCTTGATTAAAGCGTGTGTACCATTCCAAGCCGGAAATTCAGTAAAAATTGAAATATTCTGGCTACTATCAGTTGGATTATTAACCGTATATGTTACCTCAGTATTTGAAGCAGTAGTCGTATCAATAAAAACATTCTCTATGGAGTTTCCGGCTTTAGCAGAAGCCGTTTTACCAGTATTTTTATTAGTTGAACTAATTGTAAATTGGGTAGTTGTACCGTTAGCGTCCTTCAAAATAGTATCTTTAGAACTTTGTTTATTATTTTTTGGGACTATAACAGGAGGAATGTCCTCTTGATATTTTTTATTGAAGTCTTCTCCTGTATGCGGAGTTTGATGTGCTTCATCTACTTGTTGAGTTCTTTGAGATTCCGCAGTAGTTACATCATCGTTTACCTTTTCAGTGGAAATATTTTCTTGAGTTTTTGCAGAAGCTTTTTCTGAAGCTGTAGTTGAATTTTCAGCAGTTTCTGAATCCGTATTTGAAACATCAGAAATTTCAGAAGCTTGTGCACTGTTGCTTTCATCTGTAGCAGCTTGAACTTGATTGGCAGATAAGCCGAAAATAACTGCGCCAAACATTACACTAACAGCACCAATGGTTAATTTTCTAATGGAAAAACGTAATCTATTTTCTCTCATATCTCTTCACTCCAAATTCCAAGACTCACTTATATTTCGCAATTAAGTTCCTTGTTATTTATCAATGAAATTATATTATAAAGTCCTTGTTAAATAAAGGATTTGGACTTATTTTTTATTTTTAAAAGTGTTATTTTATCATCCTTTTATATCAATTATCATTGCATGAAAAAAAGCCTTTTTTCAAAGGCTTTTTAAAATTTGATTTTTAATTGTTATTATTTTTCCGCATTCTTACCGAAGTATTGACCCTTATTCACTTGGTAGTACTTCTTGTATCTGCCAAAGTAATTATGGAACATGTACTTCATAAGAAGCCAACGCTTGAAGTTGCGATCCTTGTCGTAGAAGACAGTTGTACCGTAACGACCTTCGTGGATCAATTCTTCAGCAGTTTCCTTAGCATCATTTTCAAAGGCATATTCCTTGAAAATCTTAACTGGAACACCCATCCACAAAACATGCTTAGACTTAAGCTTGTTGCCGTAAACAGTTTCCTTATCCTTCAAATTGTCTTCTACGTAGTCATCGATAAACCACTTAGCCAAGTTGTAACCATTCAAAGTTACGTAGAAGCTTGAACGACCTTGACGCAAGTTGATTTCGAAGAACTTGTATTGACCATCACGAACATCATACTTGATATCGAAGTTAGCCATACCTGTGTAGTTCAACTTTTCAAGGAAGCTTTGAACTTGTTCATACAACTTTTCATCATATGCTGGCAAGATAGTCATGTAGTTACCGATTGATTGTGGAGTTGGGTCTTCCAATAATGGGTGACCCAAGCACATCATTTTAACTTGGTGGTTCTTATCAACATAAGCATTCAAAGTTCTCATGTTGGAGTCGTCACCAGGAATGAAGTCTTGCAAAATAAGATCTTCAGTATAACCGTTAGTGTAAATCTTACCTACGATGTCAGTAAGTTCAGCTTCATCATGAATGGTGAAAGTCTTCTTACGACCTTCGAATTGGCAGTTAAGCATGAAACTGGATCTTCAGGCTTAAGTTCAACTGGGTAATTAAAAGAGAAGTCTAAATAATTTTTAGCCTTGTAATCATCCATAGTAATGATCTTAGTCTTAGGGTAAGGCAAACCGTATTTTTCAGCGATTTCGTAGAAGCCTTCCTTAGAAATCAACTTTTCAAGCAAGTCGTAATCAATGTAAGGTACAACAAAGACCTTGCTCAATTCTTCCTTGTGCTTGGCAAGAAGTTCTGCGTAGCCATCACCACAAGCAATCAAAATTACAGGTTCTTTGTGATCCTTGTAAATTTCCATCTTCTTGTGCATAACATCCATGAAAGTTGGATCAGCACTAAAGCCGTGGTGCAATTCTACATCAACAATCTTTGAGTAACGTGTTGCAGCAAGTTGAGCATCAGCCATTGCCTTAACACGGATACCATAGGCTTCGTTAAATGAACGAGCCATACCATAAACATTAATGTCACTACCAAGTAAAATTGGCGTAAATTTCTTAGTCATTATCCTCAATAAACCCCTAAATTAAAGTAACTTACCTTGCTTAATCAAGCTATCAACTTCTGGTTGAACACGTTGGTAGTTCTTAACAGTATTCTTGTAATCAACAAAGAATAGCTTATACCAAACAAGGAATGTGTAAATAGTCCAGATTTGACGACGGTGTGAACCATCACCATTGTAGTTGTCATCAAGAAGCTTGATGATCTTCTTTTGGTCGAAGATATCATTTACAAAATCTTCTTGGAACAATTCACGAACTTGCTTGTAGAAACGTGGTTCCTTAAGCCATTGCTTAATTGGAGTTGGGAAGCCAAGCTTTGGACGCTTTGCCCATTCTTCTGGCAAGACCTTTTCTGAAGCCTTACGAAGTGCGTACTTAGTATCATGACGATTTACCAAGTACTTAGTTGGAATTGAGTTGGCAAGTTCCGCAATCTTCTTATCAAGGTATGGCACACGAAGTTCAAGTGAGTGAGCCATAGAAATCTTGTCGGCTTTTTGTTCAATATCGTTAAGCATGAAGTGGTGCAAATCGATGTATTGCATTTGCTTAACTTCATCAATATCCTTAACCTTCTTGAAGTCCTTTTGGTAAATACCGTTAACTGTCAACTTGTTGCGGTAGCTTGGTTGCAAAATACCATTAGCATCCTTAGAAGTGAAGATAGTTGGGTAATCCATATCGTAAATTACTGATTGACCAACGTAGAATTCACTTGGTTCAGCCAAGTTGGTGTACATATGAACCTTACCTGGGAAGTTAGGCATCTTCTTGATCTTATGAGCAAGCTTAACGCGCTTTGCCTTCGGCAACTTCTTAAGCTTAGAAGTAAAGACCTTAATAACATCGTTATGAGTGTGCATCCCGTAGTTTACGTAACCTGCAAAAAGTTCGTCGGCACCTTCACCAGAAAGTGCAACAGTTACGTGTTTACGTGCTAACTTACACAAATACCATAATGGAATAATTGATGGGTTGGCATCAGGTTCATCCATGTGATATTGCATTTCTGGGAAGTCACGCATTGCTTCGTCGGCATCAACGCGGTCACTGAAGAAGTTCCAACCGTTAATGTCTGATAAAGCCTTAGCCTTAGATGCTTCATCATAAGTTGAATCATCAAATCTAATTGAGAAGACATCATCAGGATTGAGCAATGAAGTTAAGTATGATGAGTCGATACCTTCTGACAAGAATGCACCAACAGGTACATCAGCGTTACGGTAAAGATCAACAGTTTCTCTAAGATCATCATCAATCTTTTGAATAGTTGCTTCAAAACTAAGATTGTTTTCCTTGTATTCAGCGTCCCAGTATTGGTGAATATCCATTTCACCATCTTTGTATTCAAACCAGTGGCCTGCTGGGAAACGGTAAACACCCTTGAAGAAAGTTTCATCAAGGTCGTTATATTGGTTCATCAAATATGGCTTAACAGCTTCCACATTCAATTCACGCTTGAACTTAGGATATTCCAAGAAACTCTTAAGTTCTGAACCAACAAGAAGGTGACCATCTTTATTTGAGTAATACATTGGTTTAATACCAAAGAAGTCACGCGCACCATAAAGGGTCTTGTTGTTGTCATCCCAAATAAGGAAAGCAAACATACCACGGACACGCTTAAGAAGGCCATCCATGCCCCATTCTTCATAACCATGGAGAAGAACTTCGGTATCAGCCTTAGTAGTGAAAGTGTGGCCGGCATCAATCAATTCTTTTCTTAATGGTTTAAAGTTGTAAATTTCACCATTAAAGATAATTGCTCTAGTCTTATCTTCATTGTAAATTGGTTGACTACCACCGCGAAGGTCGATAATTGAAAGTCTTCTAAAACCTAATGCAACTTCATCGTTAGTGTAAAAACCGTCGGAACTTGGTCCACGGTGCTTGATAGTAGCCATCATTTTACCAATGACAGCTTGTTTTTCGTTTATTTTTGGATCATAAAATGCGACAATTCCGCACATAGTCTTAATTCCCCTAATATTCTCTCTAATACTTTATTCGTCTTAATTTTATAAATCTCTCGAACCTTTTCATTATAATCTAAAGACTTGTAATAACCAAACAGCTTAGAAAATCTTAACTAAATGAAAAACATTCGTCGTTTAGAAGCGGCACCATAGCCAAAAACTTGCATGCGGTGACGCTTCAAATCAACATTGACTACATAACCGGCAGATTCATTATCATGATCCATTTTACGGTTCCAATTTTTATTGTACTTAGTAGTCAAAGAGTGATTTGCGCCCATTAAAGCTGAGCAATTGAACAAAACATACTGAATGCCGTTAATACGATATTGATCTTCACGATGACGGTGGCCACAGAAGTAAGCAATAATATGGGCATTTTCAATATTGGTAAAGTCAAAAT
The DNA here is from genome assembly GCF_000615445.1 of Lactobacillus hamsteri DSM 5661 = JCM 6256. Classification (GTDB taxonomy): domain Bacteria; phylum Bacillota; class Bacilli; order Lactobacillales; family Lactobacillaceae; genus Lactobacillus; species Lactobacillus hamsteri. The sequence continues at coordinate 15,647 of NZ_BALY01000015.1, read as the reverse complement.
CGTTAGATAAACGGAATTCTGGTGGAACGTCTGAACCAGTATGCATGCGGCCTTTTTCCTTTTGGTTAAAAGCAACCAAAAGTTCATGAAGCGAGCGGCCATTATATTTAAGAGCGTTGCTGCCCTTACGATTAATTGGATTGGCGTGGCTCATGAAAATGATGCGCTTATTTGAAGAGTGCGACAAAATTTCAATAATTTCTTCAATCTGATCTTCACGAACTGCCAACGTAATCTTAGTATCGTATTTCTTTTGTCCTTTAGCATTCAAAACATAAGGCAAATCAGAAGTATTTACAGAAATTACGCGCAAATCGTCAAAGTCAAAATAGCTAACACCATGTTGTCTAGAAATGTAGTTAATCTTCTTTTGCTTATACATTTCTGGCCACATAATATTTTCAAACTCATTTTCAGGGAATGAAGCTTCTAAATCATGGTGTTCGTCAAACTTATCATTTTCGTCATGATTGCCTTTAATGATCAAATATGGCACTGTATCGGACTTAAAAGCCTTACGTAATTTAATCAGTTCGCTTTCGCTAAGAAGTCCTGCATCAGAGCCATCAATCCAATCACCTAAGTGAGCTTTTAAATTAAGCAAACCTAATTGATCTAAATAGCCAAACTCACGCACATGCGTCAAACCATTCCAACCATAAAAGTCGCTGCTGTTGCGATCTTTAAAGTGAGTATCAGTGATCACGCCAATATTAATTGAATTTTTACCATGACGAACATGATCTTTTACACGTTCACTAAAATCATTCAAATATTCTTCAACTTGATAGCGACGCCCGGTAGCCTTGTTTTTAAAAGCACGATAGCGTCCCAAATCTTTATCAAATTGACGCACATATTCAGGTGCTAATTTTTGTGTGCTTTCCGGACTCAAGGCTTGATGAAGAGTACCATCTTCATCTTTATAAACGGTTAATACAAAGGCGCGACCGTCAGGTGTCTCTTCTTTTTCACCAACATGATATTCACCAACAGTCGTATATTTTTGCATGGGATCAAGCATTGTGCCTTTTTTGGTAACTTTTTTACGCTTGCTTGCGCCTGCAATCTTATCGATTAACCCATGACTGTATTTAAAAATTCCCATAAAATCGCCTCAAAGACAAAATAAAAGAGCCGGCCAATTAAAATGCCGACTCGAAAAAACTATGCGTTTTGAGCTAAAGCGTAGGTAGCAAGTCCTAATGACAAGACAGCATCCTTAGATAATACTTCTTGCAAGTCTTTTGGGGCCACCAATTGAACAGCACCAATGACCTTAAGACTATAAGTCAAAACATGATAATCAACTTCTGCGTTATACATATCATCTGAGTATGGATCTTCATGATTGTAAGTTAAGTTGATTTCATCTTTATCGACAAAGCCATCTACGTGATTAGTTAAAATTCGATCATGCAAGTTAACTAATTTATCTGAAAGATCAAGCAAAGTTAACATATGATCACTTTCAGCTTCGTAATATTGTTCTTCTGTCATATCAAAGTAATCCTTGATTGGGTTGTTAAGAACGCCCAAATTATCGATCACCTTATAAACGGCTTCCGCATCAAAACTTTGTTCACCGCTTAAAATTTTATCTTGTGACAAGGCCAAATCATCAGCCAACATCATAGTATCTAGCTTTTCCATCTTGTCCTCCTAAAATTTCACTCCTTATTATAGCAAAAAATATACGACTTTTAGGAATCATGCCTTAAAAAAATGATTTTCTTAAAGGATCAAGTTTTTAAACTTCTTTCGGTAAAAAATGATTTTTTTGCACATATAAATATAGAGACCAAAATTACTAATTAAGGAGAAAATATATGACTGAAACAACAAATGTCGCTAACTTGCGTTGTCCGTGGAGTCAAACCCGCGATAAACTCATTCAAAATTTTCATGATCACGAATGGGGCAAAATTAATCTTGAAGATAATTACTTATTTGAAATGCTGGTTTTGCAGTTATTTCAATCAGGACTAAATTGGCGTGTGATTTTGCATAAACGTGAAAATTTCCGTAAAGCTTTTTACGATTTTGATCCCGCCCGCGTTGCAACAATGAACGAACTTGATGTTCATAACCTAATGATGGACAGTTCGATCATTCGCAATCGTCGTAAAATCGAATCTGCAATTCAAAATGCCAAAGCAGTATTGATGATTCAAGCAAAGTATGGAAGTTTTGCCAAATTCATTCAAAGTTCAATTCCAATGCAAATTATGCATAATCCAGAGATTTTTGAAGATATTCCTGCCTCAAGTGATGTCGCCAAAAATTTGGCCAAGAAAATGAAAAAAGAAAAATTCACCTTTGTTGGTCCTGTAATTGTGTATTCGTATTTGCAGAGCATTGGTTTGATTAATGATCATTTAGAATGCTGTCCATTTAAATATCAGGGGTAAGCTTCAAGAGTAATCATTTGTTTTACCTAATATTTGCATATAAAATATATGTAAAGTTATATGATTTAACATGGAGAACAATTATGGCTACAATTCAAATTACCTTAGACGATAAAGAAAAAGAAAAAGTTGATGTTTTATTTAAGCAATTAGGAATGACAACCAGTGGCGCTATTAAAATCTTTTTAAGCCAATCATTACAAAATCAAGGTTTACCTTTTACGCCTCAACTTAAAAAGCACTATCATGAAATCAAAGCTATCCATCCCCAAATTGCAAAAGATGGATCTTTAATTATTCCTGATGATGCGCCACAAGATATTAAAGATTGGATAAACAATGGATAGAGGAACCCTTTATGAACTACACCGGCACTAAAGTACCGGGTTTTTGGGAACACCGAGTAGTGTTTAGGATCTTACATTGATTGCTCAAATACCTAACTCACAGAACTCAGCTCTTTACCATGGCCAGTCCCTGACCATTTAGCGTTGCTCTATGCAGAATATTAACTGCCGCATTAATATCCCGATCATGCCTAGTTTGACACTTAGGACAAGTCCATTCACGAATCTCTAATGGCTTGGCGCCGCTGTTATAGCCACATTCTGAGCAAACTCTTGAAGTGTTTTTAGGATCTACCGCAATTAGTCTTTTACCATACCACTTGCATTTATATTCCAGCATTTGTCTAAACATCCGCCATGAAGCATTGGCGATTGATTTGGCCAGGCAGTGATTGTGTTGAAGATTCTTGGTTTTCAAATCTTCAATAACAATTACATCATACTGCTTAACCAAATGAGTCGTTAGCTTATGAAGATAATCCTTGCGCTGATTAGCCACTTTGGCTTGACATCTGGCTTTTAGTTTTTGGGCTTTTTGCCAATTGGCAAAGCTTTCCAAGCTTCTAGGACAAAGCACTTTTCTATTTTTATCCTGCAAAACTAATAGCTTAGCCAAATGTCTGCGGCGGGAATATTTTCTTTGCCAAGCTTTGGCTTTCTTTTCAAAATAAGAGTTATCAAAGCTAGGGTATTTTAAGCCATTAGACAGAATTGCCAAATCAGTCACGCCGACATCGATGCCGATTTCTTTGCCAGTCAAATTATACTTCTTCGGTCTAAGCATTTCTGCCTGCAGAGCCAGATAATATTTGCCCGTTGGTTCAAGCACAACCGTATAACGCTTGATTTTAGCACCTTCCAAAAACCCTGTTTTACTGGTTTTAATATAACCCAACTTAGGGATCTTCAGGTATCGCTTGCCAGCAATTTTGATGATAGACTTGCCAGTATAAGACTTTTTCAAATACTTGCGCGAATGAAAGCGCGGCTTGCCAGTTTGGCCGCTTTTATCTTGAAAGAAATTTTTCCAAGACTGAGTTAAAAATTCATTAACTACCTGCAGGCTTGAAGAATCGCTGTTTTTCAAAAAGGGATATTCTTTCTTAAGCGGCTTAAGCAGATAATTCAGTTTAAACTTGCCCAAAAAAGGCAAATCCTTATTATTCTGGTAGCGCTCATTCATCATAGCCAGCATTTGATTCCAGACAAAACGGTCATTGCCAAACATCTGCTCAAGCTGGTCTTGCTGGGTTTTATTAGGATAGAGCCTTAATTTGATTCCTTTCAGCACATTTGTTCCTCCCTTCTCGTAATATTGTATCAAACGTATGTTCAAGAAAGAATGGGAACAGCAAAAAAACTAAAGAAAAAGGTTGAAGATCTTCACTTTTAAAGCGTCGATTTTCAACCTTTTTTAAGGGAATTAATAATTAAATTATACTAATTTCTTTCTGATCCAACCTGAAATCCAGTCGATAACAACAACCATCACAATAATTCCAAGCAAGATGATACCTACACGGTTCCATTGACGATATTGAAGAGCAATGATCAATGGATAACCAATACCACCGGCACCAACCAAACCAAGGATAGATGCGGAACGAATTGATACGTCAAAACGGTACAAAGTATTAGAAATAAGTGCTGGCATCAAGTTAGGCATAGTTGAGAACATAATAATGTTGAACTTAGATCCCCCAACTGAAGTAACAGCTTCGTTTGGACCGTCTTCCAAGTTTTCGATAGCTTCTGAGAAAAGCTTAGCTAGCATACCAACTGAGTGGAATCCTAAAGCCAAAACACCGGCTGCAGAGCCAGGACCAACGGCCTTAATGAACATTAATGCTAAAACAATTTCTGGGAAAGAACGAATAATTGCTAAAACGATCTTACCACTTCTTGAAGCATACCATTTCTTGTGACGAGTATTGGCTGCCCAAAAGGCAAATGGAAGTGAAATAATTGCAGAAATAAATGTACCTAAGAAAGCGATACAAATAGTTTGCCACAATTGTGAAATAAGGTCTTCGCCTGTACCGTTATAAACGTAACTCCAATCTGGATGGAAAATACCAGAAAAGATCGCACCGGCAATTTGCGCAGCTGAAGCCTTGATTCCGCCAAAGTCAGTTCCTGTGCATGACCATACAATAAGAACAATTGAAACAATCGCAATAAGCCAATGAGTAATTCTCTTTTTAACGTCAACGGGTTTTGACGGTAACTTTTTATATGTTGTATCCATTATTTCATTAACGCCTCCCGTGACTTAGATGATACGTAGTCAATAAGAACAACGACTACGATAATTACAATAATGATTGTTCCAGTTTTGGCATAATCGAAAACTTGCAAAGTTTGTTGCAAGTAAAGACCAATACCACCAGCTCCGATATAACCAAGAACTGTTGAAGCTCTGACGTTGATTTCAAATGCATATAAAACATAAGAAATGAAGTAAGTCATAATTTGTGGTAAAACCGCAAACCAGATAATTTGAAGTTTATTAGCACCAACGGCAGTTAAAGCTTCAATTGGACCCGGATCAATTGTTTCAATAGCTTCGTAGAAAAGCTTAACAACAACACCAAAGGTGAAAACAGCTAAGGCAAAGATACCAGCAACAGGACCAATTCCGACGATGGCTACGAAAACCGCACCCAAAAGAAGGTCAGGAATAGTTCTGATAATGTTCATGATGAAACGCAAGATGCCAGTAACTACTTTATTTTTGATAATGTTACGAGCAATAAGCAAAGAATAGATGAATGCAACAACTGAACCAATTACGGTACCAAGAATTGCCATCTTAATTGTTTCAAGAAGAAGCGGAATTACCGCACCGAGGTATGACCAATCTGGATGTGACATTTGCACAAAAATGTCGCTGAATTGACTAAAGTTTGCAAACAAAACGCTAATATGCGTATTAGTTACATTAACTGAAATAAATAAACCAGCAACAATGATGACAAGCCAGATCAGATTCATAATATTGAACTTCTTTTTAGGTAAGTTCATTAAATCTTGATCATTTTTACTCATCTTATTCCTCCTCGCTTCCGTCTCCGCCGTTATAAATATCGGTGAAGACTGACTTAGGAGTATCACTCATCTTGCCATCGTAAACGACTTGTCCCGCACGAATACCAATTACTCTCTTACCGAATTCACGAGCAAGTTCAATACTATGCAAGTTAGCAACAACTGTCATGCCGTACTTTTCGTTAAGCATCTTCAAGTCATTCATAACTTTGCGTGAAGTTTGTGGGTCAAGAGAAGCGGTTGGTTCATCGGCTAAGATAATCTTAGGGTTTTGAGTCAAAACACGTGCAATTGCAACACGTTGTTGTTGACCACCAGATAATTGATCGGCACGAGTATAAACTTTATCTTCCAATCCAACTTGTTGTAAAGCTTCATAAGCTTTTTGCTTATCTTCTTTAGTGAACATATTAAAAGTTGTCTTCCAAGTTGGGTAATATGCAACTCTACCTGTTAAGACATTGCGCAAAACGCTAGAACGCTTAACTAAGTTGAAATTCTGGAAAATCATACCGATATCACGACGAATCATGCGCAAATTTTTACCCTTTGCATTAGTAATTGACTTACCATCGATAACGATGTCGCCATCAGTAATATTGTGTAATCTGTTGATTGAACGAAGAAGTGTTGACTTGCCGGCACCAGATAAACCTACAACTACAACAAATTCACCTTTGTTGATAGTCAAGTTAATATCTTTTAAACCGACAGTTCCGTTGTCATAAACTTTAGAAACATCTTTTAATTCAATCATTGGCTTTACGGAATCTGCCATTAACTATTAACTCCCTTATAATTATTTTTTATTTCTTAACTGATTCAATAATCTTACCGTACTTACGTACAACGTTGAAGTCACTGTCCTTAGCATAATCGTAGCCTTCGTGGCTGTAGATGCTTTCAATGACTTTTCTACCCTTCTTAGACTTACCAACATCGATAAATGCCTTAGCAAGTTTCTTTTCAAACTTCTTGTTCATGCCTGGACGAACAGCAATAGTATCGTTTGGAATTGGCTTAGTGAAGTAAATTGGAACAACTTCCTTCATAATATTAGGGTTATCAGCCTTAACAGTGTTACGTGCATCTTCAAATACAAAAGCTGCATCGGTGTCGCCGTTTAATACGTTCAAAACAGCTTGGTCTTGACCAGTAACTGTAGTCAACTTGCATTCCTTAGTAACATCCAAACCCTTTTGCTTCAATTCAGCAATTGGGAATACGTAACCTGCAGAAGAAGTTGGGTTTTGAATAGAAATGCTCTTGCCCTTAAGGTCTTTCCAAGACTTAATCTTTGAGCCCTTCTTAACCAAGATTTCTGCACGGTAGTACTTAACTAAGCTCTTAGTAGCCTTACCACCTGGTTGCTTAACGCCGTAACGTTCAGCTTGCAAAAGAAGGTCAGCTGCGCCTTGCTTGTGAGCTAAAACGTAACCATCTGGTGGAAGGAAACCAACGTCAACTTTCTTTGACTTCATAGCTTCTACAACAGTGTTGTAGTCAGTTGACATTGAAACCTTAACAGGAATACCTAAACGCTTTGAAAGCATATTTTCTAGAGGCTTAGCACGAGACTCTAATTTATTAGCTGCTTGACTTGGAACGAATTGAATAGTCAAAGTCTTTGGCGTATAACCATTCTTGCTTGAACTAGAATTACTATTGTTAGAACAAGCTGCAGCAACAACAGCGACTAATAAGGCAACAGCGCCTACTAGCAGTTTTTTAAACTTTTTCATTTTGTCCTCCTATGACAATGAAAAGATAGCAACGTAAAACGAACACCATAAAAAAAGACTTAATATGAAGGAAAAAACGATCATATCAAGTCTATTGTTTGATGTTCTCACTGAAAAAACGAACGAAAATACCAGCCCCTAAAAAAGAGAACACTGTGCCCGCAGGAATCCAATTAGCTGAAATTGTTCTTTCCTGAACTGGCATGTACTTTTCCCCTTTTCTTTTGACTTATAGCGTTCATTTCTAAAAATTATACTAGAAGCATTCGGATTCTCGCAAGGGAATATTGAAAAAAATTGAAAACTTTTTCAAAAAAATGAAAAAATGGCAGTTTTTAACCACCATTTTTCTCAACATATAAGTATTGATTATGCCTTTGGCTTAATTGGATTGTTGTCAATATCAGTTCTAACAATCAATACATCTGCCAAAGCGTGTTGATTTACGTATTCAGTAACTGAACCCATAAGCATTCTTTCAACAGCGTTCAAACCAGTTGCACCCATTACAATTAATGAATCTTTGTGGTCTTTAATGAAGTCGTAAGAAATAATTCTCTTAGGGCTGCCATAACGAATGTGATAATCAATATCGTCAAAGCCAAAGTTATCGTGTGCCCACTTCTTAAGGCTCTTTAAATATTCTTCTGAATCTTGCGTCATTTGATAAATGGTATCGCCAGAAATCAAAGTGTCTTGCATTTCACCCATGAATTGACGAGTATCAATAATATTCAAAACGTCAATATGAGCATTGTCAGTCATGGCAATTTTTACCGCTTTATCAAAAGCTCTTTCAGCTGATTCAGATCCATCAACTGGAACTAAAATACTATCTTTTTCTTTAGCCAATTTTTCTCATCTCCTAGGAATTATTTTTTACTTACTCAATATTTATTTTAGCATAATTTTGTAAGCTGTTACTTTTTGTTTGATTGTTTCTTTAAGCAATTGTTGATAAAATTAAATTCAATGATTTTTCATTACTCGAGAGGAGGATTTTTATGACTGAAAAACTAACAAATCAACTAATCGGAATTACTAGCGGCCGCAATTTTCGTGAATTAGGCGGTTACGAAACTTTATCCGGTAAAAAGATCAAATTTCACAAATTGCTTAGAACTGGTAATTTAGCCGATCTTTCACCATTTGATCTTGATTACTTGAAAGACTATGGCGTGAAATATGTTGTCGACTTCCGTAGTCAAGAAGAAGTTGATCGTCAACCTGATCGTGTTCCTGAAGGCGCAAAGTACGACTTTAATCCTGTTTTCAGCGATGACTTAACTAACTCTTCAAAGAGCATCAACGATTTGGACGCTCAATCAAAAGACGATGCCAACTTTGGTTTTGACCACATGCTTTATGCTTATGAAGACATGATAGAAAGTGAATCTGCACAAAGGGCTTACCGCAAATTCTTTGATTACTTGCTTGAAAATGATAAAGAAGATGAAGCTTTAATTTTTCACTGTACGGCTGGTAAAGACAGAACCGGCTTTGGTGCCCTTCTTGCTCTTACCGCTTTAGGCGTACCACTTCAAACTATTAAGCAAGATTATTTGCTTACTAATATTACTACTAAGGACTTCGTGGACGGCATGGTTGAACGCGAACGTGCACAAGGCAAGAACGAAAACACTTTGCAATCTATTCGTGATATCCAAAGCGTGCATCCCGAATACCTCAACCACGCTATCAAAGTTTTAAATGATAACTACGGCAGCGTTAATAATTATTTGCGCGAAGTAATGCATTTATCAAGTGCCGATATTATGATCTTGCGTCGGATTTACTTAGAAAAATAGATAATTAAAAAAGAAAAGGCCTAAGCGGCCTTTTTCTTTTGCTAAAATTTTTGCGTTAAAAATTCGTAAATTGCATCTGGATCAGTAAAGCTAAATAAATTCTTCAATTCACTTTCTGGAGTTTTTGCCAAAAAGTTCATTACTTGGCTAAGAAGTTGCGCTTGCCCATCAGGATTGGTTTCTAAAAGCATAAACAAGAATTTAACTTCTAACTTTTCATTAGGTTTAATCATATTGCCAAAAACGATTGGGTTCTCCAAAGCAACAGGAACAATCAATCTAGTATTAACAAATTCGCCTTCAGTATGCGGAATAGCAATATTAGGCAAATCGCTACCTAAAGTTTTCGTACTCAAACCTGTGGGAAAATCATGCTCTCTTTGAATGATGTGAGACAAAAAATTTCCTTTAACATAACCACTCTCAAGCAAATGATCATAAATATTTTTTAAAAGTTCATCTTGATTGCTTTCGCTACTAACGAAAACAGCGTCACGAGCAAAGATAGCCTTATCGTTCATAAAAAAACCTTCCTAAATTACTTACATTGATGAGCTTAAAATATCAAGACCTTTTTTTCAAATGAAATCATGTTAAAGTTAAGAAAAGTATTTTTCAAAAGGGAGAAATTTATCATGACAAAGACAAAAACTGTTTATTTTGGCGCTGGCTGGTTTAACGAAAAACAAAACAAAGCCTACAAAGAAGCCATGGATGCTTTAAAAGAAAATCCAACTGTTGACTTAGAAAACAGCTATGTCCCTCTTCAAAACCAATACAAGGGCATTCGCGTTGATGAGCATCCTGAATATCTTCATGATATTGAATGGGCAGACGCTACTTACCACAATGATTTAGTTGGTATCAAAACCAGTGATATCATGCTCGGCGTTTATCTTCCTGATGAAGAAGATGTTGGTCTTGGTATGGAACTTGGTTACGCATTAAGCCAAGGTAAATTCATCTTACTTGTCATTCCTGATGAATATTACGGCAAGCCAATCAATCTTATGAGCTGGGGCGTTTGCGACAACGCTATTAAGATTAGCGAGTTAAAGGATTACGACTTTAACAATCCACGTTACGGCTTCTATGATGGTGCTGTTTACTAAAAATTCTATTTTCATTAAAAACTACGACTTGAAAAGTTGTATAAAGAAAAAGACAACGCCTAGGCGCTGTCTTTTTTGCTATAATAAAAATGTGCACTGATTACCATCAATGCACAAGTTGCAACTAGAGGTGATCGCTTTTGAAGGCGTCCTTTAATGTGCTTGGCTGATGGTGTAATGTCGGTACACCAGGAACAAAAAGCACAAACGCTAAGCTATCAGCCTAAAGTTTGAATATACTTAATTCATTCTTTCAAAATTAATTATAGCATGGCTTGGTGTGTTTTTTAAGCCGTTTAGTTTAATAGCTAAGCGGTTTTTGTTATTAATGCTGAAAGTAAATTGTATTTTAATGTAAACAAATTAAATGACTCTTCGCTATTTTGATCTAGTGAAGGGTCATTTCTTAATATTGTTATTTGTCATGTATATTTCTTTCCAAGTTCTTGATCGAAGCGACATTTCTTTTAGGTTATTATTCAATGCTCACTTAACAAGTTTCGAGCCACTTATATAAAAATTATCTGTCACTTTTCAAATGATTAAACCACATATATTCCAGTTTCAACTTACGATGCCCATCGGTATCACAAAGCCTTTCTATATCACTGACAAATTTCAACTTGTAAAGCCCATCGGAACTCAATCCTTTCTGTAGTTTAGTTCTTCTTTTCTTTACACTCATAATATACCATGTTCCTCTAAAATAGTAAAGCGCTTACACTAAAAACATGAAAAAAGACTGACATTTTTGTCAGTCCCTTTGTTAACAGTACTTTATTAAGCCTTGTACTTAGATTCACCATTCAAATATGTTTCTCTTAATGTCATGTCTGGATTCAAAATCAAGAAATCAGCTGGCTTATCAGGCTTGATTGAGCCGCAGTCATCCAAAATATGCGCACTCTTTGCTGGAACGTAGCTGGCCATCATGATCGCCTTTTCTGGAGTCACAATGTTCCAGTCAACCACATTCTTTACGCCATCCTTTAATTGCAAAATACTGCCGGCCAAATTGTCGCCGTCCTTAAGTCGAGCCATGCCGTCTTTTACGTAAACCGGAAGTTCGCCAAGCATGTAGTCGCCATCAGGCATCATACCGGCTTCCATACAGTCAGTAATCAAAGCGATATGTTCTGGACCGACTGCGTTAATCAAAGCTTTAACCATTGGCTCTTTAACGTGGTGGCCGTCGCAGATTAATTCGTCAGTTATATTGTTCATTTCCATGGCAGCATTAGAAATTGATGGTGCGTGGTGCATTGGGTCAGGCATGCCGTTAAAAGTATGCGTAAACATGCTTGCACCAGCTTCAACGCCCGCCTTCGCCTCATCAAAGCTCGCACTTGAGTGGCCTAAAGAAACAACAATGCCTTCTTTAACAGCTTCGCGAATAAATTCCTTGGAACCTTCTCTTTCAGGTGCCATCGAAATCTTCTTAAGCATGCCGTCAGAAGCTTTAAGCCATTTGTTAAATTCATCGATACTTGGATCAATCATATACTTAGGATTTTCAGCACCGGCATGTTCTTCAGTGAAAAATGGGCCTTCAAAGTGAATCCCTTGAATCTTAGCCCCATGCTCTTTGCCTTTATTTTCTGCGAACATCTTGCAGATGCGCGTCAAAGTATCGCTGGCTGCAGTAATGGTGGTTGGAAGCCATGAAGTTACCCCAGCACTAAGAAGGCCTTGAGAGATCTTATCGATTCCTTCCCAGTCGCTCTTCATAACATCTTCGCGAAGCGAGCCGTGGATGTGCGTATCAACATAGCCTGGGGCTACCCATTGGCCAGAATAATCAACAATCTTACCTTCTGGCTTTTGGCTTTCTGGATAGTAAAAACCAAATTTGCCATCATATTGAATTTCAAGATAACCACCGTTTTCGGTTCTATTTTCTAAGAAAAATTTATCTGCATGAATGTAATATGTCATTTTTCTATCCTTCTAAACTTTTAACTTAATTATTCCTTACTGAATGTAAACATTTACATCTTTATTTTACCCGAAAAAATTGGTCTTTACCAGTTTTAATACAAACTATGAAAAATCTTATCATTTTTCGTTATAATAGTAGTTAACAATAAATAATTTTAGGAAGAAGCAAAATGACACAAGATACGCAATTTAACAGACATCAACTCGGACAGCTTCTCGGTGCAAACAAGCGTGATCATTATTATGAACTGCACTATGCAACTGGCGAAGTTGCTCGACTTTATATTTTAGCCGACGGAATCTTTCGTTACTTTTTAGATCCAAGTAAAAAATTCGACGAAAATCATTCTTCATTGGTTAATTTAGAACAATTCAACAATCAGTACTTTGAAAAATCTCGTCCTCGTGCAACCAGTGATTCATTGATTATTCAATCTGGCAGCTATCAGCTTATTTTCCAACAAAAGCCAGCTATCATGACTATTTTTGATGAAAGCTTGCACCGCACGCGTTTAGTGCAATTAAGTCCTATTGAATTAGGAACCGACCAATCCACTGAAATTTTAAAGCAAAATAAGAATGAATTTTATTTTGGTGGTGGACTTCAAAACGGTTCATTCAGTCATAAAGGCAAACGCATCGACATCAAGCATGACAATATTACTGGCGATGGCGGCGTTTTAAGCCAAGTACCATTTTTCTGGTCAAATGCCGGCTTTGGTGAATTTAGAAATTCAATGGCCAACGGTGAATACGACTTTGGCAAGGTTAACGAAAATGCGGCAATGATTACCCATAATACGCCAATTTTTGATAACTTTTATTTAATTGGCAATTCGTCAAAAGATATTTTGCGCAAATACTTTGTATTAACCGGCCAACCTTTGATGCCACCTAAATATGCATTGGAATTAGGTCACATAGGTAATTTCTTAACTACCAAATGGAAGCCAAGTGAAGCTAAAGAACGTGCTGCACAAATGTTTGAAGATGGCAATTACTATCTTAGAACCAATAATGACGATGAAGTTATTGGCAAGGCATCCTTAAATGGTGAAGAACAATATCAATTCTCCGCTCGCGCAATGATTGATCGGTATCAAAAACAACATTTTGATCTCGGTTGGATGATTCCTAACTTTGGTACAAACGATGTAAACGACGATGCCTTAGAATTATTTAACGAATACGCTGAAACTCACGGTGTAGAAGCTGGCCTTTGGACTGATCAAAATAAAGACAACTTTGTTAAGAATACTTCATTTATCGCAACTAATACTTACGATGAAAAAGTTCTTGATAAAGATACCCAGATGCTCAAAAATAATTTGAATCGCAGACGTCCTTTGATTTTCGCTAATACTGCAAATGCTGGCAGCCAAAAATTCTCTGCTTTGATTTTTGGTGATTCAGGCGGCAATTGGGAAAATACTCGTACACAAGTTGCTGGTTTTTTAGGTGCCAACCTTTCTGGTGAACCTTTAGTAGGCTGCGGAGTTGATGGCAACAATGGTGGTGGCAACGCCCAAATTTCTATTCGTGATTTCCAGTGGAAAGCATTCACTCCTCTTTTGTTCAACATCGACGATCAAGGTAAATTTAGCAAAAGTCCATTTGCTTACAACAATAAGATGACCCGTATTAATCGTGCTTATCTTGAACTTCGCAAGCAACTCAAAAACTATCTTTACACTTTGGTTTACCAAGCACAAAACGGTGAACCAATCATTCGTGCTTTGTTTATTGATTTTCCACATGAACAAATCAATTATACTGAACAAGTTGATCACGAATTTATGCTTGGTCCTAACTTGCTTATTTCACCGATTACTAACGGTCGTGAAGATGGCAATGGTAATTCAAGAAAAGATAATTTATACTTGCCTGATCACAGAACTATGTGGATTGATCTTTTCACAGGTAAAAAATACTTAGGCGGTCGCGTTTATAATAAATTATCCTATCCGGTTTGGCATTTGCCAGTCTTTGTTCGTGGCGGCTCTATTTTTGACTTAGGCAAACGAAACTATGTCTTCTACCCACAAGGCATGAGTCAAATCAGCTTTTATGATGATAATGACTACACTGATTTTGCTCATAAACACAGCGAAACTAAGATCACCAGTGACCTTGAATCAAGCAAGTTAACCATTACAATTGATCCAACCAAGGGTGAATTTAATGGTATGGAAGATGAATCAACAACCAACTTGAACATTATGTGTGATTCTTACCCAGATGGCTTAACTGTTAAGATCAATGATCAGGTCATCAATATGCAAGAATACGGTACAGTCGATACCTTTGCTCACGCTAAGGAAGGTTTCTTCTACAACACTAATTACAGCTGGATGCCTGAATTTGATTCATACAACGAACCTAAGCAAACAGCTTTGCAAATCAAATTGGCTAAACGTGATATCACTGACAGTAAAATCACCATTACTATTCAAAACTTTAACTATGGTGGTCAAACCTTGGTTCACTCAATTACTGACTCAGTACTTCGCGCTCCAAAATTACCAACAATCAATCCTGAAGATATTACAGCTCATTCCCTTACTATCAACTGGCCTAAGGTAACTGATAAGGTTCAAGTTGAAATGAATGGCATTTTATATGATGGCATTGATGGTGATAGTTTCACCTTCCACGAACTTACACCAAATACTAAATATATTTTGCGTTTAAGAAATGTAGCCGGAAATAAGGTTTCTGAATGGTCTGATCCATTCGGTGCAATTACTAAGAAGGCCGCAATCGATTATGCAATTCAGAACATTCATGTAACTTCAAATTATGAAGCTAAAGATGGACATCCCCTTTCCTACTTAACTGACTTAAAACTTGCCAGTGAATGGGAAGTTAAGGATAAGTTCGATGAAACCAAGCCACTTACTTTGACTTTTAATTTCGAAAAAGAAGAAAAATTGAGTCGCATGGCCTTTGTACCTAGAAATATTGATCATGACGGCGATCCTATTGAAGTAGGTATGGAAATTTCTAAAGATGGCAACGAATTTAAACCTTATGGCGATCGTTACACTTGGAAGGCTGATGCTAAGAATAAAGTTATTGGCTTAAGGGATGTAACAGCTAAGGCAATTCGCTTAACAGTTTACAAGTCTTCTGGATCAACAGTTGCTGGTAAAGAAGTAATGTTCTTTAAAGATAAGAATTCAGTTGATGAATAAACAAAACATTTAATAATTTAAGCAAAAAAGAAGAGTTGAGAAATTCT
>NZ_BALY01000016.1 GCF_000615445.1 Lactobacillus hamsteri DSM 5661 = JCM 6256 | reverse complement strand
TTTTATTTTTGAAATAAATTAATGCATAATCGTTGTTAAAATTGCACCGATTAAAATAATGATTAAGCCAGAAATAGTGAAAATGAAACCTTTTTTGGTCTTCTTTTCATGCAAGAATAACATTCCACCTAGTGTAGAAATAACTACAGAAAGTTGAGAAACAACAAAGGCTGTATTAACACCATTATCCTTAACAGAAAGAATATAACCAATTGCGGCAATCGCAAAAATAAAACCTGCAATCAAGCTTTGCCAACTGCTTTTAGCCTTTAATTCACCCAGTTGCTTAGTAAATACTAAGTAAACAAGGACAGCTAAAACCATTCCGACTGATTCTGGGAAGAAAATAGCAAGGCCTGAAGCGGACATTGCCTTAGGAATTGAGTTATAAATGATGAAACCAAGTGTGGTGCAAACTAACATAATAATTGTTCCTACTTGGTTCTTCTCATTGCCTTCGCTTGTTCCCTTATCAGAAATAGAAGTAAGAATTGCTCCGATAATTAACAATGCAATTCCAATAAAGCCCCAAATCTTTGCGTTAGTAGAAGCCCATTCCCCAAAAATCACTACACCAACTAATGATGTTCCGATTAATTGCAAACCTGTAGAAATTGGCATGGTTTCAGAAACACCAATTTTTGCATAACCCGTATATTGACCAAGTTGTCCAACAACCCAGAAAGCACCGGCAAGAGCAGCAAGCCAGAATGTCTTTGCATCAATATTCATTTTAATAAATGGCAAAGCAATAATACCAACAATCAACGTCCCTACCGTTGTTCCCAAAATTTGGTTAATAGGTTTGCCATTTACCTTAGCAACCGCAAGGGGCAAAATTCCCCAAGCAACTGCCGGAATAAACATATAAACAATATTCATATTCAGTTTTCTCCCTAAATTCTTTGTATCAAAAAGTAAGTGAATGAAACTATTTTAGCGGTTTCATTACCTTAAAGTCAATATATTTTCAGAATTTAATTAATCGCTTACATTAATATATAATCGTTTGATTGCCATTTTCTTTTTATAATTCGTATTTACAAAATAAAACTAGAATGATAGAGTATAATAGTTGTTTGAATTGACACAAAACACGAACATTTCTTTGGAGAGAAAAATGAATTTTATTAAATCTTACTTTAAGCTTGATCAATATAAGACAAGCGTAAAAACCGAGTTCTTGGCCGGTTTAACAACCTTCATTAGTATGTCTTACATTTTATTTGTTAATCCTAACGTTTTAGGCGACAGTGGCATGAATACGGGAGCTGTTTTCACCGCAACAGCTTTAGCCGCTGCTCTTGGAACAGCGATTATGGGGATTGTTGCTAATTACCCAATTGGTGAAGCTCCTGCTTTGGGAATCAATGCATTCTTTGCTTACACAGTTTGTGTCGGCATGCATGTTAAGTGGCAAACAGCCTTAGCCAGCGTTTTTGTTGCCTCAATTATTTTTATCTTGATTACTTTGTTTAAATTACGTGAAAAAATTATTGATGCAATTCCTTCCGACTTGAAGTTCGCAATTTCATCAGGTATTGGTTTGTTCATTGCGTTTTTAGGTTTACAAGATGGTGGCTTGATCGTTGACAATAAATCAACTTTGGTTGGTTTAGGATCACTTCATAATCCTCTTGTTTGGATTACTATTTTTGGCTTGCTCGTAACTGTAATTTTGATGATTTTAAACGTTCCTGGCGCTATTTTCATCGGAATGGTTTTATCAGCAATCTTCGGAATCTGTACAGGTCAAATTGCCATTCCTCATAAAGTTGTTTCAATGGCTCCAAGCCTCGCACCAACTTTTGGCCAAGCTGTTTTCCATATTAAAGATATTAATACTTTGCAAATGTGGATCGTTGTTTTAACCTTCCTTCTTGTTACATTCTTTGATACTGCAGGTACTTTAATTGGTTTGGCACAACAAGCCGGCTTTATGAAAAATAATAAGATGCCTCGCGTTGGTAAAGCTTTGGCTGCCGATTCAAGTGCCATGATGGTCGGCTCTGTTTTGGGAACTTCACCTGTGGGTGCTTTCGTTGAATCAAGTGCGGGAATCGCTGTTGGTGGTCGAACTGGTTTAACAGCTGTCTTTGTTGCTATCTTCTTCCTTATTTCAATGATCTTCAGCCACTTTTGGCAGTCTTTACAACTCAAGTTACTGCACCTGCTTTGATCATCGTTGGTGTCTTGATGGCTCAAAATACTGCCCATATTCATTGGAATAAGCTTGAAATTGCCGTTCCATCTTTCTTAATTTTATTAGGTATGCCTCTTACTTATTCAATTTCAGATGGTTTGGCTTTAGGTTTAATCACTTATCCAATTTGTATGGTAGCCGCAAAGCGTGGTAAAGAAGTTAGCCCAATGATGTGGGTACTGTTCGTGGTATTCTTAATCTTCTTGTGGGTACTGAATTACTAAGTAAAAAAGATAAATATTAACAAAGAAGAACTGAGATAATTCTCGGTTCTTTTTTGTTTTCCGAACAAAAATTACGTTTTTCATCCATGGAGGCGAATTCATTCAACAAAAACGAATATAATCACCATTTTATCTTGAAATAGTTAACTATTACTGTATAATTTTAATTGATCATTCGGTATTAACTATTGCATCTTGCGAATATCTTTAGTTTATAGAATATAATCGGATATTTTGCGAACATTGCCAGGAGGGCTATATGAATTCTATTAGTAAATTTTTTCACTTAAATGAGAACAATACCTCATTCAAAACAGAATTACTAGCGGGTTTAACTACTTTCGTAAGTATGTCTTACATTTTATTCGTTAACCCAAATGTGTTAGGTGGAAGTGGAATGGATAAAGGCGCATTATTTACTGTAACGGCCTTATCCTCAGCTTTTACTTGTATCGTAATGGGCTTAATTGCAAACTATCCTATTGCTTCTGCTCCAACCCTTGGTTTAAATGCATTCTTTACTTATACAGTTTGTCTGGGCATGCATGTTAAATGGCAAACAGCCTTGGCTGCTGTCTTAGTTGCTTCTATTTTATTTATTCTGTTAACAGTATTCAAAATCCGTGAAATGATTATCGACGCAATTCCCGCAGATATTAAATATGCGATTTCAGCTGGAATTGGTTTATTTATTGCCTTTATTGGCTTACAAGGTGGTAAGTTAATCCAAAACAGCGACTCAACATTAGTTACAATTGGTAGTTTAAATAATCCTGCTGTTTGGATTACAATTTTCGGTTTGCTTGTAACTGTTTTTCTTATGATAGCCAAAGTTCCGGGAGCTATTTTCATTGGAATGATTTTAGCAGCCATCTTTGGTATCGTAATCGGTCAAATTCCTATGCCAAAAGGAGTAATCTCGGCCGTTCCAAGTATTACGCCAACCTTTGGTCAGGCAATTTTCCATATTGGCGATATTAATACTATGCAGATGTGGGTAGTTGTTTTTACCTTTTTGCTCGTAACATTCTTCGATACTACAGGAACTTTAATTGGCTTGGTTCAACAAGCAGGCCTGATGAAAGACAATAAAATGCCTCGTGCTGGTCAAGCTTTAGCGGCTGACTCATCCGGAATGCTTGTCGGTTCCGTTTTGGGAACCTCGCCTGTTGGCGCCTTTGTTGAATCAAGTTCAGGTATCGCCGTCGGTGGTCGAACTGGTTTAACAGCTGTTTGGGTAGGAATTTTCTTCTTAATCAGTACAATCTTTAGTCCAATTTTAAGCGTCTTTACAACGCAAGTTACCGCACCTGCCTTAATCATTGTCGGTGTTTTAATGGCAGAAAATTTAGCTCATGTTCATTGGACAGATTTGGAAATTGCTATTCCCGCATTCTTAATTGTAGTAGGAATGCCGCTTACGTATTCAATCTCTGATGGTCTAGCTTGGGGGATAATTGCTTATCCAATTTCAATGATTGCCGCTAAAAAATTCAAGCAAATTACCCCAATGATGTGGATCCTATTCATAGTCTTTATTATTTACTTTGCTGTCTTAAACATAAAATGAAAATCTCCTTAATCAAAGAAAACAGAGTTCAAAAATTTGAACTCTGTTTTTGTTCATCGTGCTACTTCTAAGCAATATGATTTTTCATTACACTTAGGACAACGCAATTTTCTAAATTTAGGTGTATGCGCAGCCCAGAAAAATTTTCTAAGTTTTGGAATGAATTCATTTCCGCAATTCGGACAAATATATGCAACATTTTGGTAGTACTTTAATGTTAACAAAGTTCCAAAAATTGCGATTAAGATTACCATTATTGTAAAAATAGCTACTGCCAACATTGGCTTAGCTTCTTTACCTGCAATAACTGTACCATATATTCCTGATATTTCGACTAAAAATAGGATTACAGCATAAATCCACATTTTTCTTCTATAGCGAGTTAATTTTGCTTCATTTTTCATAAGTCTCGTAATGTCAGCTACATTATCATTTTTTATATTTCTAGGTCGTAAGATCTTTTTAAAATCTTTCAACAGTTTCTGTTTATCTTTTAACACTGCTATTTTTTCTTCATTAATCTGTTGTTGCCGTTCAATTAATAATCTAAAAGATTGGGAACTATTTTTATCATGTAATAATTTCTTGATATCTTTTAAAGTAAATCCTAATTCTTTTAAATATGAAATTAGCTTTAACTGTTCAAGTTCTTTGTCCGTATAAATTCGATAGCCATTTTCTTCAATTTTGGCAGGAGAAACCAAATTCTTTTCATCATAAAAGCGAACCGTTCGGGGAGATACTTGTGCTAATTTTGCAATTTCACTAACACTATATTTTTTACTTTCATCTGACATTACTTTCACCTCTTTCTATAATTTAAAATACACGTTTACGATACGTTAAGGTCAAGAGTTATTTGTTATATTTCCTAGGAAATATTGATATGAATTACTTTATATTTTCTCACATTGCATAAGAATTAAAACTCTGCTAGAATACGACTAAAGTAATATCTATATATCGTCGAAATAAGGTCGACAGTTTCTACCCTGATCCGGAAAATCAGGACTATAGGTAATTGAGGTCATAAATTTTAAGGCAGCTTTTACCGTACATGGTTATGGTAGAAGTTGTCTTTTTATTTTTCGATATATTATTTCTACACGGAGGAATCAATGGAGTTGTTAAATAAAGTCTTTCATTTGCAAGATGCTCATACCACTGTCAAACGCGAACTAATCGCTGCATTAACCACATTTGTCAGTCTCTCCTACATCTTATTCGTTAACCCCAATATTTTGCATGCAGCAGGAATTCCAGCTGGCGCAGCTTTTACCGTTACAGCCGTTGCTACAGCAATCGGATGTTTTATTATGGGTTTGGTTGCCAACTATCCAATAGCTTTGGCGCCAACTTTGGGAAGTGCCGCCTTCTTTGCTTACAACGTTTGTGGCAACATGCATATTAATTGGCAAACAGCCTTAGCAGCTGTTTTAGTTGCTTCAATTTTATTTGTATTAATTACAGCTCTTCATTTGCGTGAGTTAGTTGTTGACGCTATTCCACAAGATTTAAAATATGCTATCTCAGCTGGTATTGGATTGTTTATTGCCTTTATCGGCTTGCAAAACGGAAAATTAATCGTTGATAGTAGTTCCTCACTTGTAACGCTTGGAAAGTTTTCTTCTCCAGCTGTCTGGATTACATTATTCGGTTTAGTTCTTACTGTTATTTTGATGGCAATGAACGTTCCAGGCTCAATCTTTATCGGAATGATCGTTACTGCAATATTCGGAATTTGTATTGGTCAAATTCCATTGCCACATTCATTCATTTCTACCCCGCCTTCAATGGCGCCAACTTTTGGTCAAGCAATTTTCCATTTAAGTGACATTAATACGCCACAATTGTTTATTGTTGTTTTGACCTTTTTGCTTGTTACCTTCTTTGATACAGCAGGTACTTTAATCGGAATGACTGAACAAGCTGGTTTAGTAGATAAAGATGGCAAAATCCCACGCATCGGTCGTGCCTTTGCTGCAGATTCAACAGCTATGATCGAAGGTGCAATTTGCGGTACAGCTCCTCTTGGAACTTCAGTTGAATCAAGTGCCGGTATCGCTATGGGCGGTCGAACAGGTTTAACTGCAATTTTTATTGGTATTTTCTTCTTGATTTCAATGATCTTCAGCCCACTTTTAGCGGTTATTCCAACAACAGTTACAGCTCCTGCTTTGATTATTGTTGGCGTGCTTATGGCATCTAATTTGAAGAAGATCGATTGGGAAAAATTTGAAATTGCCTTCCCTGCTTTCTTAATTGTTGTTGGTATGCCTCTTACTTACAGCATTTCTGATGGGCTTGCTTTAGGTATGATCGCTTACCCAATTACGATGATTGCAACTAAACGTTATAAAGAAGTTTCTGTAATGATGTATATTCTATTCTTTATCTTTATCGGATTCTTCTTGATTACTAATTTATAAAAATAAAGTTTCATATGAAACATCTAGCAAGAACTTAGTAAGTTCTTGCTTTTTTATTATTCAAAAGATAGGTATCTTAGTTTACAAGTGTAAACTTATGGTGTATATTTACAATTGTAAACGAAAGGAAACAAAACATGATGCACGAAACAGTTAATACAATTTCAGATAGCGAATGGGAAGTCATGCGCATTGTCTGGACGCTTCAATCCGCCAGTTCAACTCAAATTATTGAAGAACTACAGGCAAAAAAAGATTGGACAGAGTCAACTATTAAAACTTTGCTTCGGCGTTTAGTAAAAAAAGGCCTGCTAGCAACCAAAAAAGACGGTAGACGCTTTATTTATTCGGCCACGGTCAATCAAACCGATATGATGGCAGAAGCCGCTCAAGAGCTTTTAAATCGCATGTGCGATATGCACAAAGGAGAAGTGATTCTTAAACTTTTAAATGACTCTCCTATTTCTAAAAACGATTTAAATAAAATGAAAAAAGAAATAGCTATAAAAGAAAAAACGGCTCCAAAAATGGTTCCATGCAATTGTTTGCCTGGAAAAGAAAAAATTTGTTAGAGGTAAATAATTATGAATATTTCACAAATTTTTACAATCGTTATTGGCTTAATTTTAATAGCCTTCATTATTTGGTGGTTCTTTGGCAAGCATAAAGAAGCCAGTGGTACTTCAACAATTGTTAACAATGAACAAACAGCAACAATTGTTGTTAATGGAGGCTATTCTCCTTCAACCGTTGTCTTGAAAAAAGGCGTCCCTGCTCAAGTAAACTTTGACATGCGCGACTCTACTGCTTGCTTATCGCACGTTGTATTTGAGCAGCTTGGCGTTAATGAAGATTTAACTAAACAAAAAATTACTACAGTTAATATTCCAACAGACAAAGCAGGAACTTATAACTTTGCTTGCGGAATGGATATGTTTCATGGAAAGGTTGTTGTTAAATAATGAGTATTTTTTCAAAAAAACAAACTAAAAAAGTCGTTGTAAATGCAGAAAACCATGGTTATAAACCTGATACAATCACTTTCAAGCAAGGCAAACCTGCTCAACTTAAATTTATTTCATCAGACAATATGGGCTGCATGAATGAAATTGTTTCTAAAGATTTAAACTTTGATGAAAATTTAGATGGTAAAAAAGAAGTCATAATCGATATTCCTACTGACAAGCCCGGAACTTATAACTACGCTTGCGGAATGGATATGTTCCATGGAAAGGTTGTTGTTAAGTAATGAAATTATCCAATATTAAACGCTTTTGGATTTCATTCATTTTAGCAATTCCAATGCTTATCCAAATGATTGCAATGCCTTTTCATTGGATGATGCCCGGATATAATTGGATCGCATTTATAACGACAACAATTATCATGGCAATTTCAGCTGCGCCCTATTGGAAAAGTGCGTGGGCAGCCTTTAAAAAGCATAGTGCTAATATGAATACACTCGTGGCGGTAGGAACTTCTGTTGCCTATTTTTACAGCATTTTCGCTATGTTTACCGGTCGTGAAGTTTACTTCGAAAGTGCCGCTTTTGTAACAGTATTTGTTTTGCTTGGCGATGCTATGGAAGAAAAAATGCACGATAATGCCTCCAATGCTTTAGCTAAATTAATGGATTTACAAGCAAAAGATGCCGAGGTATTACGTGACGGCAAATACGTAAAAATTCCATTAGAGGATGTGCAAGTCGGTGACTTAATTCGAGTTAAACCCGGAGAAAAGATCCCCGTTGATGGAACGATCATGGAAGGATCCTCTACAATTGATGAATCAATGGTTACAGGTGAAAGCATGCCTGTAACTAAAAAAGCTGGCGATCCAGTTGTAGGTTCAACGATTAACAATAACGGAACAATTACATTTAAAGCAACAAAAATTGGCCAAGATACTATGCTTGCTCAAATTGTTGATTTAGTTAAAAAGGCTCAAACCAGTCATGCTCCAATTCAAAAGATGACTGATAAAATTTCAAATATTTTTGTTCCCGCTGTCTTAATCATCGCTATTCTAACTTTTATCATTTGGTATGCATTTTTAGGTGCAACTATTGTTGAAGCAATGCTATTTGCAGTTTCTGTCATCGTTATCGCTTGCCCATGTGCACTCGGCTTAGCAACTCCAACAGCATTAATGGTAGGTACAGCAAGAAGCGCAAAGATGGGCGTTTTGATCAAAAATGGTGAAGTCCTTGAAGAAGTCAGCGACATTGATACTGTTGTTTTTGACAAAACCGGAACTATCACAATTGGTAAACCCGAAGTCACAGATATTATCGGCGACAATGAGAAAGTTCTCTCTGTTGCAGCAAGTCTCGAAGAATCTTCTGAACATCCTCTTGCCTCCGCAATTATGAAAAAGGCCACAGAAGAAAAAATTCCTTTAATAAAAGCAAACCATTTTGAGGCTATCGAAGGCAAAGGGGTTAAAGCAGAATACAACGATCAAATTGCTTTTGTCGGTAGTGAAAAAATTGCATCAAATATTGAAATTCCCCAGGAAATATCTCAAAATGCTGAACAATTACAAAGACAAGCAAAGATAGTTGTCTACGTTGGTTTCAATAATCAAATTATTGGACTTATTGCTATTCAAGATACGCCCAAACCAAGTTCAAAAGAAGCAATCACTGAATTAAAAAAGCGTGGTTTAACAACTATTATGCTTACTGGTGATAATGAAAAAGTTGCTCAAGCGATTGCCGATGAAGTTGGCATCGATAAAGTAATTGCTGGTGTTTTACCAACTGAAAAAGCACAACATATCAAAGATTTACAAAATTCTGGTAAAAAAGTAGCCTTTGTTGGTGATGGAATTAATGACGCTCCTGCTTTATCAACCGCAGATGTTGGTATCGCAATGGGTTCAGGAACTGACATTGCCATCGATTCAGGTGGAATTGTCCTTGTACAAAACGATTTAAGAGGCGTTGTGAGAGCGTTAGATATTTCTAAGAAGACTTTCAATAGAATTAAATTAAACCTCTTCTGGGCACTTATCTACAACACAATTGGTATTCCTATTGCCGCCGGGCTTTTTATGGGCTTAGGTTTAACTTTAAGTCCTGAACTCGCCGGCCTTGCAATGGCCTTCTCATCTGTTTCAGTTGTTGGTAGTTCACTTTTGCTTAATAAAACAAAAATTGCTGGTGATACAACCCAAAAAGCTGTTTAAAGCAATAAAAAAGACGCTTCTAAATTTACAGAAGCGTCTTTTTATTTTTACATCATTTCGTTTTTCTTTTCTTTATGCTTACGCATAAGTGGCAAGATAAATCCTAAACCGAAAAGAACGAATACAGTAATAAAGTTCATAATTAATTGATGACTAAAGGCAACTGTACCAACCTTAACATTTTGTGGAATGAAACCTAAAGTGGCACATACAAAAGTAAAGGCTAAACACCAACCACCAACGATTAAAGCACCAGTCTTATTTTTAATAAAGACATAGTCTGAATGATATTTTTCTTGATGAAGACGCATTGCTACAAAGGCAAAGAATACCCAGCAGGTCTTGTATGGAGAAATAATACCATTAATGTTCAAAAGCCAGTTATAAATCGTGTTGATATTAGGCAAAGTTCCTGTAAGCAAAAGAAGGAATAAGCTTAAACCAACTGTGAAAGTGTATGAGTGAACAGGACGACCGTTTTTATTTTTCTTTTCAGTAAGCCACTTAGGCATGAATCTATCAGCAACGTCGCCCGCAAACACACGACTTGAAGCATCCAATAAAACGGCAAGCTGAGCCATCATAAACAATGCTTGAACAACGGCAAAGATGTACATCAAAAGCTTACCTACACCCAAACTTTCACCCAATAATTGGAATGCATAGTATGGACCATTCATCTTAAAGTCGTGTGGAATATGATGAGCATTAAAGAACATTGCCAAAGCTAAAGTTCCAAAAATAGTAAGAAAACCTGTCATAATAGCAAGCATCCACATTGCCTTTGGAAAATCACGCTTTGGATTGCGCATTTGAGAAACGTAAGGAGCAGCAAGTTCCGCACCAGACATCGCGAAGATTAACAAACCAGTTGTTGAGAAGTAATTCAAACTAAATGATGGTTTAAATGCACCCCAGTTGAATGGTTGAGTTGCAATATGATGCCCGTGCATAACAGCCCAAGCTGCCAAAAGCACAAAGAGCATAGACATGATGAACATTGCCCCTCCACCAAGAAGTGAAAGGATTTCCAAAGAATTCTTCAAACGATTCTCAAGCAAAATGAACAACAAAATAATGGCAAATGTTAACAATCCGAACCAGAAAGTTGACATTCTTTTATCTAAAGAATTATCGCCAAAAATTATCCAGCTGAATGACACAATAACTGAGTTAGAAACATCAACGATATAAGGAACACTTTGTACCCAGTACATCCATGATGTCCAATAACCCAATGTATCATTACTGCTTCGACGAACCCATGATGCTAAACCTCCGGCTTGATTATCAAATGTCAAACTCATCTGACTAGCAATCAAAGCATAAGGAATAACATAAGAAAAAAGTAAGAAAATCCAAGAAACTACTACTGAAAGTCCTTGATTTTGAAATGGGTAAAAAATGTTTTCAAAACTGATGATGGTAACGAAGTCAAGCAAGGCAATGACCGGCCAGCTCATATAGTGTTTTTTAGGTTCTAAACTATCCAATTTTATCCTCCAAAATAATTAAAGATTTTTTCTATAACATATCTTCAATATTTGGGGGCTTTAATTGTATGCAAATACACAAACTCCTCAAATCCACTTGTATATAACCTCAATGTAGATATAATCTATTTTTGGTACTTTATTTTTGAATACTCTGTTGTTTTTATACTAAACCGTAAAAAACGTACGTGGAAAATTATAAGGATTTATATCCATTTTGCAATAGTTTTTGGAGGAGAAATTATGAATTTCCTAAAAATCGCCATTGGCAATCATGTGAAATTCAGTGATCTTGAGAATTGGAAAACCACTTCTCTTACAAAGGACACTGACGGTGCATCTCTTGCAGCAATCGTTGTAAACAAAAATGATAATAACTCGTTAAAGGTTGCTACAGATTTACAAAAATCTTCAGGCCTTGGTATCCCAATTATTAAGATCACAGATAATACTCCAACAGAAAATGAAGTCCAAAAAATTACTCATACCGCACAAAATTATACTAAAGAAATGGTCCCGGGTTTCTTAACTGATTTAATCAACTTTGCGGAAGACCGACCAATCAGTTTTACAACTCCCGGACACCACAATGGCTTATATTATGCCAAACACCCAGCTGGTGCTGTTTTCAATGAATTTTTCGGCAAAAATTTAATGTTCGCCGACACAAGCGATACCGTTGCTGAGCTAGGTGACACAATGACTCATGAAGGTACGCCTTTAACTGCTGAACAAAAGGCAGCTCAAACCTATAACGCTGATAAAGTTTATTTCTGTACAAACGGTACAACAAGTGCAAACTCAATCTGCGCTAGCGCTGTCCTTACTAAAGGCGATTTGGTTTTATTTGATCGTAACAATCACAAGTCTTTATACAACAGTGCATTAGTAATGACTGGCGCTAAGCCCGTTTACATTCAAACTGATCGTAACCCTCTGGGATTAATCGGTGAAATGAATCCAAAAGCCTTAGATGAAGAAAATATTCGTAAGCAAATCGCCAAAATTGACCCTGAGAAAGCAAAAGCTAAGCGTCCCTTTAGATTGGCTATTATTCAATCAGAAACCTATGATGGCCTATTTTATGACGCTAAATGGTTAATTGATAAAATTGGTAAGCTTTGTGATTACATTCTTTTTGATTGTGCTTGGGGTGGTTTTGAACAATTTGTTCCAATCATGAATCACTTATCACCTCTTGCCTATAATTACGGTCCTGATGATCCCGGAATTTTAGTTACCCAATCACTTCATAAACAACAAGCCGGAATGGGACAGGCATCACAAATTTTAAAGAAGGACTCTCATATCAAAGGTCAAAAGCGATATGTAGATCATAAACACTTCAATAATGCCTATTTAAAATTTGTAACTTCAAGTTATTCTTACCCACTATATGCTTCTTTAACCGTTAACTCATATCTAACAGCCGGTGAAGGAAATAAAAAATGGTGGGACGAAATCCTACGCAATGGTATTGTGTTCCGTAAGAAATTGCTTAAAAAATCAAAACTATTTAAGCCTTTTGTTCCTGACAACTTTGCGAATATCTCAACGGACGAGTTAGCAACTAATCATAAGTATTGGGACTTTAACCATAACGATTACTGGCATGGATTTAAAGAAATTGCTGATGGTGAAGCAATGCTCGATCCATTAAAAATTACCGTTATTTCCCCGGGAATAAATATTAAAGATGCAAGTTATGAAGAAAAAGGAATTCCCAGCGCTGTAGTTTCTGAATTCTTAATGGAAAAACGCATCATTCGTGCTAAGGCTGATCTTAATTCCCTTCTTTTCTTGCTCACTCCTGGTGACACTAAAGAAGAGCTTGATACGCTTTTAAATTCATTCTTAGAATTTGAAAAATTATATAACGAAGACGCTCCACTTGCTAATGCCTTGCCTAAATTAGCTAAAGTTTATCCAGATCGATACAAAGGTTATACTCTAAAGCAATTATGCCAAGAAATGCATGACTACTATAAAGCAAACAAAACTTTCATTTTGCAAAAAGAATTATTTGCTAAACCCGACATGCAAACTTACGTTATGACGCCTGAAGAAGCCGACACTTTATTCATGCGCAATCAAAGCGAATTAGTCGACCTAAAAGACGTTCAAGGAAGAATTGCCGCTGAAGGTGCTCTTCCTTATCCACCTGGTGTATTTATTGTTGCTCCTGGTGAAAGATGGTCAGAAATCGATCAAAAATACTTTGAAGTATTAGCTGGCGCAATCGAAAAATTCCCAGGCTTTGTACCAGAAATTCAGGGTGTCTATTTATCTAAGCAAAAAGACGGTACAATTTTAGTACAAGCTGAAATTTTAAAAGAGAATATCAAGAATAATTAAGGAGAAAATAATGGTTTTATCTTGGAAAGAAAATTTACCTAAAGATTTAAGTGAAAAAGTAGCTAAGGTTGATAAGCTTATCGCACCTCGCTTACACGAAATTGACGAACAAGTTCTTTACAACCAACAACGTGTTTTAGATTTATTCAGAAAACATCGCGTTGGTGAAGAAGATTTAGTTCCTTCAACCGGTTACGGTTATGACGATATCGGCCGTGACAAAATTGAAGCAATTTATGCCGATTACTTCAAAACTGATGATGCTTTAGTTCGTTCACAATTCTCATCAGCTACGCAAGCTATCTCTGTTGGGCTTTTCAGTATGCTTCGTCCTGGTGATACTCTTTACTATCTAACAGGTACTCCTTACGATACAATTCAAGAAGTCATCGGTCTTGCTGGTAACAAACCTGGCAATATGAAAGAATGGGGCATTAACTTTAAAACAACAGAACTTCTTGATAACGGTGAAGTTAATTACGAACAAGCTAAAAAAGATTTACAAGATAAATCTATTAAAGTTGTAACTATTCAACGTTCATTGGGCTATGCGGTTCGTGCAAGTTTCACTATGGAAAAAATTAAGAAGATGCTCAAATTCATTAAGGAAGTTCGCCCAGACGTAAATATCTTCATTGATAATTGTTATGGTGAATTTTCTGAATGTGAAGAACCTACTTTCTATGGTGCAGACATGATGGCTGGTTCCCTTTTTAAGAACGCTGGAGCAGGAATTGTTAAGGGTGGAGCCTTCTTAGTTGGCCGCAAAGATTTAATCGAAGGTGCAGGTTCACGTTTGAACGTTCCTGGTGCAGGAAAAGGCGAAGGCGCAACCTGGGGCTACTTACGTGATATTTACCAAGGATTCTTTATGGCAGCTCATACTACCGGTGAAGCATTAAAAGGTATGATTTATACTGCAGCTTTATGTGAAGAAATGGGAATGAAAGTTGCTCCTAAGTGGAATGACCCAAGAACAGATATCGTTCAAACTGTAACTTTTGGCAAGCCAGATCCAATGGTTAAATTCTGTGCCGCAATCCAACACTACTCACCTATGAATTCATTCGTAGATCCAATTCCATATCATCAAGATGGTTATGAAGACGATGTTGTAATGGCATCAGGAAGCTTCACTGAAGGTTCAACTATTGAACTTTCTTCTGATGGTCCGTTACGTCCACCATACCGTTTATACATTCAAGGCGGTCTATCTTACGCTCATGATAAAATTGCAATTACACATGCTGTAGAAGAGACATTCTACAAAGATTAAGTAATAAGTTAAAAAGAGATTAGGCAATTGATCTAATCTCTTTTTTTGCATAAATTTATATTTTTTGTTAAGGTAATATATGTTATTCGATACTAGTATACCTTTAAGGAGATGAGTTTTAAATAGATTTTGTGCCCCTTTGCATGAATCTATTCTTATGAGAGATCAAGAGAAACGAGAAAAATTAATTAGAGAAAAGAAAAATTATAAAAAGGCACCATTAATGCCTGTACATTTACGAGTGTTTGTTGCCGTGATTTTAGGCCAAATAGCTTGTGGTTATTCTCTCGGAATTTCTGGTACAGCATTATCCGAAGCAGCAAAGTATATTCAAATTAGTGATCTTTGGACAGGATTAATTGGAGCCGGAGCTTTAATTGGTTTAGCAGGCAGCTTAATTGTCGGTCGTATTTCCGATAAAATTGGACGTCGCAGAATGCTAATGATTAATATGTATATCTTAGCAATCTTTACACTTTTTCATTTAACAACTGCCAATTTGCTCCTAACTTTTATTTTAAGAGTAATCATCGGTTTAATGATTGCTATTGATTATACTGTTGGAAACGCCCTATTAACCGAATGGCTTCCTAAAGGTGAAGATAGTAAACGCCAAAGTCACTTATTAATTTATTGGACAATTGGTTTTATCGCTTCGTATATAGTCGGAACTTTTTTAACAGGTTTCGGGCCTCATACTTGGCAAATTATCCTCGCTACAGGCGCCGTGCCTGCATTAATTACTGCAATTTTTCGCTCAATTTTTACTTTACCAGCCTCACCAACTTGGCTTGCTAGCCAAGGTAAAGTTAAAACAGCAAATAAAGTTATTCAAAAGCATATGGGCCGAAAATGGCGCTTGCCTAAGCGTTTCTTTAAACGTGAAAAGAAGGCTAAAGATGTTAACAGCGTTACATTTGCTACTTTATTTTCAAAGAAATATTTACGCAAGACGCTAGTTGGTGGAATTTTCTACGCATGTCAGGCTTTCGCATTCTTTGGTATTAGTATTTTCTTGCCGATTCTTTTAAAAGGAATGGGCATCACTGATGCAAAAGTTTCAGGAATTATTTATAACGGCGGTATGTTAATCGGCGTTTTACTGGGAATTTTTATTTTTAATAAAATTAGTCGCCGTGCCTTCTTAATTAGCAACTTCCTTATTTCTGGATTGCTAATCGGAAGTTTAGTGATTTTTACTAATATAAATTCAACGATCAAATTAACTATTTTCGCTATATTCGCTATTATTCTTTCATCTGGACTTGTTTTAGATTACCCCTACCCAACTGAACTATTTGATGTAAAAGTCCGCGGTATGGGCGTAGGAACGTGTATAACGATTAGCCGAATTGGGGCAGCTGCCGGAACGTTTTTACTGCCAATTTTAACCAACAATGGTGGAACAAACCTATCAATGATAGTTTGTGCACTTGTTTTATTATTTAGTTTCATCGTTTGCCTTATTTGGGCACCTGAAACTTCGGCAAAATTTATTAAAGAAAATAATCAATAAAAATTTAATATACAAAAAAATCCCTCAAGAATATCTCTTGAAGGATTTTTTATAACAAATAGTACTTAGTGAGTTTTATTCAATCATACGAAAAAGCAAATTATGATGTTAGAGAATTTTCAATTTAATATCTAGGAGTCCATTTCATAGCTTCTGTAGCTTTTTTAGCATCTTTAATATCTTTACCTGCTAAGCCTTGATCAATTGCAGATTGAGCAACTGCGACGGCTTCTTTAGCAGTAAATGATTGAAGTTTAGCTACAGGAGGAAGAACTGCAGCTCCATCTTCATTCGGATCAACAATACCGCCAAGTGAATGAGCTGCTGCTGAAAGCATTTCATCATTAACTAATTTGGCCTGACTAGCTAAAACACCAAGACCCAATCCTGGATAAATTAAAGCATTATTAGCTTGACCGATATTGTAAGTTACACCTTTATATTCAACAGGATCTGATGGAATTCCCGTTGCAACTAAGGCACGACCATCTGTCCATTTAATTAGATCTTCAGCACTTGCTTCAATCAATTTAGTTGGATTGGAAATAGGGAAAATTACGGGACGTTCAGTATGAGAAGCCATTTCTTTAATTGCTTTTTCAGTGAACGCACCTGGCTTAGTTGAAGTTCCGATCATCACAGTTGGATGAACAGTTTTAAACACAGCTTCTAAATTAGTCAATTCATCAGCATTTTCAAATTCAGAACGGTCACGCACAAATGGCTTTTGTTCAGGAGTCAATCCTGGAGTATCATTGAAAAGCAATCCTTGTTTATCAACCAAATAGAAATGCTTTTTAGCTTCTTCTGGATCCATGCCTTCAACAAGCAATTCACGATAAAGCATATTAGCGATTCCCATGCCAGCTGTTCCTGCACCAAAAGTTAAAAAGATTTGATCAGTAAATTTTTGTTTTGAGATATTCATAGCGCCTAAAACGCCTGATAAACAAACGATTCCTGTTCCTTGAACATCATCATTAAAAACAGGGATCTCCTTACGATACATATTCAAAATTTTTGTTGCATTATCACGTCCGAAATCTTCAAAGTGAATATAAACATCTGGAAATAAATCACGAGCAATTTTAACAAATTGCTTAACCATTGCATAATATTTATCGCCAGTTATACGAGCATGTTTATTTCCTAGATATAGTGGATCGTTAATTAAAGTTTGGTTATTTGTACCAACATCAAGTGAAACAGGTAAAACTTCACGAGGATCAATACCAGCAGCTGCTGTATAGACCATTAACTTTCCAACCGAAATGTTAACGCCATTTGCACCCCAATCACCAATACCTAAAATTCCCTCACCATCTGTTACCACAATAAGTTTGATCTTACGACCACCTGCAGCATTACGTAAACTTTCTTCAATGTCTTCAGGACTATCAATAGAAAGAAATGCAGCACCTTGTGGTTTCATAAAAATTTCACTATATTTTTCAATAGCTGGCGCAATAACTGGATCGTAAACAACAGGCAATAATTCTACTAGGTGTTGTTGCATTACATAATAGAACAGTGTTCTATTAGTATTAAAAATTTCCATTAAGAACTTCCGTCTTTGCATTCCTTCTGGACGAAGACGATATTGCTCATAAACTCTTTGTGACTGTTCTTCAATAGTTTGAACTTTATTTGGTAAAGTTCCGACCAAGCCCAAAGTTTCGCGTTCACTCTTGGTAAATGCAGTCCCTTTATTAGTAAATGGATTATTTAAAATGTTATATGCATTAGTCATTAAATAAGCCTCCTGTTTGTTCTCCAAAACTTTTTTCTTGTATCATGGATGAAGTATATTCCCTGGGAAATTTTATAGTCAAATAATACAGAATACCAAACTTTTATTTATATGAGGTCAAAAACATTGAATATTCAAGATTTCAAATATTACCATGAACTAGTAAATTTAAAGAGCTATACAAAAACTGCAGAAAAATTTGGAGTAAGTCAACCTACCATTACTGCAGCCGTCAAAAGACTCGAGAAAAAATTTGGCGGAAAATTTTTAATTCGTGATCAATCACATAAAAACATCATCATTACTAAGCTTGGGATGCAGTTTGATGAACATGTGCAATCAATTTTAAATGAAGTAAACGTCGCTGAACAAGAAATTAAACAAGAAGCCACAGCTAACATTCCATTCGGGTTGCCACCAATTATCGGCCGTAATTTCTTTCCTACACTTGTTCCAAAATTACTTGAAAAAAGAATTTTAAATCGATTAAGTGTAATTGAAAGCGGCTCTTATGACTTGCATCAGCTTCTCGTAGAGGGAAATATTAATTTCTCCTTATTGGGCCTTACACAACCTAATGTAGCTTCCGGAATTAAATTAAAAATTATTAAACGCTATCCTATTTGCATAATCGTCAACAAAGATCATCCTTTTGCTAAGAAAAAAACAATTCACTTTAAGGACATTGCTGATGAAGATTTTATCGGTTTAAATAGTGATTATATCCATACCCGCGCCTTAGATCGAATGATCAAAAAGAATAAAATTAGTTTAAATACAATCTATCGCAGTCCCGACGTAACAGTAGTCAAATCATTAGTTGCACAAGGAATTGGTATTTCATACTTAACCACTTTAGCTATTAATCAAAATGACGATGTTGTTGCTCTTCCGCTTTTAGATAAAGAAAAGCCGGAATTTATCTTAGGAGCTGCAACTCGTGAAAACCATATTATGACCACTAAGGAAGAGGAACTCTGGCAAATTTTAACTAAAGATATAAAAAAAGAAGACTAGCGTCTTCTTTTTTCTTATGCCGTAATCATCATAAGAATTGGCACAACAACTATAAATAAAATTGTACTCAACACAACCACATTAGTTGCATAATCAACATCTCCATGAGCCTCATCAGCCAAAACAGGTAAGACGGCAAGTGCAGGAGTACCTGATTGAACAATAAAAGTTTCACCCATCAATTTTGGAACATCAAGCCCCACAGAAGGCGCAACTAAGCGTACTAATAAAATCATGATAGCTGGTGCAATAACGAATCTTCCAATTAAAGCAAAAGCACTGTCTTTATCTACCCGAACATTTTTAATACCAGAATCAGCTAAAACGATCCCAATATAAACTAAAGATAATGGCGTTACAAGGTTACCAATATAAGTAAAGGTTTGACTGGCAAAAGTTGGTAACTTAAGCCCCGTAAGAAGCCAAATAATTGCAACAAGGAAGCCGACTAAAGGCATTGGCAACAGTTTCTTCCATTCAATTTTATGTTTCTTCTTTTCTTTAGCAATTAAAGTTGGATCATCATTTTTAATAAGAAATACACCAAATGCCCAAGTAGAAATAGTATTAATGATGTAGTAAACAAGAAAATATGGCATTGCCTTATTTCCAAACAACGCAACATTTAACGGCATGCCAATAAAAATGGTATTAGCATTGGCAATCGTGTTAATAAATATACCACGACGTCCAACTGGAACTTTAATAATTTTAACCAAGACAAAGGCAATAATATAAGAAATTACTACTCCAATAAATGGCAACAGTAAATTTTCAAACAAATTAAGTAAACTTCCTCTTGTTAAGTTGTTCTGAACGGAAATAAATATTGAAGCTGGAAGTGCAATTTGAGTAATCAACTTAGAAATATTTCCTGCAAAAGTATCAGCAAACCAACCTTTAAGTCGTAAAATATAACCTAATAGCATGATAAGTACGATCACTATTACACTAGATATTGATGATAAAAATGCTGTCATTACTTAAAAATTCTCCTCTCATATAACTCAAACTTTAGTTACGTCAAAAGTTACTATATATGAATCATATATAAGCATAGTATTTATATCATCTTTTTTTAAAATTGCAAAAATATATTCTTAATACTAAAAATAACCGTTGCCTATCTAGGTAACGGTTATTTTAGTTATTATTAAATTTTATCCATCTAATTCTACGCCCTGCAGTTTCTTCATTGCGTCATAAACTTCGCCACGCTTATTAGAGTCAACAGCTAAGACTAGCATATCGCCGGCCGCTATTTCGGTATGACCATTAGGAATAATTTGATCACTACCACGTTGGATTAATTTAACCAAAGTATCTTCTGGCCAATCAATATCAGCAACCTTTTTATCCACTAAATGACTGCTTTCATATACAGGAACAGTAAGTTGATCTTCATGTCCCGATGCTTTAGCCACGCCATTTTTACCTTGCATTGCGTTAGCCAAACTATCGTAAATTGGTCGTCCGCCTAAAAGCTCATCAATTAATAAAGCGATAAACGCTACAACAGCTAAAGGCATTAAATGAAGTAGTGAGCCAACCATTTCAGTAATTAAAATGATTGCCGTAAACGGTGCACGAATAATTGCCGCAAAAAGACCCGCCATAGAGAAAACAACCAAATTAACTACGAATCTTTGTGGAAGCAAACCAAGCTGCACCATCAAAGTTCCATAAGTGGCACCAATTAATGCGCCCATTGTTAAGATTGGCAAGAAAATACCACTTGGAAGACCTGAATCATAAGAAATAATTGAAAAAACAAGTCTTAATACAAAGAAGAATGCCAGCATCCCTACCGTAATCCAACCTTGAGTTGTAATTGTTTTAGATAATGACAAAATCAAATGATTACCAGGACCCGTAATCAAAGGCCAGAAATAAGCAATCGGAATCAAAATTGCCAATGGAATTAAACCATGAAGCCATCTTGGCAAAAATGTAATCTTTAAATAAACTTTTTTCAAACTGAATAAGCCTACCTTGTATAAATGACCAAGTACGCCAAGTACAAGTCCAAGCAAGATCAAATGCCAATATAACGGCAACGGAAATGAATAGTTATAAATAATGGCTAAGGAATGATGCAAGCCAAAGAAATTGGAAACGACAAAATTAGCAGCAATAGCACCAGCTAACGCATTCATCCATACACGTGGTGAAAAATTATGGAAAACCTCTTCAAGAACGAACAAAGCTCCCGAAAGCGGCGCACCAAAAGCAGCTGACAAACCACTAGCTGCACCTGTTGCCAAAAGTGCACGTCGATTAGTCTTAGTTTGTTTAAATCCTTCACCAACACCTTGTCCAATTGATGAACCGAGTTGAAGAGATGGTCCTTCAGGTCCTAAGAAAAGTCCAGTTCCAATTACTAAAATCCCGCCAATTAATTTACGCCAAAGAATTGGAAACCATCTTACTGAGAGCTTTCCTTGAAGTTCAAGCTTAACTTCTGGAATACCTGAACCACCAACATGTGGTTGTTGCTTAACGAAATAGCCAGAAATTACGGCTACTAAAACAAATCCAACAATAATTGCAATAAACCAAGCTGGATTTTTATGCGCTAAACTAAATAAATGCAACCAAAATCCAGAAGTTTCTTCAATACCAAATCTAAAAATTCCAACAACTACACCCGTAATGATACCTACGATAAGTGCTTGTCCCAGTAATTTTAGACTAGTACTATCCTCATTATTCATAAAATCCCCACTCTATAAATGAATTAACAGTAACATTACTATTCTACAACAAAAAAAGAGAACTCAAATAGTGAGTTCTCTTTTTCGTGTTACACGTGTAACTTTTTATAGTATAATATCCTATCTTCAGTTATAACAATAGTTGATTGAATAATTTGGAGGTTAAAATATGCATTTAGCATTTTCATTTTTGGAAGCAATTGGGGCATGGCTACTTTTTATTTTTCCACTTTATCAAGCTATGCTTGAACTAGATGAGCAAGTTGAAAAGGTAAAAAATAAAGAAAAAAATGCTATAAAAAAAATAAAGACAATACCAAAAGTTGCACCATTATATTGGATATGGCCACCACTGAAAATCAAACTCGAGAAAAAACGAATGTTAAAGATTTTGTCACTCTATGATATTTCTAATGACCAATTAGAAATATTTTCTCGTTTAGTTGATAAAGCTACCGCTTGGTTTTATGTTGCTCTAGGAGCGTTATTGGTGGCAATTGCAAATACTCACGAAGTTTTTGTAGAATTATATCCTAGTTTATCATTAGAGATATTTTGGATAATAATTATCGTTATTACAATTTTAGGAATTATGCTTGATCGCTATCGTATGAGTGATTACCGCATTAAGAAATTTATTTACGAATTAAAAGATACATTTAATCAAACAAAAAAGAAGTGATCTAATCTCACTTCTTTTTTGTTATCCTAAATCAAATTATTTTTCTTCATACCATTCAGTATGGAATGTACCTTCACGGTCATTTCTAAGGTAAGTGTGAGCACCAAAGTAATCACGTTGACCTTGAATTAAGTTTGCTGGCAAACTTGGGTTGAAGATTGATTCCAAGTAGTTAAGGGATGCACTCAATGTTGGTGTAGGAATACCAGCCTTAACTGCTAAGCTAACAACTTCACGCAATGCATGGATATTATTTTCCATTAATTCTTTGAAATATGGATCTTGGAATAAAACATCAAGTTCTTTATCATCTGCATAAGCTTTTTCGATATCTTTAAGCATTGATGAACGAATGATACATCCAGCTTCCCAGTTTTGAGCAATTGATGGGTAACGCAATTTCCAGTCATAAGCCTTAGCAGCCATAGTTAATTGTTGGAAACCTTGAGCATATGCTACAGCTTGAGTCAATTGCAATGATTTTTCCAAGTTATCAATTAAATCTTCTGGAACATCGCCATTCCAAACAACGCTTTTACCTTCACGAGTAGTTGCCTTTGACATGAAACGAGCAATAACGGCTTCAGCAACAACACTGATTGGAGCACCTAAAGCTACACCATCTTCAAGCATCCAGTTACCTGTACCCTTGTATGAAGCAATGTTCATAATATGATCAATAATATGATCAGGGGTTAAATCATCTTTTTGCTTTAAAACATTAGTAGTAATTTCGGTAAGGTAAGCATGAACACGACCATTATTCCATTTAGCAAAAATATCTGACATTTCATCATTGCTCTTACCAGCAATTTTGCGCAAGATATCGTAAACTTCTGAGAATTCTTGCATAATAGCATATTCAATACCGTTATGAACCATCTTTACATAGTGACCACTTGAACTTGGTCCAATGTAAGATACACATGGACGGCCTTCTGGAGTCTTAGCAGCGATTGCTTCGAGGATTGGAGCAACTCCATTGTAAGCTTCTTCATCACCACCAGGCATTAAAGCTGGACCATTTAAAGCACCTTCTTCACCACCGGACACTCCCATACCGATGAAGTGAATGCCATGTTTTTCCATTTCTTCAAAACGACGAGTAGTATCGTGGAAGTTTGAGTTACCACCATCAATTAAAATGTCGCCCTTATCAAGAAGTGGCAATAATTTTTGTAAAGTTTGATCTACTGGATTACCAGCCATAATTTGAATCAAAATCTTACGTGGCTTTTCAAGTGAGTTAACGAATTCTTCCCAAGTATAACAAGGCTTTAACTTATCATCTTCATACTTAGCAAAAGCATCAACTTCAGGTTTATCAATACTAAAACCAGAAACTGAAAAGCCATGATTTCTAACGTTCAAAGCGAGGTTTTTACCCATTACGGATAAACCAATAACGCCGAATTGTTGCATAATTAAAATTCCTCCATCCAATCTTTCTCATTTTATATTATACGAGTAGAACAAGAAAAAAGCGAAGCCAAACGGTTTCGCTTTTCAATAAAATTTTGTTACCAAGCAAATTAGTGTTGTGAAGCGCCTGAAACAGTATCTGGGGCTGGTTCTGGCTCTGTTTCTTCATGTTGAGATGCACCTGAAGCAGCGTCAGCTTCCAAACCATACTTTTCAGCAAAGTAACTAAATGGCTTCAAATCTTCAGCTTGATATTTCTTGACGAAGGCTGGATCGTCAAGAGTATTCAATTCAGTTGAGTATGGCATTTCATGGGTGTACTTAACATCAATAAGCATTGGTCCATCCATTTTCTTCCATTCTTTAACTGCAGCTTCGAATTCTTTCTTAGTACGTACAGTTACACCCTTAACGTTCATACCTTCGGCTACTTTTGCCCAATCGTTATCTGGAAGAATAACGCCTGATAATGGTTGGTTAGATTCATCTTCTTGTTCTGCTTGAATGTAGCCTAAAGTTTCGTTAGTAAATACAATGTTTAAAACATGCATGTTGTAACGAGCCATAGTAAGAAGCTCTTGGTTCATCATGCAAAACCACCATCACCGGCTAATTGCCATACTTCACGATCTGGATAAACAGTTGCAGCAGTAAGAGCAGCAGGAGCACCATAGCCCATAGTTGCATGAAGGCCTGAAGTAGTCCACTTTTGATCATCATGAAGTTTAAGCAAACGACAATGATCAACGTTTACGTTACCAACATCCACAGCAAATACGGCATTGTCAGCAGCTTCTTTGTTAATTACATCCCAAATTGGTTCTGGACGAACTGGACTTTCATCTGAGTCTTTAAAGCTTGTTTGCCATGCATCCCAGTTTTCACGATCCGCAATAGCTGCTTTGTAAAGTGGAGATTCACGACGTTCTTCACCGGCATCAATAATTGCTCGAAGAGCCTTCTTAGCATCTGCTAACATTGACACATCGGTCTTATGACGTTTGCCAAATTTAGCTGGATCAACATCAATTTGAATAACCTTGGCATTCTTTGGGAACCATAAGATTGAAAATGGTGAATTGTTTCCTACCCAAACAACTAAGTCAGTGTAATTTTGAACTTCTTGAGCAGGTTTTGGTCCAATACGACCAATAGTACCCATGTATGCTGGGAAGTCGTCTTCTACAATACCCTTACCAAGGTATGAAGTAAGAAGCGGAGCCTTAAACTTTTCAGCAAATTCCTTAATTTCATCGCCAGCACCTTTAGCACCCAAGCCGTAATACATAACTGGATTTTTGGCTTCCTTAAGAAGTTTTACGGCATCTTCTACAGAAGTCTTAGTTGGTGCTGGATAGTTATCTTTAACATGAGCGTTATAGTTTACACGGAAGTTATCATCAATATTTTGCCAGCCAAAATCTTTAGGAATAATTACAACTGCTGGACCTTTTCTTGCATAAGCTTGACGAATAGCTTCATCCATAATTACTGGAATTTGGTCAGCTGTCTTTGGTTGACGGCACCAAACACTAGCGTTTAAGAACCACTTATCTTCATCAAAAGCTTGGAAGAAATCGATATCTTGACGGCTAGTTGGAACGTTAGCCACGATTGCTACCATTGGAGTCTTATCAAATTTTGCATCATATAAGCCATTAAATAAGTGAGCAGCACCAGGACCTGCTGATCCAAAGCATACTCCCAATTTACCAGTTAATTTATACTCAGCAGAAGCTGCTAAAGCACCAGCTTCTTCATGACGTACTTCAATAAACTTAATCTTATCTTTCCAGTTGTGAACTGCATTCATACCTGAGTCAAATGAACCACCTGGGAAGCCGAAAACATGATCAATATCCCAATCATACATTACTTGGAACATTGCATCTGCGCCACTAATTTTTGTCATCTTAAGTGCATCTCCTTCACAAATATTTTTGTCCTCACTCATCATTAAAACATAATTTTTCACATTTGCAAACGCTAACATTGCCGTTTTTATAACGATGTAACCGCTTTTGAAAGAATGTAATTTCACAAACTTTAAGAAAAGTATATTGCTTCTCCCATAACGTTAACTCTTATAAATGTGAAAACATTATCAAAATAAATACTTTCGTGAATTTTAAAAATATTTCCCAAGAAAATGTTTTTTATTTGTGAAAATATACTTACTAGGCTTCCAGGTTTTCCACATACTAAAAATAGCGTACCTGTGTCTTAGCACAAGTACGCTATTTACTTATTGTGGATATTTACTACTTTTTTACTTTTGAGTATCGACCATTTTGAATATATACACTCAAAATTGCCAAATCGGCCGGATTTACACCTGAAATTCTTTCTGCTTGAGCCAAAGTTTCAGGACGAATCTTTTCAAACTTTTGACGAGCTTCAGTTGCCAAGCCTTCAATGGCATTGTAATCAATATCTTCCGGAATCTTCTTAGCCTCTTGGCGGTGCAAGCGATCGATTCTTACTTGTTCTTTCTTAATATAGCCAGCATATTTGATATTGATTTCTACTTGCTCCTTAACATAGCGATCATCTGAGATCTTTTCACCAGTAATTTTTTCAATATCATCAATTTTAACACGTGGACGGCGAAGGAACACGTCTGCCTTTAATCCTGCACTAAGTTTATCTTCTCCAATATTTCTCAAAAATTCTTGAACTTCATCAGTTGGGTGGATAGTAATCGAAGCAAGCTTTTCCTTTGCTTCTTCAATTGCCTTCTTCTTTTCTTCAAACTTCTCATAGCGTTCATCTGAAATAAGACCCAATTTATGACCATATGGAGTTAAACGAAGGTCGGCATTATCATGACGTAAAATCAATCTATATTCCGCACGAGAGGTTAATAAACGGTAAGGCTCATTAGTACCCTTGGTTACCAAATCATCGATTAAAACGCCAATATAAGCTTCGTCACGGCCCAAAGTAAAGCCAGGTTTTCCTTGAGCACGA
The DNA here is from genome assembly GCF_000615445.1 of Lactobacillus hamsteri DSM 5661 = JCM 6256. GTDB lineage: Bacteria > Bacillota > Bacilli > Lactobacillales > Lactobacillaceae > Lactobacillus > Lactobacillus hamsteri. The sequence continues at coordinate 15,338 of NZ_BALY01000016.1, read as the reverse complement.
AGAGCAGCGTTAATTCCTGCGATAAGACCTTGACCTGCAGCTTCTTCATAGCCGGAAGTTCCGTTCATTTGACCTGCAGCAAACAAGTTCTTAATGTTTTTAGTTTCCAAAGTATGAGTCAATTGCCATGGATCGATAACGTCGTACTCAATTGCATAACCTGGACGCATCATTTCTGCATGTTCAAGTCCCGCAACGGTATGAAGCATTCTTAATTGAACTTCTTCAGGCATTGATGTTGAGAAATCACCAACATAATATTCCTTGGTATTTAAACCTTCTGGTTCAAGGAAAAGCTGGTGACGGTTTTTATCAGCAAAGCGGACTACCTTGGTTTCAATTGAAGGACAATATCGTGGACCTACACCGACAATATCACCTGAGAACATTGGCGAACGATCCAAATTATCATTGATAATTTCATGAGTAACAGGATTAGTATATGTCATCCAGCATGATACTTGATCCTTTAAGTAATCTGCATCCCTTGTTTCATAAGAAAAATGACGTGGAATTTTATCGCCAGGTTCTTCTTCAGTCTTTGAAAAATCAATGGTATTTCCATTCACACGTGGAGGCGTACCCGTCTTAAAACGACGAAGCTTGAAGCCAAGTTTTTCCAAATTTTCTGATAATTTAATTGCTGGAATTGTGTTGTTAGGACCTGATGAGTAATTAAGTTCACCAATAAAGATTCGGCCACGAGCAGCTGTCCCCGTAGTAAGAACAACACTTTTTGCATGATATCTTGCCCCAGTATTTGTAATTACACCTTTGCAGACGCCGTCTTCAACAACAAGTTGGTCAACAACCGCCTGACGCAAAGTTAAGTTGGGCGTATTTTCAATTGTATCTTTCATGCGTTCGTGATATTTATTTTTATCGGCTTGCGCACGAAGGGCACGAACAGCAGGACCTTTACCAGTATTAAGCATTCTCATTTGAATGTAGGTTGCATCGATATTTTTGCCCATTTGACCGCCCAAAGCGTCGATTTCACGGACAACAGTACCTTTAGCCGGACCGCCGACAGAAGGGTTACATGGCATAAAAGCAACCATATCAAGGCCGATAGTTAAAACCAAAGTCTTTAAACCCATATGAGCACTAGCCAAAGCAGCTTCGCATCCCGCATGACCAGCGCCAACTACAATAACATCATATTCATTAGTATCGTAAACTTTCATTACTTACTTTCTCCTAAAAATTACTTACCTAAACAGAATTGACTAAAGAGCGTATTAATTAATTCATCCGGCGCACTATCACCAGTAATTTCTCCCAGCGTATCCCACGCATCATTAAAATCAATTTGCGCAATATCAACAGGAACTTCGTCATCCACAGCCTTTACAACATCTTGCAATTGCTTTTTAGCCTTAGCAAGAAGACCAGATTGACGTTGATTAGTAACCATAACTTGATCATTAGAATTTTCAATTCCGGCAAAGAATAATTTCTTGATTAAATCTGCTAAAGCATCAAGATTTTCTTCTTTCAAAATAGAAGTTGAAATAACTTCACTGCCAGTTAGCTTTTTCATATCCTCAATTGATAACTTTTGACCAAGGTCCATTTTGTTCAAAATAATTATGCGCTTCTTATCTGCTGTTTCTTTAATTAACGCTTTATCTTCGTCATTAAGATCTTGACTGCCATCAATTAAGAGCAACACCAAATCAGCTTGTTTTAAAGCTTTTTGTGAACGTTCAACCCCAATTTTTTCAACCTTGTCTTCAGTATGGTGAATTCCGGCCGTATCAATCAACTTGAGTGGAACGCCATTTACAGAAACATATTCTTCAAGAGTATCACGCGTTGTCCCAGCAACATCTGTGACAATTGCCTTATCACTTTGAGTTAGATAATTAAGAAGTGAAGATTTACCAACATTAGGTTGACCAACAATTGCAGTAGCTAAACCATTTCTTAAAATGGTTCCTTCTTGAGCAGTTTTTAAAAGCTTATCAATTTTCGCAATAACATCTTTAGAAGTATCTGCCATTTGCTTAGCAGTTATTTGATCCGCATCATATTCTGGATAATCAATATTTACTTCTACATTAGCCAAAGTATCCAAAATTTCTTTACGCATGGCACGAATCTTCTCAAGCAATCCACCAGCTAACTGTCCGACAGCCACTTGACGGGCTTTATCGGTTTTGGCACGAACAATATCCATAACACTTTCAGCTTGAGTCAAATCAATTCGGCCATTTACAAAGGCACGCTTAGTAAACTCACCAGGATCGGCCATTCGTGCACCATTAGCCAAAAGCAGCTGCAAAATGTGATTAGTTACAACAATTCCACCATGACAGTTGATTTCAACAATGTCTTCACGTGTAAATGTTTTTGGCGCTCTAAGGACTGTAACCATTGATTCATCGATAGTTTTATCCGTTTCTGGATCAATAATATGACCATAGTGAATCGTATGAGTAGGTACTTTGGTCAAATCCGCGCCTTTAAAAACTTTATTAGCAATCTTAACTGCATCTTCACCAGACATTCTGACGATAGAGATCCCGCCTTCGCCAATTGGAGTTGAGATAGCAGCAATTGTATCGAACTCAGTTAAAGTTTGAGCCATAATTATCCCTTTTCCTTTTCTCAATAAAAAAAGTGCATTATACCACCATGACAAAATAGATCATGATGGATAAAGCACTTTGACTACTTTATCTAAAAATGATTTTAGATTAATATTCTATTTTTTACGTCCAATACGCTTGTAAGCTTTTCTCAAGCGACGTTTACGCTCACGTTCTTCTTCTGCCTTTTCTTCTTGTTCATGCTTATATTTAATAGGATTCTGCAAGAAGAAAGTTTGAATGGCTTGGAAGAGGTTAGAAATAACCCAGTAAAGTGTAATCGCAGATTGGAAGCCAATCGCCATTACCCCTACCATAACTGCCATACCATATGTCATTACCTTAGTCATACCATTTTGAGATGACTTAGGAGTAGACATTTGACTGATATAAGTAGAAATAAAAGTGAAGATCATTGCCAAAATAGGCATTACGTAATATGGATCGGGCTTACCCAAATCCATCCATAAGAAACGACCATTTTGCAATTGCGGCGTACGCCAAATAGCTTGGTACAAAGCATACATAACTGGCAACTGAATAATTAATGGAAGACAGCCAGTATAAGGATTTACGCCAGCTTCTTTATATAATTTATTCGTTTCTTGTGACAATAATTGTCTAGATTCTGTGTCACGTCCAGGATATTTCTTACGTAATTCATTGACTTGTGGCTGAATATCCTGCATCTTCTTTGTACTTTTGATTGAAATAGCATTCAAAGGCAAAAGAATTACACGAACAATTATTGTAAAGACGATAATCGTCCAACCATAATTGTTGCCTAAAAGTTTAGCAAGCCAAAGCAAGAATGCTGAAACGTAGTAAACGATCCAGCGATCCCACCAATTTCCACTAGTATGAGAAATTGGTGCTTGTTGTCCTGCAGTAGTTGTAGCACATCCAGTTAAAATAACTGCAAGAGCCATCACCGCAAGGACTGCAATCAGACGTTTGACATTTTTCTTGGTTAAAATGTCTTTCACTCTAATTTTCCTCATTTTCATTTGGCATTTCAATGACGTGAGCCAAGGCCAGAGCATGTACTAAATTTCTGCGTACCTTAGTCATGTCAAAATTACGAGCTGAAGGTCTGGTGATTACTAAAAAATCGATATGCGGATCAATATCTGCCTTTCGCTCAGTAAGCACCGCCCGAATGTAACGTTTGAGTCGATTTCGAACAACTGCGGTATGACCGACCTTTTTGCCGACAGAAATACCCACACGAAAATGTTTATTTTCGGTTCTTTCTATTTTATAGATAACGAAAGCCCGATTTGCAACTGAATCACCAGTTTCAAATACATGCTGAAAATCCTTTTCAGATTTTACACGATAAGATTTTCTCAAAACGTTTCATTCCACTCTAGTAGACTAAAAAAACCACTGGGATTTCAGTGGTTTAAGCAGATAAGACTTTTCTACCCTTTGCACGGCGTCTTGCTAAAACCTTACGGCCATTTGCTGTACTCATACGCTTCATAAAGCCATGAACACGTGAACGGTGACGCTTCTTAGGTTGGTAAGTTCTTTTAGTTGTCATAAACTGCACCTCCAATTTTTATACGTGCCAACTGCACAATTTCTTATTAAGAATAGCATGATTAGGCAAAAAAACCAAGGGTTAAATTCAAAAAAACCGCGATTTGTAAAGCTTTTTGAAAAGATTTTTTTGTGGAAAAAATAGTGCTATATTTATCCACGAGTGATAATCCACAAAACTATTCTCATGTTTTTCCACAATTCACAGCCTGTTCAAAACTTTTTGCACACGGTGTGGATATTTAGTAGATTAAGGTTTAAACTTAGATAGAAAGTTATATTTTTATCCACAAGGCTATTGTATATAAATTCTCGTTAATTTTTTTATTCCCAAATATTAGATTGATATTAAAAAAATAATCCACAGCCTGTTAATTGGGTATTACTTTTATTGGCTTGTGGAAAACTATTTTTTAAAATGATAAAATAAATAATGCTTTTTCAGACTTAGGGAGGAATGTATTTTGTTTGACATAGAGAAATTCTGGCAACATTTTAACGATGAAATGCGCGAGCGTTTCAACGAAGTTGCATACAATGCTTGGTTCAAAAACACAAAACCAATTTCATATGATGAAAATTCACGTGAATTAAAAATTGCAGTCCAAAATCCCGTAGCAAAAGGATACTGGGAAAAAAATCTTTCTTCCCAATTAATTCAATCTGCATACGGTTACGCAGGAATTGAGCTTCTACCTACCTTTCAAATTGAGGGTGATACTAGTCCAGAAAGAATCGTAACTCCAGAACCTCGATATAAAATTGAAGAAAAAATTTCTAACAGAAATGAATTTACAAAAAATCTTAGATTAAATGAAAACTATACTTTTGATAATTTTGTTCAAGGTGAAGGAAACAAATTAGCAGCTGGAGCTGCATTGGCTGTTGCCGATAGTCCTGGTAGTTTTTATAACCCTCTTTTTATTTTTGGCGGGGTAGGTTTAGGTAAAACGCATTTAATGCAAGCAATTGGTCACCAAATGCTCGCTGAACGTCCTAATGCTAAAGTGGTTTATATCCAGAGTGAAACTTTTGTTAATGATTTCATTAATTCAATCAAAAATAAGACACAAGATAAATTCCGTGAAAAATATAGAACTTGTGACTTACTGTTAGTCGATGATATTCAATTCTTTGCTAAAAAAGAGGGAATTCAGGAAGAATTTTTCCACACTTTTGAAACTTTATATAATGATCAAAAGCAAATCGTTATGACCAGCGATCGTTTGCCAACTGAAATTCCAGATTTATCTGAACGTTTAGTCTCTCGATTCACCTGGGGATTACAGGTGGAAATCACTCCCCCAGATTTAGAAACCCGAATTGCAATTTTAAGTAAGAAAGCTGAAGCAGATGGCCTAACTATTGATGAAAATACTTTAGATTATATTGCTTCCCAAGTTGATACGAATATCCGTGAGCTTGAAGGAGCCTTAGTAAAAGTCCAGGCTCATGCCACAATCGAAAAAGAAGATATTAACGTTAACTTAGCGCGCGAAGCTTTAACAGACTTAAAACTAGTTCAGAAAAACCGTGGCTTGCAAATTTCCAAAATACAAGAAGTAGTCGCCAATTATTTTCAAACTTCTACAGCTGAACTAAAGGGCAAAAAGCGCGTCCGTCAAATTGTTATCCCCAGACAAATCGCAATGTATCTTTCTCGTGAATTAACAGATTCTAGTTTGCCTAAAATTGGGCAAGAATTTGGTGGTAAAGACCATACAACAGTTATGCACGCATATGAAAAGATTGATCGACAGATAAAAACTGACTCAGAAATTAAATCTGCAGTCTTTGATTTGAGACAATTACTTACTCATTAACAATTTATCCACTGTGGAAAAAGATAAGTCTTATCCACATCTTTTCAACTGCAACATTTCCGGTATTTCAAGGATAATAAGAGTTTTCAACATTAATCACAGGGTCTACTACTACTAAGAAATTAAATATATAATTAATATAAAAAAACGTACCCGAAATTTAGGAGGCAATAAATGAAATTTACAATCAATCGCAATTTATTTATCGATAACTTAAATAATGTAATGCGCGCCATTTCTTCAAGAGCAACTATTCCAATTTTGAGCGGCATAAAATTGGTGCTTACAGATGATGAATTAATCTTAACTGGTAGCGACGCAGATATTTCCATTGAAATCAAAATACCAGTAAGTGAAGATCTAAACGTAGAATCCACAGGTTCAATTGTTTTACCTGCTCGTTTCTTTAGCGAAATTATTAAAAAGCTTCCGGGCAAGGATTTTTCTTTTGAAGTAAAAGAAAGTTTCCAAACAAAAATTTCATCTGAAAATAGTGAATTTACAATTAATGGTTTAGACGCTAATAACTATCCTAGATTGCCAGAAATTCCTGACGAGTCCTCTTTTGTTATTGGCGGTAAAATTTTGCGTGAAATTATTAACGAAACCCAATTTGCTGTTGCAAATGACGAAAGTCGTTTAGTACTTTGTGGTGTGCATTTCACATTTAGTCCAAATGCCATTAAAGCAGTGGCTACTGATTCCCACCGTTTATCAGAAAGAACTATTTCTTTAGAAAATGGACCTCAAAATGAAACTGATTTAATAATTCCAGGTAAAAGTTTGCAAGAATTATCACGTATCATTGGTGAAGCTGATCCAGAAATCAGAGTTTGTCCAGGTGATAACCAAGTTTTATGTCAAATTGGAAATATTTCATTCTATTCTCGTTTGCTTGATGGAAACTATCCAGACACTGATCGTTTGCTTCCAAGTGAAAGCACGACTGAAATTGAAATTGATTTAGCTGAACTTTCAAGTGCGCTTGATCGTGCAAGTTTGTTAACTCATGCTGGTCGTAATAACGTTGTTGACTTAGATTTGAATACTGAAAATCAAACAGTTAAATTAACAGGTACATCTGCTGAAATTGGTAATGTCGAAGAAGATGTAAGTTTTAAGAACCTACAAGGAGAGAACTTGAAGATTTCATTCAACCCTGATTATCTTCGTGATGCCTTGCGTGCTTCTATTACAGATGCTGTAATCATGAAATTTACTCAACCTTTACGTCCATTTACAGTTATCCCTAACAAAGAAGACGTAAGATTCGTCCAATTGATTACGCCTGTAAGAACTTTTTAACCTATAATTTGGTAATAAATAAAAAAGACCATCAACTTGATGGTCTTTTTTGCATGCTTTTTTATTCTGAGTACTCAAATTTGACGTCATATTATTTTTAACCCATATGACTATGATCTGATTTGTTCATGAAAAAATCGCTTAAAACGCCTGAGAATGCCTATTTTGTTTGTTTTTTAACTGATTAACGAATATAATTATATAAGTAGATTAGAGTATTGAAGGTGAGTACTATTAAGAATTTTACGGTTAAAGGTGAATATATTACTTTAAGTCAATTTTTGAAGGAAGAAAGTATTATTTCATCCGGTGGACAAGCAAAATGGTATTTACGCGATAATCCTGTGATTTTGAATGGTCAGAGTGAAAATCGACGTGGAAAAAAATTGCGTGCTGGCGATAAGTTAGAAGTAGACGGTACACAATATGAATTTCGGCAAGGTTAATGTATCTCGATAGTTTTATCGTCCAAAATTATCGTAATCTAAAAGAAATTAATACTCGATTCGATCCCAATGTAAATATTTTTATTGGTAAAAATGCACAAGGAAAAACCAATCTGTTAGAGTCGATATATTTTTTAGCTTTAACTCGTTCGCACCGTACAAACAGCGATCGAGAATTAATTGCTTTTGATAAAGAATATGCCAACTTAATGGGAAGAGTTCATAAAAGTCAATTAGATCTTGATTTGCGTGTTTTGATTACCAAAAAGGGTAAAAAAGTTTGGGTTAATCGAGTAGAACAAGCAAAGCTGTCAAAATATGTTGGGCAGTTAAATGCTATTTTATTTTCACCCGAAGATTTAGATTTAATTAAAGGTGCGCCTGCCTTAAGACGCCGTTTTATGGATCAAGAGTTTGGTCAAATTAGTTCAGAATATTTATATTTTGCAAGTAAGTATCGGCAAGTATTGATGCAGAAAAATACTTATTTGAAGCGTCTGGCTAAAGGTGAAACAAACGATCAAATTTTTTTGGATGTTCTTTCAGATCAGCTTGCAGGAGTAGCAGCTGAAATCATTTCTCGTCGCTTTAAGTTTTTGAAATATTTAAGTCATGCGGCTAGCGATGCATATGAGCATATTAGTTTAGCTAGTGAGAAGTTAAGTATAGCCTATCATCCATCTGTATCAGGGATTAAGGCTGATGATACAACTGAGCAGATGTATCAAAAACTGCAAGAAAGCTATCGGAAAAATAAAGCCAATGAAATGAGGAAGGGTACCACCCTTTCTGGTCCACATCGAGATGATATTCAATTTAAACTTAACGGTAAAAATGCTCATTTATATGCTTCACAAGGCCAACAACGCTCAATTGCCTTAAGTATTAAATTGGCAGAGATTCAATTAGTACATCATTTAACGGATGAATATCCGATACTCTTATTAGATGACGTTATGAGTGAGTTAGATCATGGACGTCAAAGTGCGCTTTTAAATTATATTCATGGAAAAACGCAAACTTTTATTACCACCACAGATTTGGAAGGGATTTCCTGGGACATAATTAAGCAGCCGAAGATCTATCATATTCAATCCGGCAAAATTAGTTTGGAAAAGGAGAATTAAATGGCTGATAAGGATAAACTTGAAAAAGTTAAAAATTATGAAAAAGAAGCCGATAAGTATAATGCCAGTCAAATTCAAGTCTTAGGCGGACTTGAAGCCGTTCGCAAGCGTCCTGGTATGTACATTGGTTCAACAAGTTCTCAGGGTTTGCACCACTTAGTATGGGAAGTTATTGACAACAGTATTGACGAACGATTAGCTGGTTTTGCTACTAAAATTGAAATTACAGTTAATGAAGATGGCAGCGTGACTGTTCAAGATGATGGTCGTGGTATTCCTGTTGATATTCAAAAGAAAACTGGCCGTCCAGCTTTGGAAACTGTATTTACAGTATTACACGCCGGAGGTAAATTCGGCGGTGGCGGATACAAGGTTTCTGGAGGTTTGCACGGTGTTGGTGCCTCAGTAGTTAACGCTCTTTCCACTAAGCTTGACGTAACCGTTATGCGTGATGGTAAGAAGTACTTTATTGATTTTGATCATGGCCGTGTTAAGGATGAAATGAAGCAAATCGGTACTGTTCCTTTGACTGAACATGGTACTATCGTTCATTTCTATCCAGATCCAGATATCTTTACCGAAACTACAACTTTTGATGACAAGATTTTAAAGAATAGAATTCGTGAACTTGCTTTCTTGAATAAAGGATTGAAATTAACCTTTACTGATAAGCGTAAGGATTCTGCTGAAACCGATGTATATTTGTTTGAAGGTGGTATTAAGGAATACGTATCATTCTTAAACAAAGATACTGAGATTCTTTTTGATGATCCAATTTACGTTGAAGGTGATTACGACGGCATCAATGTTGAAGTAGCTTTGCAATACACTAATGGTTATAAAACTACTTTAATGACTTTTGCCAACAACATTCATACTTATGAAGGCGGAATGCACGAAGCTGGATTTAAGACTGCTTTGACTCGGGTGGTTAACGATTATGCTCATAAGGCTAAGATCTTAAAGGACAAAGACGACAATCTTTCTGGTGAAGATATTCGTGAAGGAATGACCGCCGTTGTTTCAGTTAAGCACCCTGATCCTCAATTTGAAGGTCAAACTAAGACTAAACTTGGTAATTCAGATGCTAGAAAAGCAGTTGATAAAGCTTTTTCTGAAGCATTTAGTCGTTTCTTGATGGAAAACCCAAGCGTAGGTCGCAAGATTGTTGAAAAGGCCCAACTTGCTGAACGTGCTAGAAGTGCAGCTAAACGTGCGCGTGAAGTTACCCGTAAGAAATCAGGGCTTGAAATTGCTAATTTGCCAGGTAAGTTAGCTGACAATACAAGTAATGATCCAAGCATTTCTGAATTATTTATCGTCGAAGGTAACTCAGCCGGTGGTTCTGCTAAGCAAGGCCGTTCTCGTTTGACTCAGGCTATTTTGCCAATCAGAGGTAAAATTTTAAACGTTGAAAAAGCTTCAATGGATAGAATTTTAGCTAACCAAGAAATTCGCTCATTGTTTACTGCATTAGGAACTGGCTTTGGTGCTGACTTTGATGTTTCTAAAGCTCGTTATCATAAATTAATTATCATGACGGATGCCGATGTCGATGGAGCTCACATTCGTACGCTTTTGCTTACGCTCTTCTACAACTACATGCGTCCAATGATCGAAAAAGGATATGTATATATCGCTCGTCCGCCTCTTTACCAAGTTCGTCAAGGTAAAGTAGTTAAATACCTTGATACTGATGAAGAACTTCATGACTACTTAGGCAGCTTACAACCAAGTCCTAAACCTGTTGTTCAACGTTACAAGGGATTGGGTGAAATGGACCCTGAACAATTGTGGGAAACTACCATGAATCCAGAAAATCGTCGCCTTGATCGAGTAAGTCCTGAATATGCTAAAGATGCTGACGAAGTCTTTGAGTTATTGATGGGTAATGAAGTAGCACCAAGACGTGACTTTATTGAAAAGAACGCTAAATACGTTGAAAACTTGGATGCTTAGGAGGAAATAAATGGATAACGATAATCAAACACAAGATCGTAGAATCCGTAACGTTGACTTAACTAGCACGATGCGTAGTTCCTTCCTAGACTACGCTATGTCAGTTATCGTTGCTCGTGCTTTGCCAGACGTTCGTGATGGTTTGAAACCTGTACAGCGTCGTATTCTTTACGGAATGAGCGAATTAGGTGTTACGCCTGACAAGCCTTATAAGAAATCTGCAAGAATTGTTGGGGAAGTTATGGGTAAGTTCCACCCACACGGTGACTCATCAATTTACTTGGCTATGGCTCACATGGCGCAAGATTTCTCATATCGTTACATGTTAGTTGACGGTCACGGTAACTTTGGTTCTGTCGATGGAGATGAGCCAGCCGCAATGCGTTATACCGAAGCTAGAATGAGCAAGATTGCTGTTGAAATGCTTCGCGATATCAACAAAAATACTGTTGATTGGCAACGTAACTACGATGATACTGAAAATGAACCTGTTGTTTTACCAGCTAGAATTCCTAACTTACTTGTTAATGGTGCAAACGGTATTGCTGTTGGTATGACTACTAACATTCCGCCTCATAATTTGCGTGAAGTTATTAGCGGTTTGCACATGCTTATGAAGAATCCTAATGCGACTACTAAGGATTTGATGAAGGCAATTCCAGGCCCAGATTTCCCAACAGGCGGAATTATCATGGGACGTGGCGGAATTTATCGTGCCTACGAAAGTGGTAAAGGCAACATTGTTGTTCGTGCAAAAACCAATATCGAAACTGAAAAGAATGGTCGCGAACGAATCATTGTTAGTGAAATTCCATTCATGGTTAACAAGGCAGAATTAGTTAAGAAAATTGCCGACTTAGCTAGAGAAAAAGTAATTGATGGAATTACTGGCGTTCGTGATGAATCTGACCAGACAGGTATGAGAATTACCATTGATATTCGTCGGGATGCAAGTGCCAGCGTTGTTTTGAACAACTTGTTCAAAGAAACTCAAATGCAAGCCAACTTCGGTATGAATATGGTTGCCATTGTTGATGGCGCTCCTCACTTCTTGACATTGAAGCAAATGCTTCAATACTACCTTGATCACCAAGAAGATGTTGTAACTCGTCGTACTAAGTTTGAGTTAGCTAAGGCGGAAGCTAGAGCTCATATTCTTGAAGGGCTAAGAATTGCTCTTGATCATATTGATGAAATCGTTCACATCATTCGTTCAAGTCAATCAAGTGATATTGCTAAGGCTGCTTTGATTAGCAGATTCGGTTTAGACGATAAGCAATCTCAAGCTATTTTGGATATGCGTTTAGTTCGCTTAACTGGTTTGGAACGCGACAAGGTTGAAGCTGAATACAAAGATTTGCTTGCTAAGATTGCGGATTACAAAGATATTCTTGCTAAGCCAGAACGTATTGATCAAATTATTTACGATGAACTTCTTGAAACTCAAAAGAGATTTGGTGATGATCGTCGTACTGAAATTGGCGCAAGTGAAGTTATTTCAATTGAAGATGAAGATTTAATTGAAAAGCAAAATGTTCTTTTGACTTTGACTCACCGTGGTTACATCAAGAGAATGCCGATTACTGAATTCAAGACCCAAAACCGTGGTGGTAAAGGTGTTAAGGGTATGGGCGTTCAAGATGACGACTTTACTGAAAACTTAATTTACTCAAGTACTCATGATATGCTTTTGTTCTTTACCAACATGGGTAAGGTTTACTCAAAGAAAGCTTATGAAATTCCTGAATTTGGTAGAACTGCCAAAGGTTTGCCAATTGTAAACCTTCTTCAACTTGATAAGGGTGAAAAGATTCAAACTATTATCAATATTCCTGAAGGCGCAGATGATAATTACTTATTCTTCATCACTAAGATGGGAACAGTTAAGCGTACGCGCGTAAGTGAATTTGAAAATATTAGAAATAGCGGTTTGATTGCTTTAACTCTTAAAGATGGCGACGAATTAAACAATGTTTTGACTACTGATGGTAAACAAAATATTTTAATTGGTACTCACTTGGGTTATGCCGTAACCTTTAATGAAAGCGATGTTCGTCCAATGGGTAGAACAGCCGCTGGTGTTCGTGGTATCAACTTGCGTGATAATGACTATGTTGTTGGTTCAGAAGTTATCAAGCCTGATGACGAAGTTCTTGTTATTTCAGAAAAGGGTTATGGTAAGAGAACTGCAGCTAGCGAATATCCAATTAAGGGTCGTGGCGGTAAAGGTATTAAGACTGCCAATATCAGTGAAAAGAATGGTCCGCTTGCCGGCGTGACTGTCGTTGATGGATCTAAGGATATCATGGTTATTACGACTGACGGTATCATGATTCGTTTCAAGATCGACGATGTTTCTCAAACTGGTAGAAATACTTTAGGTGTTCGCTTAATCAAGGTTGATGGCGACAGCAAGGTAGCAAGTCTTGCGACAGTTCCAACTGAAGAAGAACAAGAAATCATTGATGATTCAAAATCAGACGAAAATAATTAAGATTTTCTAAACAAAAAAGAATTCTAAAAAATTATCAAACAATTTTGCGTATTTAAATATGAGGGGCAAAAGCCTCAAGGATCACGTGAATTTTTGTTTGGTAATTTTATATTTATGTGCTAGAATTAGAACTTGCGAGTAATAATTTTCCATTACTCCTTGTTCTTGAAATAGCAAGAACCATATAGTCCAGAAGGAGGTGCAATAGTCCATGGCAACTACTAAGTACGAAGTAACTTACATTATCAAGCCTGATATTGACGAAGAATCAAAGAAGGCAGTCGTTGACAACTACGATAAGGTTATCGCAGACAACGGCGGTACTATGGTTGAATCCAAAGACTGGGGCAAGCGTCATTTTGCATACGAAATCGATAAGTATCGTGAAGGTACTTACCACATCATGACTTTCACTGCAGAAAACGCTGACGCAGTTAACGAATTTGGCCGTTTGTCCAAGATTGACAACGCTGTTTTGCGTTCAATGACTGTTAAGTTGGACAAGTAATTTATCATTTATCGTGATTTAGGAAAGGGAGGACCGAAGTATGATTAATAGAGTTGTACTTGTTGGCCGATTAACACGTGATCCTGAATTGCGTACTACTGGGAGTGGAATCTCGGTTGCTACGTTTACTCTTGCTGTTGACCGTCAATTTACTAATGCTCAAGGTGAGAGAGGCGCAGACTTTATCAGCTGTGTAATTTGGAGAAAATCTGCAGAAAACTTCTGTAACTTTACTTCAAAAGGTTCATTGGTTGGTATTGATGGCCGTATTCAAACCAGAACTTACGATGATAAAGACGGGAAAAGAGTATATGTAACTGAAGTTGTTGTTGATAACTTCGCATTGCTCGAATCACGTAAAGATCGTGAAGCCCGCGGTCAAAATGGTGGTTATACACCAAATAATAATGGAAATGCTAGCGCACAAAATACTAACAATTTCCAACCAAATAATGGCGCAGCACCTGTAAATAACAATAATTCACAAAGCAATAATAATGCTCAAGATCCATTTGCTGGATCCGGTGATACTATTGATATTTCAGATGATGATTTGCCATTCTAAAAATAGATTATAAAAGAAAGGACCTAGGGATATGGCTCAACAAAGAAGAGGCGGCCGTCGTCGTCGCAAGGTTGACTACATCGCAGCTAACCACATCGACTACGTTGACTACAAGGACGTTGATCTGTTGAAACGTTTTATCTCAGAAAGAGGTAAGATTTTACCACGTCGTGTCACTGGCACTAGTGCAAAGAACCAACGTAAAGTTGCAAATGCAATTAAGAGAGCTCGTATTATGGGCTTGTTGCCATTTGTTGCTGAAGACTAATTGGTCAATCAACTAATAATACAAAAGAGAATTGGACTTGTTCCAATTCTTTTTTTATGCTCATTTTTCTTAGACTTGCCCAATAAGGTATAATTAATAATGAAATATCATACCTATTTTTAGGAAGGATCTTTTATGAAAGATTTTTTGCGTAAGCTTGAATTGCCAGTTTTTATTAAAGACTCGCGATTAACAGCTTCCGTAATAATCATTTTGGTGTTGTCACTTCTTGGTGGCATCATTGGGATGATTATTAATCCTTTATTTGGCTTAGCTTTGGTATTAATTTTTATTTTAACCGTAGCTTTTGTCGTTTATGGGACCTATGTTTTAGCCGGTAATGCTAATAATTTTGCAATGAATTTATCTTACCGAATAAAACGTAGTGAACAAGAAGCGTTAATTAAGATGCCACTGGGTATTTTGCTTTACGATGATGATCATCAAATTCAATGGGTAAACCCGTATTTGCAGCTTTACCTAAAAAATGATGATCTAATTGGACATACGATTGAATCAGTTGATCCAGATCTTAACAAACTGCTCAATGAAGCAATTGAAGCAAAAACTGTTGAAAATCATATTGTTAGTTGGGACGGACATCAATTTGAGATGGTCGTCCAAAATAATTTGGGAGTTATTTATTTACTTGATATTACTCGCTATGCAAAAATTGAGAATAAATATCAAGCTGAACGTTTAGC
>NZ_BALY01000017.1 GCF_000615445.1 Lactobacillus hamsteri DSM 5661 = JCM 6256 | reverse complement strand
CAGCACGCTCACAAGAGTGTGCTTTTAATTATATTATCATCTTTTTACTTAGACATCTTGATAAATATTATTTATTTAGTGTTATTAGGGTTAAACAAAAATGAGAAGGGATGTTATATATGTCAGAAGAACCTTTTATTTTAGATTTTGATAAAAACCAACATGCAGTTCTTGAGCCAAATCATGATCAGCTACCATTTCATTTTCACTCAAGATTGCTTTATGCTTTCGTACCCAAGGATAATATTGATGATTTTCTTACTAAGCATCCCCACAAGATAATTGGAGCCTTTGATTCAATTTCTTTTCAACCAAACATTTACGAAGTTGAAATCAATAATGAAAAATTAACTCTCTGCCAAGCTCCATTAGGTGCGCCAGCAGCTGTCCAACTTCTCGATTGGTTAATTTCGTATGGAGTAAAGAAAGTTTTGGCTTTTGGAAATGCCGGAGCATTAGAAGATTTGCCAGAAAATGCGATGCTTATTCCAACTCGTGCAATTCGTGATGAAGGAACGTCTTTCCATTACATGGGGCCAGGCAGATACATAGATTTAAAATCTGAATATTTGTCAGAAGTTGAAAAGGCAGTTAATGAATTTGGTTTAGAATATGATGAAATCACAACTTGGACAACCGATGGTTTCTTTAGAGAAACGCCAAAAAAGGTTGCACAATTCCGCCAATTAGGCGCAGCGACTGTTGAAATGGAATGCGCGGGGATGGCAGCTTGTGCACAATTTAGAAAAATTGATTTTGCTCAAATTTTGTTTACGGCGGATACATTAGCTAACATGGAAAATTATGATGAGCGTGATTGGGGAAGTGAATCTCACAGCGCAGGCTTAGATATTGGTTCACAAGTTTTGGCGAAGATTAAGGAATAGTAAATAAATGCAGTTTACATTTACGTGAGCTATATTTTTATTTGATTCGCAGAAGAGATATTAGTGATTACTAAATGTTATACTTAGTTTAATAATAAAGGAGGTTTTTAGCGTGAATTTTGATCAAACAAATAAAATTGATAAAGAAATTGAAAAATTAGATGATAGAGAATTGCAAGCAAGAATAAATGAGTCTAAAAACCAAGCAGAAAGAAATTTTTGGAAAGCATTACAAGATAGGGCTTTACAGGCTAGACAAAGAAAAGTTATTAATGGTGACTTTATAAGATAATATGAGTAAAGATTTATACATGTTTGCAGGGATAAATGGTGCTGGGAAATCCACCTTATATACAACAGGGATCCAAAGATATCCTACAATTTCACAATCAATAAGAGTTAATGCTGATGAGATAGCTAGAGACAAAAATTGGGATTGGCATGATGGGGTAACAGCTATTAAATCAATGAGAATTGAAATAAAAAGAATTCGAGAATGCATTAATTCATGTAAAAGCTTCAATATGGAAACGACTTTGTCAGGACATTCAAAAACTTATTTGAATATTTTAAATGATGCTAAAAGCAAAGGCTTTTCTACGCATCTATTTTATGTTGGATTAAAGAGTCCTGAATTGGCCATTGAAAGAGTTAAAAATAGGGTTGAAAAGGGTGGACATGATATTCCAGAAGAAATAATAATAAAAAGATATCCACAATCTCTTCAAAACTTGTCAAAATTAGTAAATATGTTTGATACTGTAGACTTATTTGATAATAGTGAAAAATATGTATCGGTTTTAAGTAGAAATAATAAAAAAATCACTTTCATTAATGATGAAGTAGCTGAATGGGCGACAGAGGCAATAAAAATTTCGAAGCAAAAATATAAATAATGCAGTTCACATTTACGTGAGCTGTATTTTTATTTAATTCACAGAAATTGCTTTTATATATAATTACGATTATACTAATTATGATTAGAATAATCATAATTATATTAGGTGGACGATATGAAAAAATTTGTCGCTAGAGAAACTGAACTTACCAACTTGAATGAGATGTATCAAAGTCCTAACTTCGAGATGGCAGTTGTTTACGGAAGACGCAGAGTAGGTAAAACATCTTTAATTAAAGAATTTATTAAAAATAAACCTTCTATTTATATTCAAGGAATTGAGGCTACAAAAGAATTAAATTTACAATATTTATCCGATGCAATTATGGATTTTGAAAATCCGGGTAGAATAAATACACATTTTTCTTTTAATGATTTTCGGGATGCTTTTACTGAAGTAGAAAATATTGCGAATAATCAAAAAGAAAAATTAGTTTTTGTGCTTGATGAATTTCCATATTTTGCTGAATCTGCACCTGAAGTTAGTTCTATATTGCAGTACACAATAGATCATATTTATAAAGAATACAATAATGTTATGCTTATTCTTTGTGGATCTTCGATGTCTTTTATGGAACATCAAGTATTAGGAATAAAAAGTCCTTTATATGGCAGAAGGACAGGCCAATTTAAAATTCGACCATTTAATATTTTTGATACAAAGAAAATGCTTCCAGATATCGATAATGAGGATTTGTTGGCATATTACGGTATTACTGGTGGAGTTCCGCAATATTTGACATTTATTGATCAAAGAATTACGGTTTCAGAAAATATTAATAAATTATTTTTGAAACAAAATGCACCCTTACAAAATGAGACAAATATTTTACTTCAAGAAGAGTTGCGCAAGCCGGCCACATATTATTCAATTTTAGTTGCAATTGCTAATGGCAAAACTAAGGTTAATAAAATTTATCAAGCAATAGGTTTAAAGAGTAGTTCACAGCTTAGTCCATATTTAAATAAATTAATGGAGTTGGAAATAATTGAACGAAAATCGCCAATTCTTGATACCAATTCTAAAAATGGAATTTATGCTATTAAAGATAATATGTTTAAATTCTGGTTTAAATTTATTTCTGGAGAGCAGGATCAAATTGCTTTAGGGAGAACGAATGGCGTACTTGAAGCAATTATGAAAGAATTACCTCGCTTTTTAGGCCCCATTTTTGAACAAGCTAGTATGGACTGGCTTTGGAAGCAAAGTGAATTACCTTTTGAACCACGAAGCATCAAAAGTTGGTGGGGATATAATCCTGTTTTAAAACGCCAAGATGAGATTGATATTGTTGCCGTAAATTTTGATAATTCTGAAGCTATAGTTGGCGAATGTAAATGGCGCAATTCAGATAAATTGAGTCGAGAGATGTTAACTACTTTACGTAATAGAGCAGAATTATTTGGTGAAAAGAATACTATTAAAAATAAGTATTTGTATTTCTTTGTGAAAAAGGATAATAATGATTTTAAAGAACGAGCAAAGAAGCAAAATGTGCGAGTAATTTCATATGGTGATTTTTTTGATTGAAATGAAAAATTATTAAATATTGAAGACATAAATTAATGAGTCTGGGAAATAAGTCTTAATTTGATTTATATCATGATTTTTTAGAAAGTAAAAACACTGATATATCAACGTTTATCTAACGATGATTATCAGTGTTTTCTTTATTTTAGAGTTTTTTCCCAGACACTTGTTTTTTTGTAAAAATCAAAATTTGTTATTTTATTATAAAAAAGTCCATATTTAATACTTACTGATGCAATATAGAGTGCTATAATTGCATTGAAAATTAGTGTTATTTATATAATGAGAAGACTGTGAGTTTTAAATATGGATGCAAAAAGAAAACAAATGGTGGAAGAAATAAGTAAAGAACGTCAACGTTTTAGTATTCGTAAATTGAGTATTGGTGTTGCCTCAGTTTTTCTTGGCACAATGGTATTCTGGGGAACTAATTCAACTGTAGAAGCAGCTGTTGATAATCATTCCTCAGCTCAAACTGTTGAGCAAACTCCAAGCAGCAATAATAGTCATGATAATCAAGAACAAAATACAGAAATTGCTCAAAATAATACTAAAACTATAGAGCAAAATAAAACAGAGTCAAATAATACAACGGCACAGATTCCAGCTATTCATGACAAACAAAAAATAACTGAAAATAATCTTGATAATGAAGCATCAACTGAAACTTTAAAGCTTGAAGGTAATGATAAAGTAAGTCCTGATACTTTAAATAAGATTGTTGCTGAAAATAAGACCGAAGAAAAAAAGGCTACTTTTACAGGCTATGCGCAAATGGTTAATGCCGATGGCAGTAAAAATGCTGCTGCGGATAGTGATAATGGGGTTGAAGTAAATGTTGGTGATCATATGACTATAAAGTATCAACTTTCTAGTTATGGTGATAGTACAATTAAAAATCCAAATTTTATGGTACTTATTCCAAAGGGATTTACGACTGATGGTTTAAAAGACAATGGAAGTGCTGCAGATAATCCTTATACCATTAATAAACTTGGAAAAACTACTAATGGTGAAGAAGCTTATTGGGTAACTACTAAAACTGCACCGGATGGTAACGGAAAAGAAATTCAATTAAAGGCAGATTTAACGGCAACTGATAAAGATTTAGATGGTCGAAAACAGACTTATAATGTATGGAATCAATTAGTTTTTGCTGATGCTCATGATTTAAATTATAATTTGCCAGAAGGTTATGGTGGTGGGAATACTACTGTTACATTAACTGACGGAAGAAAATATATTTTAGCAAAGTTTACAAATGGGATTCAAAATTATCAGGCAGGACGCATAGTTTATAACATTATTCCTGGAAAAAATGCTGCTGATAGTTCAAAATATGAAGTTAAAAATGTTAGTGCCCAAGCAGTAGATGGTAGTACTGATCAAGAATCTGGTTCAGAAAAATTAAGTTTTACTATCGTATTAAATAAGCCAATTGATGATCAAGATTATATTGATGTAGATATGGGATTGACTGAGGAAAATGGTTCGATCCGTCATTATGATAATCAATTGTCGAAAACTATTGCTATTAAATATAAAGGTAGTGTAGTCGGCAAGGCATACAATATGGGGGATCATTATCGTTTAGTGTTTAATGATGACGAAACTAATCGATATATTAATACAGCTGACCCATCTAATCCATTTATCATTGAATTAAATTTGAATTGGGTTTCAGGAAAAAATTAGCAACATTAAATGATGATCCTACCAATCATCCTATAGTCTATCAATATACTGAGGATGAAAATAAAGATCAAAAATCTTTTATGTATACTGCTAAAAATGATATTCATATTGGAGATAGAACTTTTAGTAGTAATTTACAGGTTCCTGGTAGATATATTTCAAATAAAAAGTTTATAAAATCAAATAAAAATACTTCAATAAGTGAAAATACTTATTTTGCAAGAACATGGGATCCAGAAAATAAAGTTTCAGTTAATACATATTTCTCTAATAATGATACATTTTGTCCAGCAGAAGCAGATGGTAATAATTTTGATGTTACGATTACCGTAGGTAAAAGTCCTATTTTCACATATCAGTGGACGTCAGCTGAAGAAGCAGAAAAACAACTAAAAGACAATTTGGCATATTATCAAAAAGATAATTTAAACAATGAAATTAGAAACGAAAGTGGACTATATTTATCTAAAGATACTGAGAAATTTGATCAAATAAAATCAGATATTAATGTTACTGTAGATACTAGTGACCAAGATGGCATTTTAACTCATATTTATCATGTAAGATGTTCTAATCCTAATGTTAAATTTAGAGAAGAGGATTGGTTATCATGGTTAAATGTTAGTGCTTCAGGCTTCACATTACCAAGTGGAATTGAAACTTATGACCAAGATGTTAAAAGGCAACAACCTGGAAAACATTATAATTTTAATGGTTCTGCTTTAACTGATAATGAAGCTTTGAGGGATGCCGTTAATAATACTTTAGGAATTGGATACAAAATTGAAGCTATAAAACCAGATGGTTCAAAAGTTCAAACTAATGTTGGAATTAATTCAACAGACGGGTCTGCACGTTACGATTGGCATGCAGCAATCTTTCGTCAAACTTTACCACTTTCAGTTGAAAATTCTGCAAGTGCGAGTGAATTAAGAAAAGTTTTTCTTAGTTTTAGAGATATTGCTTCACCAAATGCTGACTTACCAAATGGCACGTTTACAGCTCAAGGTGGAGAAGGAAACAAGATTGAATTTTCAGGGGCAAATAATTACCTTAATTATTTAAAACAAAGTGATAATTATTTACTTGATCATGTTGTGTCATCAAATCACAATAATGAAACGCAATTAGCCTTTCCATCAGGTAATGATAAATATAATCTTGATAAATTTGCTTGGGGGAAATTTGAGAATACTAATGCAAGTCGATTTATAGTTTACCTGAAAAAGAATAGTGCAAGTTTTAATATCCATTATATTGATGTAGGAAGAACTAATAAAACTTCAGGTTTTACATCAAAAGATGAAAATGTGATTGATAATGGTAGTCATGATATTAAAGTTAATAGTCCACTTAATTCGTCTTATGATGTAACTGGTTCACTTTGGAAACCAGAAGATTATGAAAAAGAGGGATTTGAATTAATCCAAGAGCCAGAAAAAATTGGTAAAGGTATTATGACCGATACAATGCCGGATCAATATATTTACTTAAGGCATAAGATTACAAATATTAGCAAATCTAAGACAATTCATGAAAAAATTAAATATTTGTATGAAAATGGTACAGAAGCTTTCCCTACTTATCAAAAAGATATTACATTTAATCTTAGTGGAAAGTATGATGGCCATGATAAACAAAATTTTGGTATTTCCTGGAATCCAAGTACTGACCAAACTTTTGCAAAGGTTTTAATTCCAACAAAAGCCGGATATAATTTTACTTCAAAGAATGATAATTTACCTGCAGATAAAAATATTGAATATAAAGAAGGTAAAAATGTGTATATTAAGGAATTTGATAAGATTAATCCAGATTCTGAAGATATCAATTTAACGGTTATATATACTAAGGCTAAAAAACCAGTTCGTAAATCTAGTTACAATATCCATTATATTGATATAGGTGAAAAAACTTTCCCTACTAACAAAGTCCAATGGCAACCTTCTGATGGTAATGAAATATTGGAACATAAGATTTCTAATATCAATGGTAATGTTGATGAATTTTCAAACGTAACTAACATGCTTTGGAATTATAGTGAAAATTATGTATTAGTATCTGCTCCAGCTGATCTTGCTAAAGCTAAATTTACACAAAATATGCCGGATCAATATGTATATTTGAGACGAAAAGAAAATAATGATGTGCAGCCAGAAAAGATTTCAAAACAAATAACAGAAATTGTTAACTATATTTTTGAAGATGAAAATGGTAATGAAATAAGACATCAATCCTTCTCTTCAAGCGTATCATTTAGTGGTTTCCGTCCAGCTGGTTCAACTAAAAATTATACTTGGACACCGGATTCATTTATATTTAAATCTATTCCGATTGATTCTCCGAATAATTATGATTTGATTTCAGTTGCACGTAATGATAAAGAAAAAACGAATGAATTAGGTTTATCGAAAGATGGGGAGAAGCAAATTAATGCAGTAAAAGTTATTCCTAACGATTCAGATGTAATTATTACTGTTATTTTCAAAAAACAATCTTCTCCAAGTCAGTCAAACGAAATTATGCCAGATTCAAAATCACAACCAACTACGCCATCACAAGATACAGATCCCATTGTTCCTACACAACCTAGTGAACCAGAACAACCAACGCAGCCGCAAATGCAAAGTAAATTGTCTGATAAAACTGTGATTAGAGATATGTCAACAGAGAATCATAGTTCATCTGCAAAGAAAAAGTCGAATAAATTGTACAAAACTACTGGTGTTAATAATCAAAAAGTTGAGAGTTTAACTTATCGCCCATTAAGAAGTTCTATTTCAGTAGCGCAAACTTTTCATTCTTCAAATGGTGTAAGAGAAGAGTTATCGAAAGAAAAATTAATTAATACAACAAATCAGTTGCCTGAAACTGGTGAAAAACAAAACAAATTTACTCTTGTCGGTTTAGCTTTAGTTTCAATTGCTGGGTTGATTGGCATGGCTGTAGACCGTAAACGTAATAATTAATATTATTTTTTATAGATAATAACCAAAAAAGGCTTGAGAAAATCTCAAGTCTTTTTTCTATCTTGCCATGACATCTAACATGGTGAGAGTCTGATAACTATTCATATTAAGTAAACGATCCGCATTTTCTTCCATAACTTGTCGGCGATCGCCATACATCATCCAAATTGTTACGGCTAATCCAAAAATTAATGGGATAAAAGTTGTTGCCCAATCCGCGAAGCTTCCACTCCAAGTAGATGATGAAGCCCAGCCAGATTGCAAGTTGATTAAGTAAT
Organism: Lactobacillus hamsteri DSM 5661 = JCM 6256; assembly: GCF_000615445.1. Lineage (GTDB taxonomy): Bacteria > Bacillota > Bacilli > Lactobacillales > Lactobacillaceae > Lactobacillus > Lactobacillus hamsteri. The sequence continues at coordinate 30,664 of NZ_BALY01000017.1, read as the reverse complement.
CAGTAAAGAAGTGTGCAATCATTGTAATCCATAATTTACCTGTGTAAAGATAAGCAACTGCCCAAATCATTGCGCCACTTACTGCAATTACTTGGCTGATCGTTGCTAAAAATGTTTGACCATTCACGCCAACATTGCTTAAATGACTTAAAGCAAAAAGTAATGTTGAACCATATACGACAATTGGCACGCGCCATTCTTTAAATTGATTAAAGCCGGCAAGTAAAATGATCATCCAAATGTAACGTTCGGCTTCCTCAAGAATGCCAGGCTCTAAAGCTGAAGTAAAGTTAGGTAATGTAAAGTACTTAGCTTGTAAATCGACATAACTAGAAAATAAAATTGAAAGCAAATTATCGCCATTGCCACCAAAATCATTCCACCAAACATCGATTATAAGCAAAACAATTAAAGCGATAAAAACGCTCCATTTGAACTTACGGCTTGGAACAAATTTTAAGTTCGGATTGAAACGATAGCCCCAACTGTAACCTAAGAAACATGCCAAAATAAGTAATGCAAAAGCAGAAACTACGCCTTGATCATTAAATGTATGGAAAAATGGTAAATGTTTAATCTGCAATGCAATATCCATGCCATATTGGCAGTCTAAAAAACTAAAGGCAATTAAACGCAAGAACCAATTTTTAATATAGTCTGCTGAAGTCATGACAATTGGAACGAGCAAGACTAGCCAAAAGAGCCATAAAATCAAAATAGTTAATGGTGCGATAATTGGTAATTTAAATAGTAAAAAGTTGCCAGTGATCGACCAAACCGAACAAAATTCATAGGGTAAAATAATAATATTTCCCCAAACAGCGCAGTATTTCAAGGTTTGATTTTTATCTTGAAAACGATTGAGTGCTAAGATAATTAACAATAATCCAGCTGTAAAAAATTCCGAATGAGCTTGTGTAGCGCCTAAAATCAAATAAATGATGGCCGCATAAACTATTTCAACATTTAGAATATTTTGCCAGATTTTTTTATTCCAATGTAAAATATCAAAATCCATTTAATCTCCTCCCAAAGATGCTTTCTATTATACCCTTTGATGGGGGAAGAGGATGATTATTTTTCCTTGTTAAAACAGTCAGAAAAATATAGAATTTATTATGTAAGCGCATTCTGAAAAGGAAGAATAAATATGATTGATAAAAAAACTTTAGAAGCTGTTGAAGAATGGCGAGCCGGTTGCAAAGAAAATGATGATAGGCGAGATAGCGGTTTGCCACATGATATTCCAGAAGTAAAAAGAATCGACGATATTCAATATGGTGAAGATCCCAAATGGAATTTACTGGATTTATATTTACCAAAGAACGTTGAAGATAAGTTGCCAGTAATTATCCAAATCCACGGTGGCGGCTGGATTTATGGTACAAAAGAAACCTATCAATTTTATGGCTTAGGAATGGCCAAGCGTGGTTTTGCATTTGTAAACCCTAACTATAAATTGGGACCTGAAGCCACTTTTCCAGAGGAACTCGATCAAGTTAATGAATATGTTCACTGGGTAGCTGATCATGCCGATGAATACAATTTAGACAAAAACAATGTCTTTTTAATTGGAGATTCAGCCGGTGGTCAAATGGCAGAACAATACACGGCTATTTTGACTAATCCAGAATATCGTCAAAAGTTTGGCTACGAATTAACTGATTTAAAATTTAGAGCTGTAGCTCTGAATAGTCCAGCAACTTTTATGCTTGATCCAGGAATGATTATGGATATGACGACTGCCTATTTTAAGCCAGAAATTATGGCCGATGAAGGTAAAAGGGATTTGCTTAATGTTGAAAAATACATCACAAAGGCCTTTTTACCAACCTTTATTAGTACCGCAAATCGGGATTTTATTCATGATTGCGCGGTTCGTTTAGACGGCTTTTTGAGAGCTAAAGGCGTTGAAGTTATTCAAAAATCATGGGGTGATGAAAAACATTCCGAATCGCACGTTTTCTTAATTAATCAAAAAGATGATTTGGCTAAAGAAGCTAACGACGAAGAAGCGGAATTCTTTAGAAAGCACATGGTTAAATGAAATTCATAATGAACAAAAATGATCAGCCTACTTAGATTGATCATTTTTTAAATATTTATATCCCGCTTCAGTAAAACGATTGAGCAATTGCACATCGTGTGCCCATTTCTTGTCTTTGATAAAATGGTGCGCACGGTTTACGGCGAAGGAACCATGAATGATATATAAAAATAAGGTTTCTGTATCTTCTTGACTCAAGCCAGCCTTTTTCATGATTGAAGGAATGACGTAATTGCGCTCATGCGCCATAATTCGGCCGATGATATACTCACTTAAATCAGGATCAAGTAGCAACAGCTGATACTTTTCGGAATCACCGACACGCTGGCAAGCAGGGAGCAATGATTCATTCTTTTTGAGATAATCAAATGAAAGTTCTTCATTAGTAGGAGCCGGATTGCTAGTTAAGTCAGTGCTTAAAATTGCGTCATCAAGGACATCATTTAAAACATCGGTGATGGTATTGTAATGCAAATAAAATGTTGACCTTGTAATTTCCGCCTGACGACATAATTTTGCAATCGAGATTTTATTGTAACCTTCAATTTTGACTAAATCTAAAAATGCATCTTTAATTAGTTGGATTGTATAAATTGTTCGACGATCGGTTTTTCTTTTTTTAATTTCTGCCATAAATAAACTCCTTAATGCAATTATACATAGAAGTTTATTTAACTGCTAAACGTTCGATTAATTCTCTCTGATCTGGGAAAAGTTGCAAGAATTTATCAAGACGAGGAACCATGATTGCGCCATTAGCATTGGTTGGAATATCTGTGCTGATTTGAGAAAAGCCCACGCCGTTGCTGTCGGATGATTCGATAGCTACGAAAGTTCCAGGATCAGTGTAAAAACCATGAACTTCGCCGTTTTCTTTGTTAAGGCCAAGTTTAACTTGATAGTATTGACCTTCTTGAGTAAAGCAATGGGCAATTGCGGCATCACCATAATTGTACATCCATGATTGACCATATTCGACTGTGTGAAGATGAGAAGGATGATCTTTGTCGATGGTCAAGTACATTGGGAAAGTTCCTGGACGAGTAGGAGTATCTACCATGTAATTTGGATAGAAAATCTGCATTTCTTCTTCTTGCTTGGCCTTTTCTTCTGGAGAAAGTTCTGGCTTTGGTTTTACTTTTTCAGGGCCGACTGTAGTTGAACCATTACTTTTGCCCGTCAATAATTCCTTAAAAGCGAGGCCAATGGAGGAAGAAAAGCCGATAGAACGATCTTTAATTTGGTCAGGAATAAGGAGTTCGCCTTTATTGATCGTGATGTAATGACTATTTTTGTCAGCGGCGACAAGCTGCATGCTAGGTGCTTGATCATTTGATTGCGGGGACCAATACCAAGTTCAAGAACAAGTAAATTTTTGTCTTCATATTTTTCAATAAATTCTTGGAATTTGTTGAGGCGTTCTTTGTTAATTTGAAAATCGTCACCGATAATGTTTGGTTCTAATGGTGCACCACATTTGTCACAAACTGGCAAGTCGTCTTCAGTTAAAGTACCAGCTTGATCCTTTTCGTAGATTTCATGAATCTTGGAACTTAATGGAAAGATGCCGTGCTCATCGGGATGCTTGCTACAGACGGCTTCAAGAGAATTTCCTTCAACTTCCAAAGTGTTGTGTAAACCCGCAAGATCAAAGTGGTGCTCAGTGTTTGATGTCCAAATGAAGTAGGCTTATTGCCAATAATTTCTTTTAAATCAGACATGTAAGGCGATTCTTCATAATTGTTAAAGTAATATTCGCCAATTCTGGCTAAAACGCGCCAATGTTCAACTGGGGATGGATATTGAAAATTACCGGCCATAATTAAATTAGGCAAGTGATATTTTTCAACGATATCTTCACCGATAACCTCGCGTAATTTTTTGTCGTTAGCAAATAAATTGTAACCTTCAGAAATAGAAAAGCCATTGCTGGCGGTTACTAAAATTGCATCCGCATTTTCGAGCCATTCGTGGGCTAATTTAACTGCTTTTTTAGTCATTATTATTTCCTCCAACTCTCTCAGCTGCTTGTTTTAAAACTTCATTGATATCATCGCCAATTAATAAGGAACGATCCTTGATTACCGGATTAGTTAGGGCATCTTTAGGATTGATATTAATATAGAAAGAATTTTTCATATATTTAGTCATTTCCCAGAATGGTTCTTGGATAAACATTGGCGTCATGCGGCCAACACCCATTTCAAGGAAAAGAATCTTTTTACCACGATACTTGGCTAAGAATTTATTAACCTTTTGGTATTCTTCGTAGTAGCGGTTGTCTTCAAGAAATTCGGGACCACGGGCCCAAACTTGTAACGTTGAACCATTAATCGGACTTGTAGGAATGTATTTTTTATCTAAACGGTGATCCTTAATTTTAGACAAAAGATCAGTGACTATTTCTTTGGCATCGTATAAATTCTTATCATTGCTGGTATCTTTACTTTGCATGAAATACCAGGAACCTTGAATTTCACTAATTTGATCGTCAGGGTAGTAACGTTTAAAAAGACCATCTTGGTTTGTGGTAATAATATGAGTGGGTTTATTTTGAAGCAAGGTTTTGAGGTAAGTGTAAGTAGGTTTTTGTGGTGGAATATTAAAAATCATATCCCATGCGATTAGTTGAAACGCCCATTTTTCTTCTAAGGAATCAAAACGGGTATAGAAACCATTGAAAATACCGTTGAAATAGTATTTATCATAATAGTATTTAAGGTGTTTCATAAAAAGCGGACTAGCTTCATACCAAAAATTCATGCCAGCCGCGTTAGACATCCCTGAGCCAGCACCGACTAAAATGGCATCAGCTTGATTTACTTGGTTGATTAATTCTTGAATTTTATCCATTTTATTCTCTTTTCTTGATATTATGTTTAATTAAAGACACACTGTAGTGAACTTTATGAAAAAAGAATAATTTAAAAAGCAAAAGTAATTAAGAGCAGTTTTTTACAAATTGTATAGTTCACTACACTTTTTAGAAATGTGTAATGAACTTTTGGAGGGAAAGATGATTAGGAAGGCAAATAAAAAAGATTTAAATCGTTTAATGAAAATCTGGTTGGATAGTAATCTTGACACGCATGATTTTGTTCCAGCTTCATATTGGCAAAATCATTATGATGAAGTGAGAAATGCGCTTTTACAAGCAAATGTTTTTGCTTACGAAGATAATGACAAAATTTTAGGTTTTGTCGGGATGATTGATCATTATTTAGCTGGGATATTTGTTGATGAAAAGTATCGCGGACATGGGGTTGGAACAAAATTGCTAGCTTATATTAAGCAGAATTATGATAATTTCAGTCTGCATGTTTACGAAAAAAATAAAAGGGCGGTTAGTTTTTATATTGCGCAAGGGATGAAGATTTCTATGATAGATATTGACCAAGATACTAATGGAAGGGAATATAGTATGGAATGGAAAAATAACTTGTAAAGGAGTCAATTCATGATTATTAAGAATACGATTTATGGTAATAAAAAAGGATTACTTGATCCGAAAGTCAAAGCAAGATTAGATCCTGACAATCTTTACGATGAGAAGAATATCGAACATCCTGTTACATAGAAAATATTAATTTTAAATCTATGCGTGGCGAATATCCGAAAATTAAAACAGATAACTTACCAGTTAAGGAAGAATATATATTGATTCCTTTGGTTAATCGTGCTATGCCGACCAGAATTTATACGCCTGAACCCCCCAACGGTAAATGCTTGATTTTTATTCATGGTTACGCGGGAACTTTTGATAACTTTAATTGTGAATGCTGATATTTAGCCAATATTGATAATTTTACCGTTATCTTATCGTTTGGCTCCAGAAACCCCATTTCCAGGTGCTTATCTTGATATTAAAGAGTTTCTTGAATGGATTATGAATCATCAAAGCAAAATCAGTTTTATAGATTCGCAAGTTTACATGACAGGAGATAGTGCAGGTGGTGAACTTTGCGTTGCATGCGGATTAACTGATAAAAAGCATCAAATTCGTAAACTTTTTCCAATGTACGCAGCATTGGACATTACCGACACGAATAAGACGATGTATCATTGGCAGTATTCGGATTATGATATGGATCCAAGCGAAGAAAAATTCATTCGTGCACGACTTAATAAATTTATCTATGTTAATAACGTGATTCGTTTGCTTTATCCTGGTAATGATAGTGTTGAAAATCCGTTAATTAGTCCGGTTTATGCCCATGATTTTAGTGATTTTCCAGATATTACTATGATTGAAGCAGAGTTTGATTATTATTTGCAGAGTAATAAATATTTTGCTAAGAAATTGCGCCAAGCGGGTAAAAATGTGGAAGAGGTTCTATATAAAGGAATAGATCATGGTTTTCTTGATCGGTCAAGATCATGTAATCAAAGTGAAGATATGTTGCAGTTAATTGCAAAGGAAATAAACAAATAAAAAATGATAGACTTCTGATTAAAATGAAGTCTATCATTTTTATTTATTGAAAGCATTAATTATTCTAGTAACCAATCAATTACATTTTTTTGTTGAATACCATCGAAATTATCGTTTGCACCAATTTCATCTAAAGTTAAGAGATATTTTGGATAATGATCATTAATTTTTTCAAAAGGAGATAGTTCTCTTTTTAATGTATTTGGATCAATAACGCTTTCAGAAACTTGATAATATTCAAGTTCATCACCTTTTTGTGCCACAAAATCAATTTCTCCATTGGGTAAACTACCAACAGTTACCTTATAATTTCGTCGTAAAAGTTCTAAATAAACTATATTTTCTAAAATATGTCCACGATCAGCTTTCTTACTTTGAAGTAAAAGGTACCTTAACCCAATATCAACTAAATAATACTTTTCATTGCTTGCTAATAATGATCTTCCATGAATATCATAGCGCGGAGTACGATAAATCATAAGGCTGTCTAGCAATGCATCTATATATTTAGTAACGGTATTTGATGAGATTTTAAAACCATTTGAGGTTAAAGTATTAGATATTTTTCTAATCGATAATTGATTTCCAATATTATCGAATAAAAATTGAACTATTTTATCTAAAATAGACTTATCAGAATTACCTAGACGGGCTTCTACATCACGATAAATAATAGAAGTATAAATTCCTTCTAGGTATTCTCTTACTTGAATTGGATTATTATTTAATTGGAGAGTAAAGGGAAAGGAACTAAAACGTAAATAATTATTATACATTTGTGTGTTGCTTAAATTTTGATCTTTGTATATCTCTTTATAACCAGTTACATATTCTTTAAATGATAGAGGCAACATTTTTAATTCAACAAAACGGCCGGTTAGTAAAGTACCTAATTCACCTGACATGAAATATCCATTAGATCCTGTAAGATAGAGATCTACGTCATTTAATGTGTTTAAAGCATCAGCAATTTTTTCAAAATGAATAATATGTTGTATTTCGTCAATAAAAACATATTTCATTCCATGTACTTTTAATTTCGGTTTTAAGTATTCATATAATTGAGTTGAAGTACTAAAATCTAAAAAATCGGGTGTTTCAAGATTGATTTGAATAATATTCTCTTTTGGAATACCTTGATTGAGAAGATGATTTTGAAAAATCGTGAATAAAGTGGATTTTCCACAACGTCTAACACCGGAAACTACTTTAATTACTTGCTTGTCTTGCCATGATTTTAGAAAATTTAAATAAGAAGGTCTTGGAATTAAAAGCATATTATTTTCCTCCTATTGAAATTTTATCATTTTTTGCTCAAAAGTTTGAGCAAAATCCTAAAAAAATAAAAAATGCTCAAAAATTTGAGCACTTTTATATAAAATGACAATTTTGCTCAAAAATTTGAGCAATTTTTAATACGTAGAAATACTTAAATTTTCTTAAAAGTGCAATTATGAAAGCGCATTTATTATATAATAGAAGAGAAAGAAAATATAAATGGAGGTAAGTGCGATGAAAAAGAGATACTTATTTTTACTTTCATTATTGGCATTTTTAGGCGTGTTTACAGTTGGGATGCAAAGTCAAAGCCAGACAGTTCAAGCTGCTAACCAATACGGAATCGCCCGTAAGTATACAACGCCAAAGGCAACCCGTGGAACTTGGTATTATCGTGAAACTGGCAAGTATAGCAGTGACAAGAAAACAATTTATAAAGTGAAGATCACAGCTCATACTGCTGCTGGTAATAAGTTGTATGTTCCTTCAGAAAGTTTCTTAAAGAAGAATGTTTATAATGTTTCTGCTAAGAAGCGCAATGCATTCATCAAGAAAGTTACAAAGAAGAATATTTATGCAGCTTATGATTTCAAGAAGGGCTTTAACGTTAATAATTGGATTAACTTAGCCGGTGACGGAATTTTCTATATTCCAACAACCAGAAAGGTTAACGGTAAAAAAGTTAAGGCTTTGAAGATTGCTACAGGCGCGAGTCAACAAGCTGTTAGCTATGCCTTCAAGACCAAAGCTTTAGCCAAGGCTGCTAAATAATATAAAAATAGTTTTAAAACACTTGATTCAGTTCAAGTGTTTTTTAATTTGAAAAAATATTTGCATTTATGTTGATAACGACATATACTTATCTATGTAATTTATGTCGATATTTACATAAAGGAGATAAAATTATGGCTGATTTAAATAATATGAATAAAAAATTTAAGACTTTAGACGATTTCGTAGGAACTCACTTTATCTACACTTACGATAATGGTTGGGAATATGAATGGTACTGCAAGAATGATCATACTGTTGATTACCGAATTCACGGTGGCATGGTTGCTGGTCGTTGGGTTAAAGATCAAGAAGCTCATATCAATATGCTGACAGAAGGTATTTATAAAATTGCATGGACTGAACCAACTGGCACTGATGTTGCACTTGATTTTGTTCCTAATGAACACAAGCTTAATGGTACAATTTTCTTCCCAAAGTGGGTTGAAGATCATCCTGAAATTACTGTTTGTTTCCAAAATGAACATATTGATTTAATGCACGAATCTCGTGAAAAGTACGAAACTTATCCTAAATTGGTTGTTCCAGAATTTGCGACAATTACTTATATGGGGGATGCTGGCGCAGATAACGAAGAAGTTATTGCCGAAGCTCCATATGAAGGCATGACTGACGATATTCGTGATGGTAAATACTACACTGAAGATTACAGACGCATTAATAAGTAATAGCAATTTCACGCTTTTTTCGATAAACTAAAGGCAGAAATGAAGTGATTTTATGCCAAAAAAGAGAGTTTTACCATATATAATTTTGGGTATTTTAAAGCAAAATCCAGGCTTATCGGGAAAAGAAATTACTGAGCAATTTACGTGTGAAATTGGTGAATTTTGGAAAGCATCACATAGTCAAATTTATCCTGAACTTAAAAAGATGCTGGCTGATAAGTGGATTGAAAAGCGTTCCAAGGAAGATAATGCTAAAGAAATTGATTATTTTCTGACTTTAAATGGAAAAAGTGTGTTAAAAGAGTGGATTGATCAACCCTTGGAATTACCAGTCAATCGTGATCCATTTTCATTAAAAATGTTTTTCATTAATGATAAAGATGATCCACGTGTTAATGAATTGATTGATGAAGAAAAGCGGCTTTTGAAGGAACAATTGGCACATTTGAAAATGAGAGAAGCACTTTTGTTTGATGATGAAAAAAGGATTCAACAAAATTACGGTCACTACTTAATTCTGACTAGAGCGATTTCTCGAATTGAAGGACAAATTGCTTGGTTAAAATCGATAAAATAAAAAGGGCAGACTCGATTGAGTTTGCCTTTTTAATTATTGGTGTAAAGTAGATAGTGGAAAGAAGGAATGGAATGCCACTTTTGATACCAATTAAGCAAGTAATTATCATGTTTATATTGATGTTAATCGGCTTACTTTGCTATAAAATTGAATTTATTCATAAACAAACAGTTCAAGATTTAACTAAAATTTTGTTGTATGTAGTTTCACCGTGTTTAATTATTAATTCCTTTAAACAGAAATTAACTGCTGAACGTTTAACTCAATTTTTGCTACTGATGATTTTGATTGTTTTTCTTTTTGCTTTTAAAATTGTCGTTAGCAAATTCCTATTTAATAAAAAATCAGTTCCCAATAATGAAAAAAGAACAATTCTGAAATATGCTGGAACTTATACTAATGCTGGTTTTATGGGCTTGCCGTTAATTCAAGCGATTCTAGGCAATAATGGTGTTTTTTACGGTGTGCCTTACTTAATTTGTTACAATATTTTCCTATGGACTCACGGAATTAGCTTATTTAAAAAGCAAGATAAATCGTTGGCCGAAAATATTAAGCAAATTATTTTAAATCCTAATATTATTGCCGCGATAATTGGGATTCTGATTTTTTTATTCCAAATCCAGATTCCTGATCTTATTGCCACACCGATGAACTATATTGCAGATATTAATACACCGTTAAGTATGATTGTCATTGGCACCAATCTAGGATCAATTAGCCTAAAGGGGGATCTTATCAATCGTTTTACTTGGTGGGGAATTTTAGTAAGAAATATTGTATTTCCTTTATGCGTACTGGGGATCCTTTACTTAGTTCCACTGAACAATTTAGCCAAAATCTCCACTTTAATTATGGCTTCTTGTCCAGTTGCTGGAATTGTTGTGCTGTTTAGTTTGATGAGTGATTTTGATGTTAAATTTCCAACAGAATTAATGTGTCTGTCAACGTTAATTTCCGTGGCGACCCTACCAATGATGATTGTCCTTGGTAATTTGATTTTTTAAAGGAAAATAATTATGAATACACGGAAGTTAAACCACATACGTTTGAATTTTAATAAAAATATTACTTTAGCATTAATTCATATTTTGAATATATAGATTAATGCTTTTATTTTTAGCCAAGTTACGGTATTATTTAAATTAACAAAAAATTAAAATGATAAATAGAGGTTTTAATATGAGTATATTATCAGAGCAAGAAATCGCAGAATTTTCTGCCGATTTCAATAAAAATGATAAAAATCAAGTTGCTTCTCGTGCCGCACGTCGTAGCGGTCTTCTTGAAGCATCATTTAATGATCATGTTTCGGAAAGATTGAATCAAGTTTTCTCAACTGAACTTGATATTGGTGGCGTAACTGACCAAAAGCATTCCGGTCGTTGCTGGGAATTTTCAAGTTTAAACGTTTTACGCCATTATTTTGGCAAGAAGTACAAGGTGAAGGATTTTACTTTCTCTCAAGCTTACAACTTTTTCTGGGATAAGATTGAGCGTGCCAATGCTTTTTATGATGCAATGATCCGTCTAGCTGATAAGCCACTTGATGATCGTGAGGTCCAATCTTGGCTTGAATTTGCTGGTCAAGATGGCGGTCTTTGGGGAATGGCGATCAATTTGGTTAGAAAATATGGTGTTGTTCCTTCATATGCAATGCCTGAAAGTTTCAACTCCAACAATACGACTGGCTTAATCGATTCTTTGGCTCGTAAGGAAAGAAAAGATGCCTTAGTATTGCGTAGGCTAGCTAATGCAGGAAAAACTGATGAACTTGAAAAAACTAAGAAACAATTCTTAAATGAAGTTTATCGTATTGCTGCTGTGGCTTTAGGCGAACCACCAAAGAAATTTGACTTGGAATATCGTGATGATGATAAAAAATATCATTTAGAAAAGGATTTGACTCCACATCAATTTGCGGAAAAATATCTTGGCGACTTTAAATTTGATGATTATGTTGTTTTGTCAAACAGTCCTAATTTTGAATACAATAAGTTATATCACCAAGCTTTGTATGATAATGTTGCTGGTGGCGATCCTATCACTATGTTGAATGTGCCTATTGAATATTTGGAACAAGCTGCGATGGCACAACTTAAGGATGGTCAAGCCGTTATTTTTGGCAATGATGTTTTGAAGCAAATGGAACGCAAAACTGGTTATCTTGATAGTGAACTTTACAAGACCGACGATTTGTTTAGCGTTGATACGCAAATGAGCAAGGCAGATCGTCTTGCTACTGGCGAAGGATATGCCACTCATGATATGACTCTAGTTGGTGTTGATGAAGATAAAGGACAGATCCGCAAATGGAAAGTTGAAAATTCCTGGGGCGATAAATATGGCAATAAAGGTTTTTATATTATGAGTCCGCAATGGTTTGAAGACTATGTCTACGATGTAGTTGTAAATAAAAAATATTTGACTAAGGAGCAAGTCGAGATTGCGGAAGGTCCAGCCATTGACCTTAAGCCTTGGGATAATATTGGTTAATAACTATGAGAAAAAGAGCAATAAATTTTGCTCTTTTTTGTATAAATTGAGCTTTTTTAATGCAAAAAAACTGAATAGATGGTATATTATAAATGTAAGGTAAGCGCTTACCTAGAAATATATCTAGTTTATAGAAATGAGGTGTTCCGGTGGTTAATAATCAAGAAATTGAAGATCCATATTCAAATTCACGAAATTACAAAACCACACATCGAGACACCGATCAAGCAGAGGTCTAATGCGTACAAGCACTTGATCTGTGTTCTGGATGAAAAGGCGAGAGTTACGAAGTACGTAGCTCTCGTTTTTGTTTTGAAAAATATTAAAAAGCTATTGACATAAATTATAATAAGATTAAAATAATAATCAATAATTTAATAGATCTGAAAACAAAGAGAAAGAAGAGTAGTTTAATCGATATTTACAGCGAGTCTCGTTAGGTGCAAGGAGATAAATTTAAGATTAAATGAAAATCACTTTCGAGTTCTGTTTCTTAATTTTTAGAGTAAGAAACAGTGGGAACACCCATTATAGTGTCGGCGTATCGCCATTTTGGCCGTACGTATAAGGTATTGTTAGCAATAACGATATGAAATAAAGGGTGGTACCACGTTACGACGTCCCTCAATCAAAGCAATTTTGGTTGAGGGACTTTTTTTGTGATCAGATAATTTCAGGAGGAGAATATCATGAATGATTTAACATCTCAAAAATTGACATGGAAGCAATATTTAGTTGTTGCATCCCTATTATTTGGTTTATTTTTTGGAGCAGGGAATTTAATTTTTCCACTTCATTTAGGCCAACTAGCTGGTGCAAATTGGGGAAGTGCAGCAATTGGATTTCTGATCACAGGTGTTTTATTACCCTTATTATCAGTCTTAGCTGTTGCTATTACACGCTCGGAAGGTGTTTATGATATTGGTAAGCCTTTAGGGGCAGGATTTGCAATTGTGTTTATGGTTTTGATTCACGCAACTATTGGACCATTGTTTGGAACACCGAGAACTGCCACGGTTTCATTTACAGTTGGAGTTGCTCCATTTGTTCCCCAAAATATGCAAACTGTCTCATTATTAATTTTTTCTGCAGTATTCTTCGGAGCAGCTTTTGCTTTTTCATATCATGAAAACAATATTTTATCTAATGTCGGCAAAGTATTAAACCCATTATTTTTAGCTTTATTGTTTTTAGTCTTCGTAGTAGCTTTTTTAAATCCTTTAGGAAATCCGCAAACTGCACCTATTACAGCTGCTTATAAACATTCTGCTTTAGTTAATGGCTTTTTGGAAGGCTATAACACTATGGATGCCTTAGCCGGTTTGGCCTTTGGTGTTACTGTTGTCACGGCGGTTAAATCAATGGGACAAAAAGATGAAAAAAGCGTGTCTAAAGTAGTTGGAAAATCTGGAATTTTAGCTGTCGCGGCTATTGGTTTGATCTATTTATTATTAATTTTAATGGGAGCCATGTCTTTAGGTCATTTTAAAGTTTCCGACAATGGTGGTGTTGCTTTTAATCAAATTGTTAACGAATATGGAGGCATTTTTGGTCAAGCATTACTTGCTTGTTTGTTAACAATTACTTGCTTAACAACGGCTGTTGGTTTGGTTGCCGCATTTGCTCAAGATTTTCATAAACATTTTCCAAAAGTAAGCTATCATACTTGGCTTTTTCTAAGTTGTTTAGCATCGTTTATCACCGCCAATATTGGATTAGATGAAATTATTGCTTGGTCGACGCCAATGCTTATGTTTTTGTATCCTTTGTCGATGACTTTAATTGTTTTATCTGTTTTTTCACCATTATTTAAAAAGGATGGTACAGTTTATTTCTTTATGATTTTATTTACCGTTGTACCAGCTTTTGGTGATATGATCGTTGCTTTTCCAAACGTAGTTAGTCAAAGTCAATTTGGTTTAGCCGTTGCTTCATTAAGAGATAAATTACCACTAGCAAATATGGGATTATCCTGGCTATTGCCAGCTTTAGTTGGATTAGGCATTGGATTGGTATTTTACTATTTGAAAACTAAAAGAAATACATTAAATTAAATATTTCAGCAAAAAACTAATTATCAATCATCAGCATTTTTTCATCATTGTAGCTTTTAGCCTGCGTAATTGTTTTTACTAATACATATTTTTCATTACCATTTTCATCTTTGGCCTTAATATATAAATTAGCGCATACTCGTGAAAGACGCTCAATTTCATTTCTTATTAGGTATGAATCGAGATTAGCAAAATTACGAGTATAGTAGATTCCATCATATGTTGTGATTGTATTTAAATTTTGCCCTGTTAACGTTTTAAGAGAATCTGTTGCTTCTGCAATAGGTTCTTTTTCTTCTGCAATTTTTTGAATAACGGAAAAATCATAAAAGTCTTTATTGTTTTTACGTTGTTTAGGAATAATGAATGATTTTTGCATACGTTGATTCAGGACGCTTTTTTTAATTTGTAAAATTTGTTGGATCCCATCTTTGCTAATTAAATTATTGCTGGCCTCCAATTTGTTGCTGATAAGCCAATCCTGATATTTTTGCCGATAATAAAGATGATTAGGTTTAGTATCGTCTTTTTCAGCCATTATGTATCCTAGCAATTCTTCTTTAGTAGATGGAATAGGCAGTCCGCCATTTTGCTTATTTTTCAAAGTACAATCTTCAATAGTTCCTAAATCGGTTACTTTGTTGGATAATTTTGTTTTAGTAGAAAATATAATTTTGTCACTTTTGACTAATTGACCTAATTCTAGAATTTTCCCTTCATATTTAAAATATGATTTGGTAATGATATTTTGTCCATTTTCATTGGTAATATTAGATAAACGAATAATCGGAGTAAGATTATTATTTTTACGCGAAATATAGGTTATTGCATTAACAGTTCCGATATATTTGCCATTGCTAATAACAGTTTGATTTTCTTTTTTCGTAGAAGTAACTTCGTCCTCTTTAGAAAGGTGACTATAGTAATGAGAATAGTTGCTTTTTTGAAAGGAAATAGAAACTTGAGAGGGCTGAGACAATATTTCATTAGCATTGCTTTTTGAGTATTTAGCTATTGCTTCGCAAGAGTTGGTGCATTTTAGAATCCAATCATTTTTTCGATCATAATTTGTCTTTATTTTTGCATTTAAATTTGTTTGTATAGCATTTGTCCTTTTATTACCAATTAAAATTCCGGCACCGCGAATTACTGTAGCGTTAAAACCATATTTAACTTCATTTTGATTTCCTAAATATGTATCGACGGAACTAATGCCACGAATAGCATCCCCAATTGCAATAGTTTGAGTATTGCTATCATTCTGAATATATTTAATTTTATTAGTGCGAATCCAAAGATGATAATCAAGCAATTGCGGCTTTTTAGGATTATCTAAAGTTAATTTGTCAATCAGAATACGGGGATTTTCCTTATTATCGATAATAATATCCGAAACAATCCCAATCCAATTAACCAACTTATTATTTTCATAAAAAGGAGCTAGGGCTTCATGTCGTGAATTATCATGCCTATATTTGTTCATGTAATGCTTTATTGCATATTTTCGTTCAATATTGCATTGCTCATCAATTATGTTTTTTCTAATAGCTTTCTTTTGAAGATAGGGAAAAGTTAATAGCGCATCGATATCTTGATGATTGTGTGTTTGGGTCTTGTTAAGAATATTTGTGATGAAATTAAAAAAGCTCATATTAGTCCTCCGAACGTATTTTCGAAGAATAGTATATAAACAAACGTTCGAATAAGCAAGCGAACATAAAATTAAATTTAAAAGAGAAAATCGAAAATTATCTTCTGTAAACTAAAATAATAAATTAAAAATTATAATTATTATTTGTCAGAAAACGCTTACGTGATATAGTTTAGAGTGTAAGGTTATTTAAATTTTAAAAAGATTTAGTTGATATTTATAAAATTAAAAATTTGATTAGGAGACTAATTATGGCTGAAGAAAATTATCGTATTGAAAGTGACACTATCGGTCCTGTAAAAATCCCTAAAGATGCATTGTGGGGTCCACAAACTGAACGAAGCCGCAACAATTTCCCAAGCGGTGAATTAATGCCATTAGCAATTGTTCGTGCTTTTCTTCATTTAAAGAAGGCTGCTGCCGAATCAAATGTTGAAGTTGGCGATGAACCTAAGGAAAAAGGTGAAGCAATCGAAGAAGCTATTGATCAATTGCTTGCCTTAAGCGATGATGATTTGCGCAAAGATTTCCCACTTCACGTATTGCAAACTGGTTCAGGTACACAAAGCAACATGAACGTAAATGAAGTTGTTGCTAATTTAGCTAACAAAAATCATCCTGACCTTGATATTTTGCCAAATGATGATGTTAACCGTGGTCAATCATCAAACGATACTTACCCAACAGTTATGAATATTGTTGCTATTGAAGCTTTGGACAAGCTTGAACCTGCGATCCAACACTTGATCGACGAATTAAAGGTTAAGGAAGATAAGTACTGGAAGACTGTCAAAGTTGGTCGTACACACTTGCAAGATGCTACCCCATTGACTTTTGGTCAAGAAATTTCTGGCTACATGGCAGCTCTTAAGCATGATTTAAAATATATCCAAGAATTAAAACCTACTTTATATGAATTAGCAATCGGCGGAACTGCTGTAGGTACAGGACTTAACGCAGCTCCAGGAATGACTGAAAAGATTGCTGGTAAGTTATCCGAAGTTTACGGTCATAAATTTGAAGTTGACACTAATAAATTCTGGGGCTTGGCACATCACTCTGGTCTTGACGTTGTTCACGGCGCGCTTAAGACTTTAGCCGCTGATATGTTTAAGATTGCTCAAGATATTCGTCTTTTGGCTTCCGGCCCACGTGCAGGCTATGGTGAATTAAATATTCCAGCAAACGAACCGGGCTCATCAATCATGCCAGGAAAGGTTAACCCAACTCAAGCTGAAGCTGTAACTATGGCTGTCGCAAAGGTATTTGGTAATGATACAACTATTACTTTTGCTGCTTCACAAGGTAACTTTGAAATGAATGTCTTCAAGACAGTTATGATTTCTAGTTTCCTTGATTCATGTGAAATTTTGACTGGAACAATCATGGGCTTTGCTGATAGAATGATTCATGGTTTAACCGTCAATGAAGAAAGAATGGATGACTTGCTTGATAACAGTTTGATGACTGTTACCGCGCTTTCACCACATATTGGTTATCATGCTGCTGCTAAGATTGCGCAAGCTGCTCAAAGAGAAGGAACGACTTTGCGTGAAGCTGCACTTAAGAGTGGCAAGGTTACTGAAGAGCAATACGACGAGTGGATGGATTACATGCAAATGACCAACGTCGATAAGAGTAAGAAGGAATAGGAAAATAATGGCTAAATTTATCTTTAAAACCAAAGATGCATCTGAATTAGCTCCTAGTTATGATGCGGTAATTATTGGTTCTGGCGGAACAGGAATGAGTGCTGCTATTCAGGCTCATGAACTTGGCTTGAATGTTGTGGTTCTTGAAAAGAATGAAAAATTAGGTGGTAACACCAATAAAGCTTCATCTGGGATGAATGCTTCAGAATCAAACGTTCAATATGAACACGGAATCATTGACCACAATGCTGATTTTTACAAAGAAACTATGAAGGGTGGCGGCCTTATGAACGATCCTGCCATGCTTAAGTTCTTTGTTGATCATTCAGCAAGTGCGATTAGTTGGCTTAAGGATCATGACATTGTTGTTAATGATTTGACTATCACTGGCGGGATGAGTCGCAAGCGTTGCCACCGTCCAGCAAGCTTAGCTCCGATTGGTGCATTTTTGGAAACTAATTTATTAAAGGTTGCCGAAAAAGAAGAAATTCCCGTTTTCAATGAAGTTAAAGCTGTTAAGTTAATTCAAGACAATAACAAGCAAGTTACGGGTGTTGAAGTCGAAACCAAGGATGGCAAGAAGACGATTACTGCTAAGGCCGTTTTGCTTGCTACAGGTGGATTTGGTGCATCTAAAGATATCATTGCCAAATATCGTCCAGATTTAAAGGATTACAAAACTACCAACCAACCTGGCGCAACAGGTGATGGTTTAAAGCTTGCGGAAGCTATTAACGGTCAACTTGTACAAATGAATTTGATCCAAGTTCACCCAACTGCTCAAACTGATAATCCACGTGTCTTCTTAATTGGAGAAGCTGTTCGTGGTGAAGGTGCAATTTTGGTTAACAAGGCTGGCAAGCGTTTTGTCAACGAATTAAATACTCGTAAGATTGTTTCTGATGCAATCACCAATTTGAATGAAGATGGCGCATACCTTGTTCTTGATCAAGGTATTAGAGACCACGCTAAGGCTGTTGATTTCTACGATTCAATTGGTTTAGTTGAACATGGCGATAGCTTGGAAGATTTAGCTAATAATATTGGTGTTAATGCCGAAAACTTGAAGGCTACGGTTGCTAACTGGAATAAAGAAGTAGCCGCTGACGACGATACTGAATTCGGTAGAAGTACAGGTATGGATCGCGGTATTGAAAAAGGTCCGTTCTTTGCTATTCACATTCATCCAGCAATTCACTACACAATGGGTGGTATTCACATTACACCAGAAACTAAGGTTTTGGATACTAATGGTAATGTCATCAAAGGTTTGTATGCTGCAGGTGAAGTTTCTGGCGGACTTCACGGCAATAACCGTATTGGTGGTAACTCAATCGCGGAAACTGTTGTCTTTGGCCGTCAAGCTGGTATTAAGATGACAGAATTCATTCGTGAAAATAAATAATAAGAGATTTATTGATAAATAAGAAAGTCCTAAACAATCAGTTTAGGGCTTTTTTCTAGCGAAAAATGAAAAATTATCGTTAAAATAAAAGATAAGAAAACGATAAATAGAAGAAGGGATAACATGAGTGAACACAAAGAAGATGCCGTTACTGGTGCGTCTTTTATGAAAGAATTGAAGCAAGAAAAAGATCCAAGTAGTCCATGGCCAGGTCCTAAGGGAATGATTCCTGTGACGAGTGGTAAAGCTGATGATGCGAATGTCCATAATCGCGCATATTTAGATAATATTTTGGTAGAAATGCGCGTGATTGACGCGGTTAAGCCAGATTTGACTACTGAGATTTTCGGCAAGAAATATGCTTCACCATTGACTTTAGCAGCTCTTTCTCATTTGAATAAAGTTTTAGATGATAAAAGCAGAAAGCCAATGCAAGAAAAAGCCGCTGCGGCTAAAAAGATGCGTGTGTTAAATTGGATCGGTATGGAAACCGATGAAGAATACGCGGAAATTGTTGCCGAAGGTGCGGAAACAGTACGAATCATTAAGCCCTTTGCCGATCATCAAAAGATTTTGGATGAAATTAAATTTGCGGAAGATCATGGTGCGGTAGCTGTGGGCATTGATATTGACCACGTTGCTGGCACGAATGGTGATTATGACGTTGTTGACGGGATCCCGCTTGGTCCAATTACTGAGGAAGATTTGCGTAGATACGTAAATTCCACTAAGTTGCCATTTGTTGCTAAAGGCGTTTTGTCGGTTAGGGATGCATTGAAGCTTGGAAGGCCGGATGCAAGGCGATTGTTGTCTCTCATCACCACGGCAGAATTCCATTTGGCCTGCCACCTTTGAAGGTTTTGCCTGATATTGAAAAAGCATTACAGGGCACAAACATGACAATTTTTGTTGATGGTTCGCTTATGTCGGGCTATGATGCGTATAAAGCTTTGGCATTAGGCGCCGACGCGGTTTTAATTGGACGTGGGATTTTGCCAGAATTGCTTGATGATGGTGAAAAGGGCGTTGAGGATAAACTTCAGAAGATGAATGAAGAATTATCGCAATTAATGCTTTATACAGGAGTGAAGGATACAGAATCATTTGATCCTAGCGTGCTACATTTTAATTAGAAATAAAAAAGACGGGAAATCACAAAATGATTTTCCGTTTTTTGATTTAATATTTTACTTTTCAATTAAATAGCGAAGCCAAATTGCACCGTCATCGTAGGTTTTGACGTCTTTTACTTTAAGCGAAATTGGTTTGCTGTTCTTGTTCATACCGTCAAAAACAGCAGTTTCGCCACCACGGCCGTCAACTCCTGGTCCAATCACCAAGCTGATTTCATCAACTAAACCTGCTTCAAGCATCCCGCCGTTGATATGTCCGCCACCGACAATGCTTAAACGTTCAACATCGAATTCATCAGCTAATATTTCCATTGCACGTTTCAAATCAATGTGCTTTTCACCTACTGCAATCCAAGAAATATGACGCTTGGTTAAATAATCGAGATATTCTTTGCTGGCTTGTTCACTAGTGATGATTAAATGTGGCTGGTTGGCATTTGCGTCGTCGCCCCAAAGAAGGGTGCCTTTCGTATCAACAACGATGTTGTAGCCCGTAGCTTCATTATTTTTTGAAAAAGCTTCTTTTCCAATTGTTTTAGGATTGTTTGCTTCGAATTTTCCGCCGCTCGTCAATTCAGTTTCGGCAGTAACGCGGCCGCTTAAGTTGCTTGGACAATTAATTGCACTTAAAGTATCGTAATATTCTTTATTGCCACGAAGTTGAGCAGTCATATCGCAGTCAATGCGACCGTCAATGGATGACATCATGTGTACGATAATGTATGGTTTATTCATAGAAATCACTCCTTTATATATTAATATTGTATTTGCGAATGAAAAATAAATCTAAGACTTATATCTAATCGAAGGAGATAATTTTAGATTATAGAAGATGATTTTTTTGCAAATTTGATTCCTATATATTACGATAATTATAATTACAGTAATCGTAATTACTGTAATTTAAATTACTGTAATTGTAATTACGAAAGGTAAAAAATGAACGAATTCGTTGGACGTGAGATTGAATTAAAAAATTTAAATAAAATGTATGACAGTCCCAAATTTGAAATGGCTGTTGTATATGGACGCAGACGTGTTGGGAAAACTTCTTTAATTAAGCAATTTATTGAAAATAAACCAGCTATCTATGTTCAGGGAGTTGAGGCAACTTCAGAAACAAATTTACGCTTTTTATCGAACGCAATTCTGAATTTTGAAAATCCAGATCGTAATAATAGAAATAGAACTTTTAATGATTATCAAGAGGCTTTCGAAGAAATTCAAGACATTGCTGACAATCAAAATGAAAAGCTGATTTTTGTAATGGATGAATTTCCATATTTTGCGGAATCTGAACGATCAATAAGTTCAATTTTACAGTTTGAGATTGATAATTTATACAAAGAAAATAACAATATTATGTTGATTCTTTGCGGTTCGTCAATGTCGTTTATGGAACATCAGGTTTTAGGATATAAGAGTCCTCTTTATGGAAGAAAGACGGGGCAGTTTAAAATCCGTCCGTTTAATCTTTTTGATACTAAAAAAATGCTTCCTGATGTAAACGATGATGATTTGATGGCATATTATGGAATCACGGATGGTATTCCACAGTATTTAAGTTTTATTGATCAAAAATTAAGCGTTGATGAAAATATCAGAGAACTATTTTTAACTCAAAATGCACCATTACAGAATGAACCTAATGTTCTTTTGCAAGAAGAACTAAGAAAGCCAGCAACATATTTTTCAATCTTAAACGCTTTAGCGCATGGTAAAACAAAAAATTCAGAAATAAGCCAAGCTATAGGGATGACTAATAACAACAGCATTAGTCAATATTTGAATAATTTAATTGACTTGGAAATTATTGAAAGAAAACAACCTATTCTTGAAAAAAATAAGCGCAAATTTATTTATGCTTTCAAAGATAATATGTTTAAGTTCTGGTTTAAATTTATCGCTGAATATCAAGACCAGATTGCGCTTGAAAAAACGAAGGGATTGCTTGCCAATATTATGGAGGAATTACCTCGCTTTTTAGGTCCTGTTTTTGAACAAGCTAGCAAAGACTGGCTGTGGCAAAATGATGATTTACCATTTGAACCTAAAACCATTGGAAATTGGTGGGGAAATAATCCAGCATTACGGAAACAAGAAGAAATTGATATTGCGGCAATTAATTTTAATGATTCTGAAGCAATTGTTGGTGAATGCAAGTGGAGAAACGCGGATAAATTAAATCATGAAATGGTCGATACTTTGATTAGAAGAGCTACTTTATTGCCTAAGATTAAAAAATCTTATTTATATTTCTTCACTAAAGAAGTTACAGATAATTTTTCTAAATATGCGCAAGAACATAATGTAAAAGTAGTTAAATATACTGATTTCTTTTCAGATTAAGGGTAAAATATAAATAAATTAAAAAATGAGGGATAACTATGAAAAATCAAGGAAAAGAAATAACGTCAGATTTACTTGACCGTTTTTCAAAAGAATTAAAACAAGATAAAATGGCTGCTATCGCAGGTCGTACGATTGCGAAAAACGGCTTCTTGGCCAGTTCCGCAGATCCAGCTTCTAGCGCACGCAACAATATGACCTTTTCAATTGAAGTACCAACTGGCAAGGCAACTAATCAAAGAAGAAGTGGTCGTTGTTGGTTGTTTGCGGCACTCAATACTTTGCGCCAAGAATTTGCTAAAAAGTATAATGTCAAAGATTTCGAACTTTCCCAAAATTACAGTTTCTTCTGGGATCGTTTAGGCAGAGCCAATCTTTTCTTGCAAAGAATCGTGCGCAGCGCTGCCGAAGAATTAGGCGAACAACATGTTCAAGCATACCTTAGCTACGCTATGGATGATGGCGGTGAATGGGATAATGCCGCAGCCGTTATTGAAAAATACGGTGTCGTGCCAAGCTATGTCATGCCAGATACTTTTAATACGAAAAATACTTCTGAGTTCGACACAATTAATGCTAGTTTGCAAAGAAAAGATGCTATTGAACTTCGTCAAATGATTAAAGATGGCAAGTCAGCTGAAGAAGTGGAAAATCGCCGTCAAGAAATGCTTAGCGAAATTTATCGTCTATGCGTTTTGGCATTCGGTGAACCACCTAAGAAATTCGATTTGGAATACAAGGATGATAAAGGCAATTTCCATCAGGAATTAGATGTAACGCCAAAAGAATTGCTTGATAAATTCATTGGCGTAAATCTTGATGACTTCGTTGAATTGGTTGATTATCCTGATCATGAATACAATCATGTTTATTGGAATGAAATGCAAGACAACGTTGCTGGTGGCTACCAAACTGAATATGTTAATGTCGATTTCAAATATCTTCAACAGGCAATTATTGATCAATTGAAAGATGGTCATATTGTTTGGTTCGGCTGTGATGTTGGCACTGATTCTGATGCACGCAAGGCCGGCTGGCTTGATGACAAGCTTTACCACCAAGAAGAATTGATCGGCATCGATTATAAGATGAATAAAAAAGATGGCCTTATCACTAAGCAAAACAGCGCAACCCACTGTATGGCGATCACTGGCGTTAACTTAGTCAATGGCAAGCCAAATCGCTGGAAGGTTGAAAACTCTTGGGGCGATGGTATCGGCGAAGGCGGATATATGTGTATGACTCAATCTTGGTTTGAAAAGTATTGTTACCAAGTTGTTGCCAATAAGAAATACTTGCCTAAGGAAGTTCTTGACGTGTTGGCTACTAAGCCTATCAAAGTTGAACCTTGGGATACTTTATTTTAAATTTTGAAAAAATATAAAAAGCATTAGAACGAATTTGCATGTTCTAACGCTTTTTTCTTTCAATTTTGCTAGAATAGAAAAGTACACATTTTCATGACATTGGAGTAAATAATGAAGAAAATGAAACTTTTTGCAGGCATGTTGGCGATGTTAACTTTGGCAATCAGTTTAACAGCCTGTGGCAATAATAAGGAATCAAAAACAAAAAAGGCACCAGAAAAGCTGCCTACATACAGTCAAATCAGTAAAAAAGCGGAACAGTTCAAGGATTATAAAGATTTTCATATTATTTCTAAAAATAAAGACAATCATAATTCTGAAAAACTTGAGATGCGCTTTACTTTAAAGCCTTACGCTTACTATATTTATAGCCGTGATATTGAAGATTCTGTCTTAGAAGTTTGGAATATCAACAATACTGAAAGCTATATGAAGCAAAATGACAGTATTGTGAAGACGACCAATCCTAATCCGAGCCCTAGTCATGCGATGAATAAAAAGAAGTTCACGAAATTGCTTAAACAAATGGGCAAGAGCTTTGAACACGCAGATGTTAAGGCTTTAAAGTGGAAGATCAGCCAAAATAAAAATAATTATATTTTGACCTATAATTGTGATAAGCCAAATCAAAAGAAGATTAAGGACTATATCTGCAATGACCGCCGAATTGGCCTATCTATGAAGCAGGTTTATGGTACGGTCCGTAAGGCTCATATTCAATATTTTGTTGATAAAAAGAATTATGCAATCAATAAGGTTGTTTCAACATATGAAATTGTAAATGCCAATAACATTGCAAAAGTAAGCAATTATACAGCTTTGAATGATAATATCGACGTGACTGTTCCTAAAGCAGTAAAGAAAAACGCAACAGAGATTAGCGGAGTAAATTAAAAAATAGATAATTAATTTACTGTTTCGCGATTTTCTATTATAATAAAGATGCCCTGATGTAGGGCGCTTAAATACTACATTAAGGTGGAAAAGATGATGGGCTGATCGTTAAAGCAGGCAGAAGTGATGACTCTGCTGTGCTGATCAGTTAAGGCTTATGTATGGTGAAGAATACATATGGTAATGAAGATAAAGGATAAGCAATCTGCTTTTCGTTTATCTTCTTTTTGTTTGGAAAGAAAAAAATGAAACAAGAATCTTCATCTTTCCTTGGCTCCGAAGTCGAACGCAGTATATATGGCTGCGCGGAATGTTGTCGAGGATGTGAAAAATACGCTAAATCAGTCGGTACCGATGCAGATTCGCAATGGTGTAACCAAATTGATGAAAGAAGAAGGATATGGTAAAGGTTATCAGTATGCTCATGATAGCAAGGATAAAATTACTGATATGCAAACCATGCCGGATAATTTGGTTGGTCATGAATATTATTATCCAACTGAGCAAGGTCACGAAATCCGCTTTAAGAAGCGACTTGAACAGATTAAACAGTGGCACGAAGAATATGAATAATTAGTAAAGATTAAAGACCTGTTACTAAAGATTTTTAGTAGCAGGCCTTTTTGTTCCATAACGGGAAATATAAAAATGAGAATGAGAAAAATTTAAATAATAAGGAAGTTTGAAATTTTTTATTTGATCACCTTGCTTTCTTAATTGCTATGATTATAAGATTAGTCGCTAAATAAGAAGATTTTATGACGAATTTGTAATTATTTTTCGTTAAAAAGTAAAAGTATTCTATAATTAAATGGTTAAGAATGCAGAGTAATAGGGAGAAAATATGAGAAAAATAGGGAAGGTTTCAATAATTTTGTTGGCAGGTTTGGCTCTTGCGGGATGCAGCCAAAAGAAAGAAAAAAGTACTAAGGGCAATGATCAGCTTAAGGTCACTAAAGTGAAAAAGAGACCGAGCAAAATGGGACATTTGTCTGCAAATGATTTAAGCCCACAAAAAACAGTTGCCGTGATTACCGCATATGCCGGCAATCGTTATGCAGGTGGCTGGAATAAGGCTTTGAGCAAGGGACAAGCTGACGGCTTGCAAGTTAGCTTGAGAAATCAGGATGATTATTCTTATATGAAAGACGGTAGTGGCGTGGCTTATATGGTTGCTGCTAATGCTGGCTATACTTTGAAGCAAGATGGCAATGATAATATTTATTATTTGTTTTCAAATGGTAAGGAAATCGAATCTGTTTCGATGAAACAGATGGTTGATTATTTGAATAAACGTAATTCTGATGCTTTGGTAAATAATTTGGCTAAAAATGCGAAGGTTAACGATGACCGCGCAAGCTTTGATGGGGATGATTCGTCGAATTCTTCGGCGTCAGCTTCAGGAAAGAAGTCCAATATCCAAGGGGATAAGGGATTGTTTAATGTTCCGTCAGGGATGCAAGGAACTTGGTATACTTATTCAAAATACCATAAGAAGATTATCACTTTAGTAATGAACAAAAATAAAATAAGTGGTACAGAATTTAAGCAACCTTTAGAATTGCATACAATTGATGAGAGTTTCGTTGAAGATAATTCTTATTACAAAATGCCAAAATCATATCAAAATGCGACTAAAAACTGGGGAATGGTACAAGTTCCTAATAAACGTATTAATGGCATTGATTTTATGAATGTTCGTTCATGGATGCAAGATGCTGGCGATGGAGAATATTATGGTTTGCATACAGAAAAGGGACAGACTGTTTTAGTTGAGGGTGCAGGCGCAGGCGCCTTAATTGATGAGGTTTATTGGAAAACGCCAGCCCTTGCTAACCAGTATAAGAATGTTAAATTTGGCGATTTAAAGTATTTTGAATTGCCGGATGAAGATTAAAATAAAAATTTTAACGTGCAAAAAAGAAGAATTGCAGTCAATTTTTTCAAGTTGTGATAACTTAAAAATAGTTTTTAGGAGGAGTCACAAATGAAGAAAAAAGTATTAGCAATTATTTTTGCATTGTTCATTGCCTTGGGAGTAGGAATTTCAACTGGCAAGGCTGCTTATGCTGCACCTTATGGCGCTAAATTATATACAACGCCAAAGGCTTTGCGCGGAACCTGGCATTTCAAAAATGGAAAAACCGTGACAAGTGGCTTGAGTTCAAAGTATTTACACGCATACAGCAAGATTAGAATTACCAAGCACCAAATTACCTTCACCCGTCGTGCAGGTAAGAAGGCCTTGTCTGGTACTTATACTTTCTATGAGCCGAAGGGTCACTACACTGAAAAGAACATGATGGCCGCTGAAAAATATGCTAATAAGCATAAGTGGTTAGCTCCAACTGATCATGGTAAAAAGTCTTTAAGCTTCAGACATAATTGGCTTCATCAATTCGGAGAATCAGCTACAGGCGAGTTAAGCGTAATTAACAGTAAAAATATGAGATTTGCTAACCTATACGTTAGAGACTATTTCAGAAAATAAGTATTAAAGCATCTAGTTTGTGTGACTAGGTGCTTTTTTTATACAAAAAGCACGATTTTGTATGAAAGGTTATTGTAACTGCGATTAATTCCTGATATTATTTCATAAAACAAGATAAAAGGAATTTATATGGAATTATTAGTTGATTTAAACTGGGAAGATTGGCATCAGTTAAAAGCTACAGGGAAGTTTGTTTTAAGAGAAGATGACTTTCTTCGACAATTGTACGATACAGAAAATTTTGCCGATAGGGCAATTATTTCAGCACAATTAGTGTCTTCACGAATGCTAAAAAGATTATTAAGCCCAGCCAAAAAGCAAATCTTTGAACCGGGTTTTTTGCAGATCGAAACGCGCAAGTACGAGGATATAGAACCATTTATGAATTATAATCCTAGCGATAAAATCGTACTCGTTAAAGTCGATGTTCCAGACGATCAAATTTTAGCTATAAATGCTGAAGTTTGGGATGATTTTGATATTCAAGTAATGGATTGTGTTAGTAAATTGATTGATGCGCATAACAAGATGAATATTGATCAATTAATGGAAAGCGTCGACGATATTTTTAATGTAAACATTATAGATCTGTTTAATATTGATGAAGATGGAACGACACTTTATTTCATAAGAGAGGTCAATTTAGAACGAGTAGAATTTGTTCAATATATGATGAACGGCAATTTTGTGAAAATTGACCATCCGGCTAAATGGAGATAATATAAAACCGAGTATACTATTTGAAAGTAGCGATAAAATGAATAAGAAATTCAAAACAATCCTAGCATCTGTGGCTTTAGCGACAGCTTTTTCCGTGACCGCGGAAACGCAAGTAAGTGCAGCAACTAAAACCGCTGTAACTAAAACTAGTGCAAAGACTAAGTTAAAGAAAACTAAGTATCAACCATATGCGGATCCTGCTGATATGCGTAAGATGACAGGCACATATTGGAAGAAATCTAGTCAAACTAAGACTAAGTATCCTAATTTGCGCAAAGTAAAGAATTTGAATTTACGCGTTTCAATTTTAGGCAATCGTGTGTATGTCAGAAGCGGCAATAAGGTGCTTTATACTATGTATTGTTCTGCAGGAAAGATGGTAAATGGCAAGAGTTTAACTCCAAGAGGAACTTACCGTACTAATTCATACCATCCCCACCGTTTTTCATCTGCATTTTACCCAGTGGGCTGGATTGGCCAATTGTATTTGTTCCACTCCGTGCCAACGCATGAATGGTCAAATACCTTTATTCCTAAGGAAGCTCACAAGTTGGGTAAAAAGCCCGCAAGTCATGGCTGCGTTCGTTTATCAGTAAGCGATGCAAAATGGCTTCATGATCATGTACCATATAATACTAAAGTAATTATTAAGTATAGATAAATATAAGAGTCACGAATTTAGTTTCGTGGCTTTTTTCATGCATTTATATTCAAAATAATATATCATATGTGTAAGCGATAACACTTAGATGATAGGAGAAAATTATGGCTATTGTTAATAACGATTTTCACAAAATTTTGACAGAAAGACATTCAGTTCGTAGGTTTGATCCATCAGTAAAAATTAGTCGCGATGAAATGAAAGAAATGCTTGAAGAAACTATTACGGCTCCCTCTGCATGCAATCTTCAAGCTTGGAAGTTCATCGTTGTTGACACTGATGAGGGGAGAGAAAAGCTGCATAAATATTTCATGAAGTTTAATTTCCCACAAATCGATAATAGTTCCGCAGTTGTTTTGTTCTTTGGAAATACGTTGGCATATAAGAAGTATAGCCAATTGTGGCATAACATGTACGAATCCAAAAAAGTGACAAAAGAAGCAATGGATGCGGCTTTGAATACCTTTATGCCTCTTTATGAAAAGGCCCCAAGAGAAATGCTTGTTGCGGATTCCATGGTTGATTCATCCCTTGCTGCTATGCAATTTATGTTGATTGCACGTGAACACGGTTATGAAACAAACGCGATGGCCGGCTACGATGCAGGTAAGGCCGCAGAAGTTATGGGATTAGATCCTAAACAATATGTTCCTGTTATGGCAATTGCAATTGGCAAGCATAATCCAGAAGCTGAAGATGAGATTACTACAACAAGATACCCGCTTGATGAATTGGTTGACTTCGAATAATTTTTAAAGTTGTAGAAAAGAGGTCGTTGCGATGGAAATTACTCATTTGCCAATACTTAAAAAGACGCTTAAGCCGCTACAAAAGCAAATGCCAAAACTTGAAAGAATTAAGAAACATAAAGACGAGGCTAAGGATGCTCGAGTTAAAGCGGATGTGAATGGTAAGTCTTTTGTTTATTACTTGGCTGATGATCATTTTGAAAAGCTTCGGAGAAAAAAGGATAAAGTTCTTAAGATCAAGGAAGAGAAGATTGCGGTTTACCAAGCGATCAAGAAAGATGGTAAAGAATTTTATTACTTGGGGGATGTTGAGCTGAAAGGCAATGTGCTTAGCTTATTTGTTTCGGCTGAAAATATTGAACCTAAGAGAGCGTTGGTAACAACTTTTGAGGTTGATGAATCAGAGGAGCCTGAAGTTATTGAACCATCGCCTGTGCTTGCCTCCGCGGAAGATGAAACTGTTCCTAACTTAGTTGGTGCCCAGATTGTCGATCCTGAGTTGTTGCTTAAGCCAACTAGAAAACCTGAAAATGATTCAAGACGTTTGCATCGTTATAGCAGAAAAGCTTTGAAAAAGAAGAAAAAGACACGGAAGATTGGTGCTAAGAGTAGACGCCGAAATAGATAGGGGTGGCTGAAGAATACTTTCGATAAAGAAGCTAAAAAGTTATGGTTATTTCCGTAACTTTTTTCATTTGTTAAAATTAAAATAAATCTGATATAGAGAAGAGATCGAATGAATAATTTTTTTAAAAAAGAAAAGCCAACCAAAAAGGAGCGAATCAACGCCCTTATCTGGTCCGTCATTGTTACCGCACTGATTGTGTATTATTGGTTCAATCATTAGCAATTATGCTATAATTTAAGCAACTTATGAAAAGTAAGACGGAAGGAAAGAGATCATGAAAGAATTCACTTTAAAGACTTTAGCAGAATACAACGGTGAAGATGGCAAGCCTGCCTACATTGCAGTCAAAGGCAAGGTTTACGATGTTACCAAGTTTTTTGCCCATGGCGCACACCACGGCATTAAGGCTGGTCAAGATTTAACTGAGGCTATGACTGGCGGAGCTCATCCTCACGGCGACGATGCTTTGGCTCATATGGAACCTGTTGGCGTTTTAGTTGATGAAAAGTAGTGATCTTTATGAAAAGAATCTTAGCAGTTGCTGGCTTGACCATCATCGTTTTTGCGGTGGGACTTGCCACAACAGGTAAAAAAGTTAAATAAAAAAGGCTCTTTGTCAA
>NZ_BALY01000018.1 GCF_000615445.1 Lactobacillus hamsteri DSM 5661 = JCM 6256 | reverse complement strand
AAAGGACTTTAAACAAAAGAAATTTGCCTATGAAAAGGTTTATGGAAAAAAGCTAACTTATAATTTTTCATATAATGATATTGCGGGATACACAAAAAAAGATAGACAAGAATAACTATTGTGTACATTCTTACCTATCTGTTTATTTTTCATCATAAAGTTGTCTTACCATCTCAATATCAATCGGCTGAATTGTATAAACAGTTGTCGATGGATCAACAACAGAATTCATTACGGATGGTTGACTATCAATGTGCATCAACCCAATCGAGTGACCTAATTCATGTTCAATTACGGCCATAGTAATATAATTACTTACTTTTTGAGTAAAATAGTCATTGATTCTAATTTCAGATCTATGCTCATTTCTATTGCGACGATTAGTATATGTTATTTCCTTTCCGGCCCAACTTGTATCACCGTAATTAGCATTATGTATATATACATATGCATTTTTAGAATCAGTTGTTTCTTTAAACTTAATTACACCTGTTTTATTCCACGCTTCTATTGCAGCTAAAGTAGCCTGATAATCTTTATCATTATTAATAGCAATATAATATGTTGCTTCTGGAACCTGATGATTTTGAGTTATAAGCTTTCTTTTAGCATTCTCAGTTGAACTTTTTACGTCAACTTTTAAAAGATTTTTAGACTTTTTGGCTTTTGAAGTTTTTTTGCGCTTTTTAGTCTTCTTATTCGCCTTTGTCTTTCTTTTAGCTCGTTTATGTGTGCTCTTTTTATGACTAGCCGCTTCAACTTCAGGATGACCTAAGTTTGGAGTCTCAATTAATCCACCACCAATCCCTAAAAGCATGGAGGCAACGAGTAACTTTTTCAAAAAACTATTTACTATTTGCATTGTATCACCTATCTATATACATATAATTATCACAAAAATAGGTGTTAAGTCAATGCAGTTATTGCTTACACAAGACATAAACGATTAAGATATTAAAAAAGCACTTGAATTTTCAAATGCTTTTACAATTTTATTCTTCTATTATTAATAATTAATATCCACTTGGGAGATTCATATCAATTGTTTGTGCTTTAAATCTAGCAGTTTCGGCATCTGTTTCAAATTCATTTTCAATTGAAACTTCTTGAATTTCTTTAAGGGCTAATCTTACAATTCCGACTGCAGCTAAGCTGGCGCCAAGGATTAAGAATTTAGTCATAATGTACACCTCATTTGCTAATCTATATCTGACTTTTTCTTTATGTATATAAAATATCATCAATATAGTTGTTAGTAAATGTAAATGCTTTTACCTTAAAATATTCTTAAAACTTTTCTTATTGCAAACTTAACTCGTATGCCAATCTATCAGGATCTTTTTCATCATCGCATTGTATAACACCGCGGTACTCAAAACCGTTATGCTCAGCTAAAGTTTGCATTGGAACATTCAAACGATGAGTATCAACCCTAAAATTTTTAATTCCATTCGCATATTTTAAAGTAATAATATTAGAAATAAATATCTTTGCTAATCCTTGGCCTTGATAATTTGAAGAAAAGCAAATTCTATGGATAGTTGCATACTCATCTTGTTCATTCTTCCAACTACCATTAATCTTTACATATGTAGGTTCAATTCCTTCAATGACAGCTGCATAACCTGCTATTTGATCTCCAGCCATAAAAACATAGCCATTTTTATTTTTAATATCTTCTTTAATACTATTTTTATTTGGATAACCATTTTGCCATTGAGTTGAGCCGGATCTCTTCAAAAAGTCCTTTGCTTCTTCAACAATCAACATAATTTTTGATATATCATCTTGCGTAGCTAAACGAGTAAATTTTTGCATAATTTTCACCTATTTACTTATATTTAGTATTAATCAAAGTATAACTCATTCTAGCCATTTTATTATGTATTTAATTTCTAATTGAAGTTTAAATTTTACCTTTGATAATTAAAAAACACTAAATATTGCACATTAATTATTCTATTTTTCCTTCACAGGATAATAATAGAAACATGAAACGATTTTTTAAATTCCTATTTATATCAATAATCATTATTGGCTTAGGTATATATTTTTTACCCGAGAAATTCAATATATTAAAAAACGGCGATATTGTGCTTCAGCCCGCACAAATAAGCGATTATCCCAAAACAGAAACTAAATTAGCTGGAAGAAAAGATTTTCCTATTTATCGCAACATTTCAAAAAACGGTGGTATAAATGCTTTTTCTTCAACAAAATATTTCAAAACCGGCTTACTTCAATCACAAAGATTTGCTAAAACCAAACAAGGAATATTTGATGAATTATATGTGAATGGTCGAAAAGTCGGCTGGGTAAATCAGAAATTTTTCTTACGGAATGAAATATCAGTAGCAAAGCATATTTCATTGGTTAGAAATCCTTATTATAATTTTCCAACCCAAGATGCGATTGCCTATCTAGTAAACAAAAATGGAACTTTAATTAATCCAAATCAAGTGAAAGTTTCGCAATCCCAAATCAGTTCGGCCGAACCTGGTAATTATAGAATTTCTTTTCATTATAAAAATCTAGTGACCTATGCTCATGTCCAAGTTAGAAACAACCTAAATGAAGGTATCACTGTCGCAGATAAAATTCCTATTCCTGGACCGAAAGAAAGCAAAAGTTTTACGGGTAGCTCTCGCTCTTCTTCAAAAAATTGGAATTATGAAAATGGTTATCAACCTGAAACTGAAATCAATAAATATAATGGGAATAATTCTCATACGATGAAAACACGATTTTATCAACCACGTTTTCATTTGTTAGATTACTACGATAACAGCGAGTTAGATCAAGTTGGCGTTATCCCAGAAGGTATAAACTTATTTAATAATCACTTACTTGTTTCTTACTTTAGTCAGCCCAATTCAAGTCACGGACATTTAGTGACCTACAATTTAAACAAGTTAATCGATCCTATTCAAAGTCAAAACCTATTAACAATGAGTTGGACAGATTTTAAAAGGACATCCCAAAATATTTCGGTTTCACCATATCTAAATTTAGGTCATGGCCAATCACTTGGAATGACTAAAAAATATATCTACGTTTTAGCAAACGATAATAAAGAAGCAAATTCTGCTAATTCAGAAATACTTCTTCAAATTTCTCGCAAAAATTATCAGATAAAGCATTTATGGACGCTGAAAGTATGGAATCATTCAAGCTACTTCCCACGTTATTTTCATAACGCATATATAATTAACAGTCACTTAATGTATGCAGTTTTTCATAATGCTAGCAAAACTAGTTATGAATATTGGCGTTTAACTCGTCAAGGTAATTCCTGGACTCCGACCGAAATTTCTGCAACACAATCTAATTTCGTTAATAATCAATCACCTCTTCAAGGATTTACCTATGCCAATAACCATTTCTTTTTAGCTTTCAATGATAATTTATTTATGGTAAATCGTTCCGGAAAAGTTTTAAAGCATTATCACTTCCACACTCTAAGAGAAACTGAAGGCGTCGCAATTAGAAAAAATCAACCATATATTGAATTAGCTCGTAGACCTGAGTTATTAAAAGTAAACTAAAAAAGATTAACCTCTCTCGTTCAATTGAGGTTAATCTTTTATTTTTTATCAAAATTATTATTAATTAAAGTACGTTCTTCACATCTTCAATAATTTGATCAACTGTCAAATGATTTTCTTTGTAAATTTCTTCAAGTGGAACTTGATCAGTATACGTTCTCTTTTGACCAAAGTTCAAAACTTTAGTCTTTGCACCTAAGTAGCTGGCAACTTTTTCACCAAAACCACCATCAAGAGCGTTATCTTCTAAGGTTACAACTACATCATGATCAGCAGCTAATTTATCGAGAGTTTCTTTATCTAAAATATTGGCAGAAATAGGATTTACCAAAGTAGCACCAAGTTTATCTGCTACCTTTTCACCAAGACCATAGAAGTCACCTAAGCCAATAACCGCAACTTTTTTACCGGGCTTAATTTGATACTTAATTTCATCAAAGTTTGCTTCAACAGAATCTCCTTCTGGAACTGGCTTAGTTGGCATTTTAATTGCTACAGGATGCTTGCCTTGCTTAATTGCCCACTCAAGCATTGCCTTTTCTTCACTCAAAGTTGTTGGAGCTAAATAAATCCAGTTAGGCAAATTAGAAATCATCACTTGATCAAAAATACCCAAGTGAGTCTTTGAAGTTCCAGAGATACCACCATTGCCCACCATCATCACAACTGGCAAATCATTTGCGGCAACATCATGTGATAATTGGTCAAATGCACGTTGTAAGAATGTTGAATTTTCAAATAAAACTGGAACTGCGCCTTCCTTGGCGAAACCGGCAGCAAAGGCAACAGATTCCTGTTCAGCAATACCCACATCAGTGTAATGGTCTGGATATTCATTCTTTATCTTATCAAGGCCAAATACACCTGGAATAGCGGCATTAATTGCCATGATATTTTCGCCATTATTAATATGCTTAATAATTTCATCTAAAGCAACAGAGTTGGCAGTTGGTCCTTCAGTTGCGGGAACTGTTGTCTTATCAGTTTTAAGATCAAAAGGCATTACCCAGTGGTGAGCCTCTTCATTATCAATAGCAGGTTGGTAGCCTTTACCTTTCAAAGTATTAATGTGAAGCAAAATTGGATGATCAACGTCTTTTACAGCTTTGAAGGCTTCAATCATATCTTCAATATTATTACCGTCAGCAACATAACGATAATCAAAACCCACTGCAGTAAATGGATTTTCCTTTGTTTCGCCATTTGAATCACGTAATTTCTTCAAAGCAGTAACAAGACCACCAACGTTTTCATCAATTGACATTTGGTTGTCATTTACAACAACGACAAGATTATGCTTTTCAATAGCGGCATTGTTTAAGCCTTCAAAAGCCAATCCACCTGTCATTGACCCGTCACCGATTAAAGCCATAATATTTTCATGGTTACCCATCAAATCACGTGCCTTAGCCATCCCTGTTGCTAAAGCAATTGAAGTTGAGGTGTGACCAACTGCGTAATAATCATATGGACTTTCATCAGGATTGCTGTATGGAGTTACATCTTCATAATGATCTGGATCAAGCCAAGCCAAAGCTCTGCCCGTCAACATCTTATGAGGATAAGTTTGGTGAGAAACGTCCCAAACAATCTTATCCTTAGGTGCATCAAAAACATAATGATAAGCAATAGTCGCTTCAACAATACCTAAATCTGGGCCCAAGTGACCACCTTCGGCGGCGTCTTTTTCAAGAATTAAAGTTCTAATTTCTTGAGCTAATTCCTTCATTTGGTCAAGATTTAACTTTTTTAAATCCTTTGGATCATTAACTTTATTAAGTAAAAATTCTGGATGCTTGTTCATAAGAAGCTCCTTCCAATTCATAATTTTTATTTATCGATTTTACGTACTTACTTATTGTAAATCAATTTTTTAAAAATTATAAATATTTAAACTTGAGACTTAACTATAACCAAAAGCTATAATATTATTATTCAAATTCTAATTAATGAAAGGTATTTATTATAATGAGAAAAACAATTTTATTCATCGCAATGAGCTTAGATGGTTATATTGCAGATGAAAATGGAAACGTCGATTGGCTTAACGGACAAAGTAAAGATAGTGAAAATGCCGATACTTATTCCGAATTTATAAAAAATATTGATACTGTTCTCATGGGATGGAATACCTATCATCAAATTATTACTGAACTTGCACCAAACAACTGGCCTTACGGTGATCTTTATTCTTATGTATTTACACATCACACCAAAAAATCTTCTAAAAATATTACTTTCACTAGTCAAGATCCTATAGCATTATTAAATAAATTAAAAAATAAAGATGGGAAAAATATTTGGATTTGTGGCGGAGCCAATCTTATTAATCAACTTTTGAAAGCTAATGTTATTGATAAATACTATATTTCTATCATTCCTACTCTTTTAGGGGATGGAATTAAGCTTTTTGACAAATTACCAGAAGAGAAAAAATTAACTTTAATTTCCACTAAAAATTACAATGGAATTGTTGAAGTAGTTTATGAACGCAGATAGGAAAAAGCAGTTGTTTTAACGAACAACTGCTTTTTTTGTTATATTTTAATTGCTAAAGCTTCATAAGGTCTCAAACTAATTTTCTCGTTTAAAGTATCACTATCTTGCTCATAGTTGCTTAGCAAAACCTGATACTTCTTACCCTGATATTCTTTTGGAAGTTCAGCCTCATGTTCTTTACCATAGAAATTAGTAAAGACGAGCAATTTTTCATCACTATCTTCTAAGAAGCGTTCATAAGCAAAAATTTGCGGATCATCTTTCAAGAACATCTTAATATGACCGTCAGAAATTAATGCTTCACTCTTACGCAACTTAATTAACTTTTGATAGTAATTAAAAATTTCACCATGATCAAGTTCATCTTTTACATTAATGCGATCTTGATCCATTGGCATTAGCCATGGCTTAACCGTACTGAAGCCAGCATATTCAGTATCATCCCAATGCATTGGCACACGAGAATTATCTCTAGCTTTTGTCTTAACAATATCAAAGGCTTCATCATCACTCATGCCTTTTTCCATCAATTCATTAAAGGCATTTTTAGCTTCAACATCAATATAATTATCCATTGAAGCATAATTGGGATCAATCATTCCCAGTTCTTCACCCATGTAAATATATGGTGTTCCCCGCATAAAGTGGGTTGCAGTAGCGAGCATTTCAGCTGATTTTTCACGATATTTGCCAGTATTACCAAAACGAGTTAAAGCCCAAGGTTGATCATGGTTATTCCAGAACAAGGCATTCCAACCACCACCTTGATCCATTTTTTCTTGCCATTCAGTGAAAAGCTGCTTTAACTTCATAAAATCAAATGGCATCTTTGACCATTTTTCACCATTCTTATAATCCACTTTTAAATGATGGAAAGTAAAGACCATCGATAATTCATGTTCACTTGGCTTAGAATATTCAATTGAATTAGGAATAGTTGTTGATGACATTTCACCAACCGTTACGCTATCTGGATCTTGACCAAAACTTGCAGCATTCATTTCTTTCAAATATTCATGAACAACTGGCGTATCCGTATAAAGTTTCTTTTCTTCAATTGGGTCCGTCGAATCAACCAACTTTTCGGATTTACCAGTTACATTGATTACATCAAATCTGAAGCCTTGTACGCCTTTTGAACGCCAGAAATTAATTACTTTAAATAATTCTTTTCTAACTTCAGGGTTATGCCAATCAAGATCGGCTTGAGAAGGATCATAAAGGTGCAAGTAATAATAATCAGTATCACCAAATTTTGCCCAAGCCGGACCACCAAACTTGCTTTGCCAATTGTTAGGTAAACTGCCGTCTGCTTTAGCCTTTCTTAAGTAGAAAAATTTACGGTATTTTTCATCGCCGGCTAAAGCCTTTTGGAACCATTCATTATCAGTTGAACAGTGATTTAAAACCATATCCAGCATTACGCCAACATGAATTTCTTTAAGTTTTTTAACAAGTTCTTCAAAGTCGTCCATTGTGCCAAAACGAGGGTCTATTTCGTAATAATTGGCAATATCATAACCATTGTCTCTTTGTGGTGATACAAAAAATGGATTGAACCAAATCATATCAACATTAAGTTTCTTGATATAATCAATCTTTTGAATAATACCAGGAATATCACCGATTCCGTCACCATTTGAATCATAAAAAGACTTTGGATAAATTTGGTAGATAACTTTCTTGCCTAAATCTGTCATCGTTTTTTTCTCCTATAACTTAATCTTTTGTCTTCTAGCAAAATCAGTAAACTTAAATTTTTGTGGATTATGGAAAGACAAAGTTAACTGAAATAAAGTCGTATCACTTAAGAAATTATGACTAGCAACTAATACAGCTAAACTATCATCAAGCTGAAGCAATTTTTGAAAATCATTATTAATCTTTTCCACCGTAATTACCTTAGTGGCGTATGAAATATCTAATTTCAATTCATTTTCAATGTAATCATAGATAGATCTTTCTGCAGCTTCCTTTGGCAAATCATTAATTGGCGGAGTAAATAAATAGTCACAATCAAGCACGGCTGGCTCATCATTAACCATTCGCAATCTTTCAAGATAGAATCCAGCTTGCTTTTTTTGTTCAGGGAATTTTTCTTTAAAAAGTTCTGGCATATCTGCCATTTTCTTTAAGGTTATCACCTTAGTTTGGGCATGCATCCCAAGCGACTTATTTAATTCAGCGAAACTAGAAATTCCTGAAATAGGAAAAGAATATTTTTCTAAATTTAATACTATAGATCCTTTTCCTCTAATCTTTTGAATTAAACCTAATGCTGTCAATTGATTCAAAGCCTTTCGTACAGTCTCACGCGAGGAACCATATAAAGTAGTTAATTGACTCTCACTTGGAAGGAATTCGCCTGCTTTAAATTGATGATGTTGAATTTTCGCTGCTATATCTTGAGCGATAATATCGGACTTTGATTCAGCCATAATATCTTTCCTTTCTTAACACGACTTTATTATATTCATATTTGTCTAGACAAGTAAAGAGAAAATTTAAATTATTATTTTATAGCGAATGTAACCTTTTTCAAAAAATATATTGACAACATGTATAGACAAGTTTAATATAATTGGTGAATCGAATGAAAACGCTTTATAGGAGAAAAAGCTATGACAGAGAAAAACGAAATTTCAGTTCTTGCTCCTGCAAATGGCGAAGTTATTGCCTTGAGCAAGACAAGTGATCCAATTTTTAGTAAAGGAACTATGGGTCAAGGCTTTGGTCTTACCCCTTCCGATGGTGAAGTTGTTGCTCCAGTTAGCGGTAAAATTTCAATGATTGCCGAAACAAAACATGCAATTGGAATTACCACTGACGAAGGACTTGAAGTTTTAGTTCACATGGGTGTCGACACCGTTGGCCTTAAGGGTGAACCGTTCGAAGTTTTAGTAAAGAACGATTCATATGTTGAAGCTGGTCAAGACATTGCTACTATGGATCTTGATTTTATTAAAAGTAAAAATCTTGATACAACAATCATGGTTTTAATTACTAACTCTAATGATAAAATTGATGGATTAGATGTTAGCGAAGGCCCAGCAAAAACTGGTGATGTTGTTGCTCACGCTTATTTAAAGACAGCTGAAGAAGCTGATCCAAGTAAGAAACTTTCATATGATGAACTTGCAACATTTATTATTAAAAATGTTGGTGGCAAAGAAAATATCAATAATTTAGTTCACTGTATTACTCGTCTTCGCTTCTATCTAAAGGATGAAAGCAAGGCCAACGACGATATTCTTAAGAATCAGCGTGGAATCTTAGATGTTATGCATGCTGGCGGTCAATATCAAGTTGTTATCGGCAATGAAGTTACTAACGTATTTGATGCTGTAATGAAGCAATTGCCAGAATTAAGAGATAGTGATGCGCCTCAACCAACTAATAATGAAAATGATAATCGCAATCCAATTTCTAAAGCATTTGGTAATTTGATTGGTTTTATTACCGGGTCAATGAGTCCAGTCATTGGTGTAATTGCTGCTTCAGGTATTATCAAAGGTCTTTTGGCATTATTAACTTTGCCTCAACTAGGTGCTTTGCTTAATGTAAAAAGTCCTATTTATATCACTGTTAGTGCAATGGCTGATTCAGCATTCTTCTTCCTTCCTGTAATTGTTGGATTTAGTGCTGCTAAACGGTTAAATAGCGATCCAATTATCGCAGCTGTAATCGGGGGCTTCCTTACCTACTCAAATGATTACTTGGGGACAAGGATTCAAGACAATGTTTAGCCTAGGTTCTTGGAATTTCCAATTCCTAAACTACAGCTATTCAATCTTCCCAATGATCTTAGCCGCATGGCTTGCCGCTAAATGTGAGCAATGGCTTAAGAAGGTTTTACCAAGTTACTTGCAAATGATTTTCGTTCCATTAATTACGATTTTAGTTGTTTCAACAATTACTTTGGTAATTACAGGTCCAGTTATTCAAGGCGCAGCTAACGGAATTGCTGTCTTCATTAACTGGTTAGTATCAGCTTCTGGCTGGGTTGGTGGTCTTATCATTGGTGCTTTCTACCAATTATTGGTTATCTTCGGTCTTCATTGGGGAGTGGTTCCTTTGGTCGCTCAACAAATTGCCGGAACAGGTCAAAGTGCATTGAACGCAATTATTTGCTCAACAATGGTTGCTCAAGGTGCAGCTGTATTGGCTGTTGCCGTTAAATCAAAGAAAGCTGACATGAAAGAATTAGGTATCGCAGCTGCAATTTCAGCATTCTGCGGTGTTACTGAGCCTGCTATTTACGGTATTAACTTAAGATACAAGAAGGTCTTTGCTTCAGGTTGTATCGGTTCAGCATTTGGTGGTCTTGTAACAGGCCTTATGCACGGAACAATGTTCGGCTTCACAGGTGGCTTAATCGGATTCTCAAGTTTCTTCAATCCTAAGAATCCAACTGATTTAAACAGTTTCTACGCCTTCCTCATTGCCAGTGCTGTTTCAATTGTTGTTGCCTTCATCGCAACTTGGGTATGGGGCTACAATGACAATATGACTATGGGCAAAAAAGTTGCTAAGAAACAACGCCCAGGTACTAAGTAAAATAATTTAAATATTAAAAAGGGTCTAGAGCAATTACTCTAGACCTTTTAGTTTATCTATTTTGTGAATATTTAGTTGCCCTACCATTTTCTATTTTTAAATTCAAGGTTTTTAGTGTCGCACTTTTATTAATCATAAAATTTTTTCTACTTATGCTAAGATGAAACTATAGTTTTATAAAAGTGGGCAAAAAAATAAAGCCAAACACCTTATTGTGCTTGACTCTATGTAGAAAAAAGAACTCAAATCAATCAAGATTTGAGTTCTATAAAAGCAACTGAATTTGTCAATGTCTTAACTTAATGACATTGTGATCAGGCTTTTCCTCTTTTTGCTTATTTACGTGTTTTGGACAACGTAATCTGCTAAGCTATCGTTCAATCGCTCAACAAATTCCAGTTGATCGCAGTTAAGGGTATCCTGCATGTGAAGACAGATTGTTCCTTTAGTTTTAGCATTGCTTGGCATCAATAAGTGATGACCAGTTTTACATGCGTCACTATCAATCTTTTCCGCAATTGGTACAGCCTTGATCAATACCTGAATGGCTCTCACCACTACAGGTGTTGAAATTACTAAATATCTTTTCCTAGAAAAGTGAGTTTTAACAATTGTACCTGGACGAAACTTTGTACTATCTATCATACTGTATCCTTTCTCAATCAGTGACATTGTGTCATGTTTTTATAAGTATAGCATGAAAGACGAATGAAACAAAAGAAAAAAGGCTTTATAGTAAGCCTTTTCATTAAAGATTTAATTCATATGCAATCCGGGATGGATCGATTGGATCATCGACTTGAATCGTTCCGCGTTCGACAAAACCATTACTGATGGCTAAGTGTTGCATGACGGCATTCTTTTTAAAAGTATCAATTCTAAAATTATGAATGCCGTTAGCCGCTTGAAGTGAAATCATATTGGAGAAGAAAAAGTTAGCTAAGTGCAGCCCGCGATAATGACTACTCAAAGCCATACGGTGAATCGTCATATAAGGATCTTGCTCATTTGTCCACGCACCATCGATCACTTGATAAGTCGGTTCAATTCCAGCAATGGCAGCTGCATAACCTGCCACCTGGTGATCAACGCATAAATCATAACCTACTTCTGCCGCAATACCAGCAGCGATCGTTTCAATATTTGGATAATCACTTTGCCATTGGGGACTACCTGTTTCTTTCAAGAATTTTTTGGCATCAGCAATGATCGGCATGATCTGATCAAGATCATTTTTAATAGCTTTTCTAACGTAGATTAATATTTATTTTCTCCATTCATGTCTAATTTAGTTTCTATTGTATATGGCCAAATTTAGATTTTAACACTTGAATGATTTTTCAATTTGAAAGTTAAAGAATCTAATCAAAAATAAAAGTCAAATAACTTATGGTACTTGACTTTACGTAGAAAAAGAGATCGAATCCAAATAATTCGATCTCTAAAAGTGACTTTTACTTGTTAATGTCTTAACTTAATGACATTGTTATGACCTCTCTTTTTTTTATTTATATTTCAATTAATATATTTATTTCCACCATAACTTAATTAGTGCTTGAGTACCGTCATTACCCAAACCTTTTTCATCAACTAATTCTTCATAAAGTTGTTTAGCAAGTTTAGTCGCTGGTAAATCGATTTTCATTTCATCAGCTTCTTCAAGAGCAATACGTAAATCTTTCAAAAAGTGCTTAGCAAAAAAGCCTGGCGTATAATCATTCTTTAAAATACGTGGACCATAACTACCTAAACTAAAGTTTTCCGCAGCGCCACCTTGCAAAGTATGACAGATTTGCTCTAAATCTAAATTAGCTTTTTTCGCGTAAACAAGCATTTCAGTCATGCCTGTCATTGTTCCGGCAATCATAATTTGATTAGCCATTTTGGCATTTTGACCACTACCATAGTCGCCAAAGTAATTAACTTCCTTACTAAAATCAGAGAAAATATCCGTCAATTGCTTGAGATCAGATTCTTTTCCACCAACAAAAACAGTTAAAGTGCCCTTTTTTGCGCCAATATCGCCACCCGAAACTGGCGCATCTAAAATGTGAATACCATTCTTTTCACCAAATTCACCAATTTTTTTAGCTAAGCTTGGCTTGCTAGTTGTCATATCAATCAAATATTGACCAGAATGTGCGGTCTTAAACAAACCATTTTCACCAAAATAAACTTCTTCAACATCTTGAGGAAAACCGACCATTGTAAAGACAACATCGGCTTTTTCGGCTATCTTCATGGGTGAATCAACCCATTTTGCGCCCTTATCAATAACTTTTTGCGCATGAGCTTTAGTACGATTAAAAACGTAAACTTCCTTCTTATGCTTTAACAAATTTTCAATCACACCTGACCCCATCACGCCAGTGCCAATAAATCCTATTTTCATAATTTTTCCTTCTATATTAATATGGCCAATCTTTAATTCGATCAGCCTCAGTTAACTTACGAACGGCTCTTGCTGGAACACCTAAAACAAGTGAATTTGCTGGCATATCTCTAGTAACAACTGCTCCTGCTCCGATTACACAGCCATCACCAATTGTTACTCCTGAGCAAATCGTAACATTACTTGCAAGCCAGCAATTATTACCGATTTTTATCGGCGCACCATATTCAATATCTGCAAACTTACCATCTTTTTGCATTCTAGCATTTCTTTGTTCAGCAAGAAGTGGATGAAGTGGTGTAGCTAAAGTAACATTTGGACCACACATTACATTATCGCCAATTGTAACAGGACAAGTATCTAGAACTGTGAAATTAAAGTTAGCATAAAAATTATTACCTAATTTAGTAAATTGACCGTAATCGATTTGAATTGGTCCTTGCAAATATACACCCCTCCCATGCTCAGGAAAAAGGCGATCAATAATTGCGTTACGCT
Source organism: Lactobacillus hamsteri DSM 5661 = JCM 6256 (assembly GCF_000615445.1). Lineage (GTDB taxonomy): Bacteria > Bacillota > Bacilli > Lactobacillales > Lactobacillaceae > Lactobacillus > Lactobacillus hamsteri. Next base: position 23,806 of record NZ_BALY01000018.1, on the reverse strand, counting down.
CTTCTTTATCAGTATCAGCGAGCATATTATAATCTCGACAAAGACGATGAGCTAATCTTGAAATTTTACATAATTCTTCGGTATCAGGGCGATAAGGCTTTCCCGCTAACATATTTTTAGTATTTTCTTCCATTGTATTACCTCTCAGTGTTTACGCTTACATATATGGTTATTATACCGAAAAAAGAGTTGTCTATTCATTGATTTCATACGAAAATTAACAAACATTTAACTAAAGAAATTATCAAAAATTGAGCTAATTATTTAATTATATCCTCCGCTTTTGCTATACTAACTATTAAAATGACAACCATTAATAAGGAGGGACATATAATGAAAGTTACTTTTAAAGGAAAAACTACTGAATTAATCGGTGATCCAGCTAACGTTAATGATCAATTTGATGATTTTTACGTAATTAATAAAGAAAATAAACGTGTAGATTCCAAAGATTTACACGGAAAGCCAACTCTAATAAGTGTAGTTCCTGACATTGATACGTCTGTATGTAGTATTCAAACTAAAAAATTTAATCAAAAGATGGATGAATACCCTGGCGTCAATTTTTTGACGATCTCTACTAATACAGTTGCAGAACAACAAAATTGGTGCGCTGCAGAAAACGTAAAGAACATGCAACTTGTTTCTGATACTGAAGGTTCTTTTGGAAAAACTAGCAAGTTATTAATTCCAACAATGGGAATCTTAGCCCGCTCAGTTTGGGTCCTAGACAAGAATGGTAAAATTGTTTATCGACAAATTGTAGACGAAATTACCGATGAGCCTGATTATGAAAAGGCCTTAGATCAATTAAAAGAACTAAATTAAAAAATATATTGAAGATGAGATTTACTGATATCTTATCTTTTTTATTTAAATTAATGTATTTTAGATTTAGTAACCCATCATTAAGATCTGAATTTTATTATAGCAAAACAAAAAGCATAGATCTGTTAAGACCTATGCTTTTATAAATATAGGGCGGAATATGGGATTCGAACCCATGTATGCCGGATCCACAAACCGGTGTGTTAACCCCTTCACCAATTCCGCCATCACGCGAACATATCTATTATAATAAATATATCCGCACAAAGCTAGTAATTTTTTAAAATAATAAATTTAATTTTGATACCGATAACATTTAAGATATACTTGTAAACCGCTTACACAATTAGGATAATCATACTTGAGAATAATAAATATTTACAAGGAGGACATTTGTATGACACCTTGGTGGAAAAAAGCTGCTGTTTATCAAGTTTATCCAAAATCTTTTCAAGACAGTAACGGTGACGGTATTGGCGATCTTAAAGGTATCACTTCACGTTTAGGATATTTAGAAAAACTAGGTATTGATGCCATTTGGCTTTCCCCCGTCTATCAATCACCCCAAATTGATAACGGTTATGATATTTCAGACTATGAAGCTATTGATCCTCAATATGGCACAATGGCTGATATGGAAGAGCTGATTTCTGAAGCTAAAAAACATCATATTCGAATTGTAATGGATCTAGTTGTTAACCATACGTCTGATCAACATAAATGGTTTGTAGAATCTCGCAAGAGCAAGGACAATCCGTATCGTGATTATTATATTTGGCGTGATCCTGTTAATGGGCATGAACCTAATAATTTAAAGTCTGCCTTTTCTGGTTCAGCTTGGAAATTTGACGAAGAAACTGGTCAATATTACTTACACTTTTTTGCTGACCAACAGCCCGATTTGAATTGGCAAAATCCTGAACTTCGTCACAAAATTTACGATATGATGAATTTTTGGATTAATAAAGGTATTGGCGGCTTTCGAATGGACGTTATTGAATTAATTGGTAAAGAGCCTGACAAGGGAATCCGTGAAAATGGCCCAATGCTTCATCCTTACCTTCAAGAAATGAATAGAAATACTTTTGGAGACAAAGTTTTAATGACAGTCGGCGAAACATGGAATGCCACGCCAAAGATTGCTGAAGAATATTCAGATCCTGATCGTCATGAGTTATCTATGGTTTTCCAATTCGAAAATCAATCATTGGACCAACAACCTGGTAAAGAAAAATGGGATTTGCGTAAACTGGATTTAGGTAAATTAAAGAAAGTATTAGTAAAATGGCAAACCCAAATTGATTTTGATCATGCTTGGAATAGTCTTTTCTGGGAAAATCATGATATTCCCCGCGTAATTTCACGCTGGGGTAATGATAAAGAATATAGAGTGCAATGTGCTAAAATGTTTGCAATTGTTCTTCACTTAATGCATGGTACTCCTTATATTTATAACGGCGAAGAAATTGGTATGACTAATTGTCCTGTAAAAGATATTAATGAAGTAGAAGATATCGAAAGTATTAATATGTACAATGAACGTATTAAACTAGGCTACACTAAGGAAGAATTAATTCACTCTATTAACGTTAAAGGACGGGACAATGCCCGCAGACCTATTCAATGGAACGATAAGGAAAATGCGGGCTTTACCACTGGTAACCCATGGCTTAAAGTAAACCATAATTATAAAGAAATTAACGTTGAAGCCGCATTAAAAGACTCTAATTCAATTTTCTACGCTTATCAAAAACTGATAAAATTGCGACATGAGAATGATATTGTTGTTGACGGAGATTTTGAATTAGTTCCTAATATTGGCGACGCAGTTTTGGCTTATTACCGTAAGCTCAATGATCAAAAATGGTTAGTTGTCGCAAATTTATCCGGCGAAAATCAACACTTCTCTTCTAATGATAAAGTTGAAACAGAACTTATCAGCAATTATGATACACATGACAATTTAAAAAATATTGATTTAAAACCTTATGAGGCTTTTGCTGTTGTTATTAAATAGTATATGAAGCAATTTATTTTACTTTTTAAGAGCTCACAATGTATAATCAAATAAACAACAGATAAATGTAGAAAGGGAAATTAATCCTATGAAAAAATTAGATTCAACAAAACTTACGGAAGAACAACAAGAATTTTTCGCTACTCATTTAGCCTTCTTAGCAACTGTAGATAAAGACGGTATGCCACAAGTTGGTCCTAAGCAATCAATGAAGGTTCAAGATGAAAGTCACTTAACTTACCTTGAAAAGACTCAAGCACATGCTTTTGAAAACATCAAGAATGGTTCAAAAGTTGCGGTTGTAGTTGCTGACAAGCCTTCACATACTAATGTACGTGTAATCGGTACTGCAGAAGTTCATGATAAAGATGAAAACGGCTGGTACCCTGTTACCATTACAGTTGAGGAAATTGATGAATAGTTAAATTCAATCAAAAAAGCATCCCGTTTGGGATGCTTTTTCTTTATATATTATTTATATATTGAATCAACGCCACGATCTTTGCTCTCATCATAACGGTCATTAACAATTTTATCATCTAACTTTTTACCTACAAATAAAGCAAAAAGACTAACAAACAACGCACCAGCACTTAATTTAGCAAATTTTTTCATATAAAATTCCTCAAATTTTGTTATGCAAAATATATAATTAATTCAACGCATTAAAAACATATTCTTTAGGATAGAATTTCATTCTATATGCACGATATACATAAGTTTTATTCTCTACACTATTATACGTAGTCATATTGAAAACTTGTTTACCGTTTTTATCTACCTCAATAATATTACTCTGATTTCCATTATCTTTAAATCCAAAATCGATTAAAGTATTTCCATTAGCTAATCTTTGTGCATAACCAATTACGGCTGTAAAATTAGCTGCACCCAAAGATTTACCATAGCTCCAGACTTCTTTAATAGATTTCTTAGAAGTATTAATTTCATATTCCGTGGCAACAGAAAACTTTTTACTTTGTGCCTTATCTCCATTAGTAACAGCAATATTATTATCATAAAGCAGAACTCTCATTGTTGAACCTTTTTTGCTTAATATATAAACACCATGCTGTCCACCTGGATATTTAGTTCCAGAAGTTGGCTTTAATAAATATTTTCGATACGAAGATGGCCATTTTGAAGCTGGCTTATTAGTAAATATCCAATTTAACTTATTAGTCTTATAATTCATTGACCAAATCATATCTTGATTACGAGCTGAAAATAAAACATTATTAGTTTCCGGATCATAGTCTATAGAATTTATATGTAACCAATCCATTAATCCTAAACCTGACGTTGCTTGATCAGCGGCCTTTATAGTACTTTTGGCATACATATCTGAAGGAAAAATCTTCTTAAAATCAATAACTTTTTCAATTTTTCCAGTATTAGGATTTAATTCAGCGATCGTATCTTCAACATATTTGCTTCCATCATTAACAGTTAACAACCAATTACCGTTTGGCATTTCTGCTACATCGTGGTGAACCATTGATACCCCAGCGGTTCCATAATAGCTCCCGCCTAAGTTTTTATCAAATTTATATTGATGATAAATTCTTCCTAGATAATCTGTTTCAACTAACATATTATACTTAGAATCTCCACTTTTAATTTTATTAAAAAGCAAGATATGTCCATTTTTCAACTGTTCAAAAATATGCTCATTCCAACGTAAATAATACCAACGAACTTGGCCATCAGCATCAACTGCGAAAGTCTGCTTAGTCGTTCTATTTAAAACAGTAAGTTCATTATCTCCGATGTTCATCTTAGACTTATCATTTTTCGATACTGAAATCTTGGTAGTTTTTATCCAACGAGGCAAATTAATTGTTTTTATTTTTACAGTTTTAACTTGTTGATTACCATTTTGATCGGTCATGGTGATTTTTACATCATTATCGTACCCTGCATACAATCCAACAATAGGTATTTGATGATCAGTCTGATAGCCTGAAACCGTATTTTTAATCGATGTATTTGCCGTTTTTCCAACTACTTCATAAGAAATTTCAGTTGGTGTATCAGTATGAAAAATCATTAGGGCTGTTAAAGGAGAATTTTCATAAGGATTTACTTTTATGTAAGGATTCTCCCATGTATAATTTCTTTCTTTAACAATATCCGCATATTTTTGTGTCAATTTATCGTTTTCAGTATTTGAAACAGCTTGAACACCCAAATTTTTTATAATTTGCTTATCACTAAGCTTCGTCTTTTTAGCATTATTATTTTTCTCAGCTAAAACAGTCTGTGAACGATTCGGAAAAATCGTTATGCAAGAAGTTCCCAAAGTTACAGCTGCTACTAAAGTAATAATATTTTTTCTTTTTTTCAAGATTCTCTCCTTTCAAGCGTTTTCATATATTTTATATAAAAAATATAGTTGATCGCAAAATTGTAGCACCTCATTAACAAAAACTTAATAAGATTTATTGAATAATCATATCTACACTAAGTTTTCTTTTTAGCTTCATCATCACTCAATAACGAAAATCTAAAAAAGATTGGCATCGTAACTAATAAAAAACTGGGAGCAGCCATTAAAACTACAAACATAAAACCCTACAAATTCAAACTTACCAAGGATATGCATTTCTAATGCAAAAACAGCAAGCCTTTAACCAGCTTGCTGTTTTTATATGGATATTAATATACAGGTCGATCTGAACCTTGGGTTGTCAGATCAGCTATACCAACACTATCGTTTTTAAGATAATCTGGATTTTCAATAATCTTAACAACTACATCAGCCATGCTTTTACGAGAGCCAGAAACACCGACGTATTCTTCATCTTTATGAGTAATCGTATAATTTAAATCGTTACGATCATTAAGCCATGGAAGACGCAAAGTTGTATAATCAATGCCTGATTCTTCAAGAAGCTTATCAGCATTTCTGGCCGTTCTAAGACCAGCCTCCCCAATCATTTCAGCATTCCAACGACCGAATTCATTAGGAACTTCATCGTAAATGCCTAAAACATTACATTCAATAATTCTTTTAACTCCGTTAGTTTTAGCACCAGCAATTACATTCTTAGTAATAGTATTTTGTGATTCATGATCAACAACACCAATAAAAGCAATATCTTGATTCTTCATTGCATCACTAATTGCTTGAGTATCGTCTAAATTACCATCAACTAAAGTTACACGATCATTATTATTTGCAAGTTCAGCTAATCTTTGACTATTTCTTAAAAACAAAGTCAAATTAATATCTGGATCATTTGCCAATAAACGTTCTTCCACAAGTCTTGAAATCTGTCCATTTGCCGCAAAAATAATTACGTTTTTCATTTTATCACCTCAAAAATTTTTCAATTCAATTGACAGTGATTATAATAATTGCTCATCCTGTAACTAACAATTTGTAAAATTAAGTATTATTCATAAGCTGAGATTATTATTTATAATCGCGCAATGCCTTCAAGCTTGAACCGAAGATACTTTCAATAGCAGCTGGATCACGATGATCAAAGAATTGACTTTCCTTTTTGTCCAAACTGTTCATTACCTTCATGTCATCATCACTTAATTCAAAGTCAAAGACATCAAAGTTTTCTTCCATTCTATTCTTATGAACTGACTTAGGAATCACGATAATGCCACGTTGAATGAGCCAACGTAAGATAATTTGACCATTAGCTTTACCGTATTTTTCACCAATCTTAGCAATAGTTTCATCAGTAAAAATATTGTGCTTACCTTCAGCAAAAGGTGCCCATGCTTCAACAGCAACATTTTCATTTTGGTTAAAAGCAACTTCCTCAGGCTGTTGATACCAAGGAGAAACTTCAATTTGGTTAACAGCTGGCTTAACATTGCTCATAAGTTCCAAATTCTTTAATTGGTCTGCGTAGAAGTTAGAAACACCAATTGATTTAATCTTGCCAGCTTTTTGTGCTTCTTCCAATGCTCTCCAAGCACCTGCAGTATCACCGTATGGTTGGTGAAGAAGGTAAAGATCCATGTAGTCAAGACCCAGCTTGTTCAATGAATCATCAATACCTTTTTTAGCTTTTTCATAAGTAAAATGATCAACCCAAAGTTTAGAAGTTACGAAAATATCATCGCGGTTAACGCCACTTTCACGAATAGCCTTGCCAACGGCTTCTTCATTACCATAAGCTGCGGCTGTATCGAATAAACGGTAACCTACATCAAGTGCATCCCTAACCGCCTTTTCAGCTTCATTTAAATCTGGGACTTGAAAAACACCAAAGCCAAGTTGAGGCATTTTGTTACCGTCGTTTAAAGTAATGTATTCCATATCTAATTCCTCCGATATATTTTTGTTTATTATTTTGTTCTTTCATTTGACAATTATTAGTATATGTCGAATTTTTATAAGAGAAAATTACCTTTCGAACATGCTAGTATACGATAAGTGAATACACTTTTTAAGTATTTTCATACTTTTACAAAAATATAAAAGCTCCTAGTCGTGAAACTAGGAGCTTTTAAGCTTAAAGTGATAGTTATTGATATTTATAGATAATTACATACCCATTCCGCCGTCAACTAAGTAGTTAGCGCCAGTAATAAAGTTGCCTTTTTCAGAAGCAAGGTATAAGGCCATATTTGCAATATCATCAGGCTTACCAATGTGACCTAAAGGAGTTCCAGCAACTGCGCCCTCACGGTTCTTTTCTTCAGCATCTTTACTAATAGTATCAGTCTTATACCAAATATTAGTATCAATAGCACCTGGAGAAATCACGTTTACACGAACACCTTCTGGAGCAAGTTCCAAAGCCCAGCTCTTTGACATTTGTTCAACAGCTGACTTAGCACCTGCATACATTGAAAAGCCAACGCCCGGATGTTGAGTAGCAATACTTGAAATGTTGATAATGTTACCCTTAGCCTTCTTAATCAAAGGCAAAGTTGCAATAGTTAAAGCAACAACTCCACGCACATCAACATCAAAGGCGCGATCATAATCACTAATTTCCATTTCAGAAATTGGCTTAATTGGGCACCATCCTGCATTGTTAACTAAAATATTCAATTGACCAAAGTTATCTTTTACATAATCGGCAACTTTTTGAATATCTTCATCCTTAGTTAAATCAGCAACCACATAGGAAATATTATCGTTAGTATCTGCTGTTTCTTTCAATGTTTCTTCGTGACGACCAAGGATAACTACCTTAGCACCATTATTTGCAAACTTTTCTGCCATGGCACGGCCTAAGCCTGAGCCACCGCCAGTTACTAATGCAACTTGATTGTTTAATTCTTCAGTCATTTTATTATTTCCTTTCATATTTATATTTAATCATTGGCATGAACGTCAAAAGCATTAAGAAGAACCTTGTCAAAGCCTGGGGCATCTGGATCATGCGCCCCTTGGCCTTTGTCAAGCCCACGAATCGCATCCATTTCATCACTAGTTAATTCAAAGTCGAAAATATTCATATTTGACTTAATTCTTGCTGCATGGGATGACTTAGGAAAGACGATTACGCCTTCTTGATGTTCAAATCTAAGCATAACTTGACCAACATCCTTGCCATACTTCTTAGCGATATCATTTAACACAGGTTCCGCAAATAAATCTTTGTTTCCTTCACCAAGCGGAGCCCAAGCTTCCAAAGTCACATGATTTTGAGCCATAATTTGACGAAGTTCCTTCTGTTGGAAGTATGGATTAAATTCAACTTGGTTAACTGAAGGCATTGCTTCCTTAAACATGCCTTTGGCTTCCCATTTTTTCCAAATCTTTGGCGTCATATTAGAAACACCAATTGAACGAATCTTACCTTCTTTTTGAGCTTCAACCATTGCTCTCCAAGCTTCATCCACCTTACCGTATGGTTGGTGAATCAAGTAAAGATCAACATAGTCCAAGCCAAGTTTTTCCAAAGTACGATCGATAGCCTTTTTAGCATCTTCATAAGCATAATCTTGAAGCCACATTTTAGAAGTAATCCAAATATCTTCTCTTGGGATGCCACTATCACGAACCGCCTTTCCAACTTCATCTTCATTGAAGTAAGCAACTGCAGTATCAATATGACGATATCCTGCTTTAAGTGCTTCACTCACGGCTTTGTAAGTTGATCCATCATCTGGAATTTGGAAAGTACCAAAACCAAATGAAGGAATTTCAGTATTATCATTTAATTTAAATTTAGGTGCTTGAGTCATTTCTTAATTCTCCTTTTCTTTCATATCTCGATTTCAAATATTATTTTAGACGGAGACGTATAACTTGAAAATTTACTCTTGAACATGCTAGTATACGTTAAATGAATACTTGAGGTGGAATTATGATTGACAATTATTTATTAGAAGAACTTGTTGCTTTTGCAAAAGAAGGAACGCTAGCTAAAGCATCAGAAAAATTAGGACTATCTCAGCCGGCTATTACCCGCGGAACTAAAAAAATTGAGAGTGAATTAGGAATCAAAATTTTTGATCGTACTCCTAATAAAATCACTCTCAATAAAACCGGTGAATATGCGGCAGAACGTGCGGAATATGTGTTAAAGGTTAATCGAGATTACATTACTGAAGTTAAAAACTTCGACAATAGTAATAAAGAAATAACCATGGCTTCCATTGCACCTGGTCCTGTTATGTTAATAAATTCTCTTAAACAAGAAAATCTTAAAATTAACGATAATCTAATTAAAAAAGAAAATTTGGGTGATTTACTTTTACAAAATCAATATACTTGTATAATTTCAAATGAGCCAATTGATAATTCTAAAATCGAATCCGATTATTTAGGGATGGAAACTTTAACTGTTCATCTGAATGAATTCTCTAATTTAGCAAGCAAACCCAGCGTTACTTTTAATGAATTAAAGGGATTGAGTTTCCTAGTTTTAAGCGACATCGGAATTTGGAAAGATATTATTCAAAAAGAAATTCCTGAAGCGAAGTTTTTATATCAGAATCAATTGGAAAGCTTTAACGAAATTAAGAATTACTCAGTCTTTCCTTTCTTTACAACTAACATTAGTAAATTAAATCCAATTGCTGATGAAGAACTAACTAGAGACAGAATTGCTGTTAAAATCTCTGATTCTGTTGCTACACAAAGCTTCTATGCCAATTACTTAAGGACAAACAAAAAGCGTCTTGAGCCAGTCATTGAGGAATGGCAAGACGCTTGGGAAAAGGTAGATTAAATTTAAATTTTTAAAGAAACAGCCTATAAAATAGGCTTTTTTTAATCTATTATTTTATAATCATTATCTTTCAAAATTTTAATAGCTTATGCTAATTTTTCATCGGATACAAACAATACTTATCAACCTGATCCCATCTTATTTGCGTATTAATTTTATTCAAACAAAAAACAGAATCAATTGGAAAATTAATATCATTTTCCGGATCATATTTATACGATTCAATAACTTCAGAAGCATTATGGCAATTGCGATATTCCGCAAAAACACAACTTAAATATCCTAAACCATGAGTATAACTGCTTACCTTTTTCTGATAATTTTGCATTTCACTCACTGGAGCCATCCCTGTTAAAGTAACAATTGATCCTCTATGGTCACTAATTTTTACTTCGCCAGACATTTGACTAATATCTTGAATCGCCTGACCAACATTTTCTTCAGGAAGAATTAATTTGAAACGATAAAAAGGTTCTAACAGCTGACATTGATTCATTGCTTTCAACTGCATCAAGCCTTGCCGAACAGCTCTTCTAGTCGATTTTCTAAAATCTTCACTTCCTGAATGGGCTAAATTAGAAATACCACCTATTAATGTAAACTTAAGATCTATTATCGGTGCACCAATTAAAACTCCGGGAATTTCTTCCGTTAAAATCTCTTGGTGAACTACTTCCTGCCAATTTCTTGGTAATACTGTCCAAGGACAGTCTGCATCAAAAGTAATTCCACTCCCACGCTTTCCTGATTCAATAATTAAATGAACTTCAGAATAGTGCCGTAAGGGAGAATAATGTCCTACACCCTCAACAGAGGAATTAACAGTTTCTTTATATAAAGGTTGCGCTGGAACTATTTGGGCTTGAATATTAAAATCTTTTTTCAATCTATCTTCAAGAACCTTTCCTGCCAAATCTCCCATTAGATTAACTTGAATTTCATCTAATTGTTTTATCCATTTTACATTCAAACGAGGATTTTCGTTTTCTATTTTTCGTAATGCTTTTATACACGAAGAAATGTCATCTTCTTTTACTTTGACAGTATAAATAAAACTGGCATCAAAAAAGCGTTGGGTTTTAGACGATTTATTTTTATTGCTTAATTCATACCATCTTTTTATACCGTTAAAGAAAGTTGATATTTCATCCCTATTTAAAGCGGAGCCAACATAATATGGATAAACTTTTCTTTTAGCAATAAGTTCGCGAATGTCCTCCTCAGAAATATGTCCATCTTTAATGTACTTATCAAGCAAGACTTCATCTTGTAACGCGATCTCTTCTAAACTTTCGTCACGTAACTTATCATTAAACAAAATGCTGGAAGAGCCTAGTTGCTCCTTTAAATTTTGATCAAGTTCTTTTTTATCCCACGTCTTTAAATCCACTTTATTAATAAAAATAAATGTAGGAATTTGATAATATTTCAATAATTGCCACAAGGCAAAACTTTCACCCGAAAATTTTTCATTAGCTGGCAACACAAAAATTGCGTAATCAAGGTTAGATGTTTTTTCTTCAATCTGATCAGCTAAAGCCAAAGTCCCAGGAGTATCAATGAATTCAAATTCATGATTACTAATTGTAGAAAAACTATTAATTAATGATGTTTTTCCTGAACCTGTTTTACCAATAACGCCAATCATAATTTTTTTCAAAATAATCATCCCTTTTTCAAAAATAAAAGGATTATAAGAATAACATCCTATAACCCTTCCTATCGCAATCAAAATTAATGTCAACTAATCATTAAAATTATTCGACTTTGCATATACTTTAGCTTTAAATATTGCAGCCTTTCCCGTTGTCAAATTACTGCTGCACATATAAGCCTCATTTGTATTTGGACGAATAATGATGTGCGTTGACTTAAGCATATCACCCCTTTCCCTTCCAGGTAGGAGGATTTGACCAATTGGAAAACCATTTTTATTAAAAATAAGAAATCTTCCTTGGCCACACATTGAAACGTAAACATTACCATCACGATCAACAGTCAAAGAATCTGGACCTTCCATACCAGTAAAATAATATGGAATATTGGATAAAGATGGTACGATTGACTTTTTATCACCGCTTAAGCCTAAATGATGCAAACGGCCGGTACCATATTCAGTAGTCCAAAGATTATTTTCTTCTGGATCTAAACTAATTCCGTTACTTGCAATCATTCCATTTTTAACAACTGGAGTTATTGTCTTTTCATCAGGTGAAACATAGTAAATTCCAGCAGATGGATTATCAAGCGTACCACCTAGGTCAGAAAGATAAAAACCACCACGATGATCAAATGCTAAATCATCAAACATTCTTCCAGCAAATTAGCCAATTCCTTAATGACATGACCATCATCTGGATCAAGAACAGCAACTGAGCAACCATGATTCGAACCTGCTGAGGTAATAAACAATCGCCCATCTCGATGAACTTTTAATGCAGAAGGAAGCATATTATGAGGTAAATGGGTAAAATGACTTACTTTTTTAGTTTTCATATCAACACGATAGATATCTCCTTGAGGTGGAACACAAACATATAAGTTGTCATGTTGATCAAAATTAAGTCCTTCGAGAATATTGTAGGCCGGATTTTCGTCTCCTAGATCAATGTCTACGAAATGCTCTGCTACTATTGAAGGCAATGACTGCTCATTGGCAGGAATCGGTGCAAATTGGTCACCTTCTTGATAAGTTAATTTAGCTTCTATCATTTGTTATTTCCTTAATCCATTCATTTAAATCATCATGTGCATCATCAAAGTCTTGAATTACATTTAAATTGCCAGAAACATCATGGAAAAATTCCATGAACCTTTGTGAATTGCCTACACTAGTATAAAAAGGCGCAACTTTTCCTCTAAAATTACTAATATTTTCGATAAAACTCATTACTGGAGAAGAAACTCCCCAATCCCAGACTGGACTACCTAAAACTATCAAATCGTATTCATTAACATTATTTGGCATATTTAAAATTTGAGGAAGATTATGAATACTCTTTTGATTTTCATAAATACTAGCTGTCTTATGCATATCGCTGGAAAAAGTACTATCTGGCACTTTAATTTCTAATAAATCACTGTTGGGAATAAGTTTATGAATTTTATTAGCTAATCTTTTTGTCGTTCCTGACCAAGAATAAAAAGCAATTAAAGTTTTCATTTATTCACCTTAATTTTGGTAATCGAATTTCATATTGCCTAAAACTTTTACAGTATCTGGGGTAAGCAAACCGTCAAAGTATGAATTATGTTGATCCAAACCATTAATTTGCTTCATTTCATCATCAGTCAAAGTTAAATCAAATACATCAAAGTTTTCCTTAATTCGATTAGCATGAACTGACTTAGGAATTACAACAACTCCTCTTTGAAGGTTCCAAGCAAGCATTACTTGACCCACAGTCTTACCATGATCCTTGGCAATCTTTGTCAAAATAGGATTAGTAAAAATTCCTGCTTGAGCTTGGCCCATTGGACCCCAAGCTTCTGGAACAATATCGTTGTCTTGAAGCCATTTGACATTGTCATTTTCAGGATTTAAAGGATTAATTTGAATTTGGTTAACAGCTGGCTTAATTTCGTTATGCATCATTAAATCTTGAACTTGATAGCTTTGGAAATTAGATACACCGACAGCTCTAACCTTGCCTGCTTTTACAGCTTTTTCCATAGCACGCCATGCGTTATAAACATCACCCAAATGTTGGTGAATTAAAAGAAGATCGATATAATCTTGATCTAAACGCTTAAGAGCTCCATCAATGGCTTTTTCAGGGTTATCACCATCAAAATCTTGAACCCACAACTTAGTAGTTAAGAAAATGTCGTCTCTTTTTACTGAACTATTATTAATTGCTTCACCAACTGCCTTTTCATTTAAATATCCAGCAGCTGTATCAATTAAACGGTAGCCATCGTTCAACGCTTCAGTAACTACTTTTTTTGTTTGTTCTTCAGGAATTTGAAAAACACCATAACCAACAGTTGGCATTTCCACGCCATTATTTAATTTTATTGTCTTATTCATATTTGTTTTCTCCTAATTTTTATCTCTTGATTTGATTATTATTCTAGATGCAAATATTCATTTAAAAAATTCACTGTTAGGCAAGCTAGTATTCACCCTTCGTATACTCATCTTTATAAAAAAAGCAGGGTTTCCCCTACTTTAATTAATAAGCTTGTGGACGGTTAATACCGTAGCTTTCTCTATTTGCAAAACTTGGGTCATTGACCATCCTTGCAACAAAATCGGCAATGGCGTAACGAGATACATCATGACCACCAAAAGGTTCACCCTTCTTAGTTAATTCATAAGTTGCATCCCCATCATCAAGCCATCCGGGACGGATAATTGTATAATCTAGATCACTTGCTTCAATAGTATCCGCAGCTTTTCTGAACGGTCTTAAGATCATGTTATGGTATGGATTTGGTGAATCACCGAGCCATGAAGGAATTTCTTGATAGATTCCCATTGTAGTAATGAAAGCAAGGCGCTTAACGCCAACTTCATCCATTACTTTAACCAAATGCTTAGCATATTTATTCATACTCCCTGACAATGCAGCAAATACAAAGTCAACTCCACTTAAAGCATTAGCTAATTCTTCGTCATTAGTTACATCTAATTTAACAGTTTCTTCTCGATTAGGGTTAGTTACATTAATATAATTTGGATGTCTTGAAGCCAAACGTAAATCTGCATCTGTCTTCTTTAATAATTCAGGAGCAACAACACTGCCAATAGAGCCAGAAGCTCCAATGATAAGAACTTTAGTCATATTATTACCTCTTTTTCTAATTATTTATTTCTACAATTTGTCCTTGCTTATCTCTTGCAAAATGCTTAAGAAAATCCCATGCAATTTCTGCATTACAATCATGAGGAATATGATGAGCATTCGGAATTAATACTGTTTGAACAAAGGGATGACGATAACCATTTTTTTGATAATACGAAAATGTTAAATTATTAGTAACTTTTTGTTTCATATTTCCGTAGGATCATAGTCATGATAAGTTAATTCTTTAACTTCTTGACTTGAGCTTGGATAACCCCAATAAGGCCATTTTTTATAATCTGTACGCATTTCATTTGTAATCAAATTATCCGCTAAGAAAATATCACGCAAAGTTTCTTTTTCATCATCCATAACAGCTGGCAAATTTTGATCAACATACTCTTTTGAACCTTGAATAAGTAAAAATGGAATCTGCGTTTTTGAACGCATCATACCAATTGCCCATCCCATAGCTGCAATTCCAGCCAATAAGTTTGGATAAGTACTTGCCAAAGCTACCGAACTAGCACCACCATTTGAAAAGCCAACACTATAAATTCGACTTTCATCAATTGGATATTTTTGCACGCAAACAGCAATTAAATCTCTTAAAAACGGACATTCAGAATAAGTAGCATAATCATCATATTCAGGAGCAATCACAATTATATTTTCTTTTTCTGTTACTTCATCCCAACCATTAGTTAAGACCTCTGCTTTAGGATTTCCTGTCGTACAATTTAAATCTAAAATCATGGGTACCTGTCTATTAGTAAGAACACTTTTCTTACCATAAACATAGACTTTACGATTATTTTGAGTAAAAGTATCGATCAACATTTTAATCATCAATTTTCTTTAAGACATGGGCTGGATTACCACCAACAATTGTATTGGGCTCAACATCTTTAGTTACAACTGCACCCGCAGCAACAATTGCATTTTCACCAATTGTAATACCAGAAAGAATTGTTGTATTAGCACCAATCCACGCATTTTTCTTTAAATGAATTGGTGAAACTTCCAAAATTCGGTGATTATGAAAATCATGATTGACAGTTAAAAGCGAGGCATGTGGTCCAATCATAACGCCATCATCAATTTTAATTCCGCCATGAGCCATCATTGTCACATTATGATTAATAAATACGTGTTCGCCAATTTCAACTTGATGGCCTGAATCAATTTCAAGCGGTGCGTAAATATTACTTGTCTTAGGAAGTCGATTTTCAAATAATTCTTCTAATAATGGACGTCTTTCAGAGTCTTCATTTGAATATTGATTAATTTTAAAACAAAGCTTATCACTACGATGCATTTCAGGAATATGAACCTACGGTAAGTCGGGTCATCCATATTCAAACGCGTAATTTTATTAGTCATAATTATGTCTCTTTCTAAAAACTAGTCAGCAGGATGATAGTTTACAAATTGTTCTTGTTGCGCCAAGCTTGCATTATAGTAACGCTTGCCAGAATCTAATTTGTTAATTTCCGCCATTTCTTCATCAGTTAATTCAAAATCAAAAATATCAATATTATCTCTCATATGTTGAGGATTTGTCGTCTTAGGGAAAACAATATTTTCTTCTTGAATGTGCCAACGTAAGATAATTTGGGCGTTAGTCTTACCATACTTCTTAGCAAGTTTGGTAAAAATTGATTCATTCATCAAGCCAGCGTCACCATGACCAAGTGGATACCAACTTTCAAACTTAGTACCATAAGGCTTCATCTTTTCCTTTAAAGCCTTTTGTTGGTAATATGGATGCATTTCTACTTGCATAACCATTGGCTTAACTTCTGAATGTTCAATAATGTCATCAAGACGTTCCCCATCAAAGTTACTAATACCAATTGATCTAACTTTACCTTCCTTAAGTGCTTTTTCCATACCCTTGTAAGCATTTAAGTAATTACCAACTTGTTGGTGAAGCAAAAGTAAATCAATATAATCGGTACCTAAACGATCAAGCATTTTATCAATTGCAGTTTCTGGATCATCGTAATCTGTTGGCCATAACTTACTGGTGATCCAAACATCTTCACGTTTCAGGCCACTTTCTTTAATTCCTTGACCAACACCACGTTCATTTTGGTAAGCATGGGCTGTATCAATATGGCGATAACCTAAATCAAGCGCATCTTTAACAGCCTTGGCTGTTTGGCCATCTCCTTGAATCATGTAAACACCTAAACCAAATTGAGGAATTTTTGTACCATTGTTTAATTCAACATAAGTTTGTTCTGCCATTATGTTTTCTCCTTTATAATTAATCTTTATTAATTAGGCCAAACTAGCTTTGGAACCAGTAATTACCCAATTGCCATTTCTTTTTTCTAATTGATTGTCACTTTGAAGAAGCCAATCATTAGTAAAACCGTAAATTCTTGCAGTTACTAAATTTTGAACAATCGCATGAGCATGATTTTCATCAAGAATCGTGATTGCTACTTTTTGTAAGATACTTTTCTTATAGCGCATACGACCGATCTTAATTTGTCTTAGCCATTCATCACGGCTTTGCTCGGCACCGGTAATGTGAGTAAGAATTGCATCAGGAGCGATTACTTCTTTTAGTAAATCCAAATCTTGATTAATCATTCCATCGTTTTCTTTAGCAAAAGTTTCTCTAATTAGATCTTCTGCTGTTTGTGTTATATTGTTCATTTTTGACCTCCTTGCTTGTTGACAATTAGTATTATGCCAGCTGTAAATAGACAAAAAAATGGGCAATATTTTTCAAGGTGGGACTTATGCCACACTTTTTTTATAAAAAGGTGCAAAAAAATAAGAAAAAAAGCCAAGTTTTGACTTTTTTTCTCTTAAATCTTAGTTATTTTGCTTTATATTTTTGAAAAACTTTTCAATTCCACCTTCTAATAAAGAAGATGTTATAGCAATCATATCGTCAATAGATTGTTCTTTATTACTATTAATCCATTCTCGATAACAAGCAATACTTGTATCTTGAATAAAAGCTAGCAAGATTTTTTGTTGCCATTCATTTAAATTATTAAACTCTGCCGATTGTTCCCAAGTTTTCTTTTCAACTTGATTGATCATCTGCTGGCGAATTCTAGAATATGCTCCTGTACTCGTAGTAATTTTATCGTAAGCTTTTCCTTGTCTAGCTGAAAATTCATAAAAAGCACGTACAATTTTTTTCATATCTTGCGGATAACGATAATTTTCCACTAATTTGATATAGCCCCGCGAATACTGTGCCTGCATTTCGGCAAGTAAATCATCAAGTGTTGGATAGTATCGATAAAAAGTCTTCTTATTTATTTCAGCTTTACGAGCCAGCTCAGTAACCGTAATTTTGTTATAATCTTTTTGACAAATCAAATCTTCAAATGCTCGATAAATATTTTTAATAGTTCGTTGAACTCGCAAGTCCTCATTGCCAGATATTTTCATTTTTCACTCCAATAGAAGAATATTTATTACACAGTTATATATTTAAATTATAATCTTTATGAAAAAATATAAAAAAGAAAAAATAGTTCAATCCTACTTTTGTAGAATTGAACTATTTTAGTTTCAAAGAAGATTATACTATACAATCACAGTCATTGCAGCGGCACCTACAATTAATGCTAAACCTAAAACCGTAATAATCATTTCTTTGCGAGTCTTAGTTTGATGAAGCATCCAAATTCCTGTTAAAGTTGCAAGTACAACAGATGTTTGTGAAAGTAAGAAGCCTGTTGCCAAACCATTCATATTTGGTTGAGCAGAAATCAAGTAAGTTAATGCTGCAAAAGCAAAGAAGAAACCTGAAATGATATGCTTGTATGAAACTGATTCAGCCAAAGCCATCTTATGGTTCTTATCTTTTATACCTAAGAAAATCGCATATACAATTGCCACGATACACATACCAATAGTTTGTGGCAAGAATGCTTGCATCCCACTAATATGTGCAGCTTGTGGAGCTGCTGAGTAGCCCCAGTAACCAATTTCCCCGATCAAAAGAACAATAACAGCTTTTTTAAGTTTACTACTGGATTCTGCATCCTTGTGTTCATCCCAGCTTGTCATCCATGCACCAATAACAATCAATATTAATGCTACAAAGCCGATAATTTTATCAGTTTTAGTTGGCCAATCTCCTAAAGCAAATACACCCCAAAGAGATGCACCTAATAATTGAAAAGCTGTAGTGATTGGCATTGCTCTAGATGAACCAATCAAAGTAAAGGAATAAAATGTTATAACTTGAGCTGACGCCCAACAAATTCCTGATAATATAGACCACCAAAGAGCAGCCCCAGATGGAAGATGAGTTCCTTCTATCAATGCAAGAATTAATGCAAAAATAAACGATCCAAACGTTGTACCTATAATTTGATTAACTGGCCTACCACCAATCTTAGAAGCTATAGTTGGGAAGAATCCCCAACCAATCAGCGGTCCTAAACCAATTAAAAGCGCGATTCCATTCATTTCATAACCACCTTATTATTTTAGAAAATAACTCCACTTTCAAGAATTACATTTGAATAAGGTGTTTCTTCACCTGTTCTAATGAAAGCTTTTGAATCACCTAATTTTCTCTTGAGTTCTGAGTGAGGAATAAATTCAACTTCTACATTAGGAAGAACTTTTTTAATTTCTTCTAATTGCTTTGGATTTTCAGTTTTAATTTCTTCAGCAACATAAATTTTTTGAACTTCGAGTTCTTTTAAAACTTCTTTTAACACATCAATAAATGATGGCAAACCTGCGTGAACTGATAAATCGATCTTTTCAGTTCCAGCTGGGACAGGAGTGCCTGCATCTCCAACACCTAATAAATCCATGTGACCCATATCAGCGATTACTCGAGAAATATTTGAATTCATTACACCTGTTTTTTTCATTTTTATTAATCCTTTCCGTAAACCTTTTCTACTTCTGCTTTAGTTGGAATTGATGGCATCGCACCTTTTCCTTGAACAGTAATTGATGAAGCACGTTGACCATATATAATCGCATCTTCTAAATTAGAATAATCTGATTCCAAAACTGAAGACATTGCACCAATAAAGGTATCACCAGCACCTGTAGTATCTACTGCTTTTACTTTGTTAGCTTTAATCATCCCTTCATGGACAGGAGTTGAATAGAACACTCCTTTTTCGCCTAAAGTAATCAAAGTAACATCTACACCTTTGTCTCTGAAATATTGAGCAGTTTCAGACATCCCTGTTTCTGCATCAATTTTAATTCCAGTAATTGTATAGCTTTCAGTTTCATTTGGAGTAATAATATCCGTTAAACTTAATAACTCTTCATCAATTTTCTTAGCAGGAGCAGGATTCAAAATAGTTTTAACACCATGCTTTTTAGCAATTCTGAATGCCTCTTTTGTTGCTTCAATTGGAGTTTCAAATTGAGCAACGATATATTCAGATCTTGCAATGGCTTCTTCCGCATTCCTAACTTGTTCAGGCTTAACCGTGCCATTTGCACCTGCATCTACCAAAATACTATTTTGACCTTTTTCATCTAATAAAATAGCTGCTGCTCCAGTTTCAATAGCTGAATTAATCTTAACGTTTTCTAAGTTAATGCCCTCTTTTTTCATAGTATCAAGCATAAACTTTCCGCCTTGATCATCCCCAACACTACCAATAAAGTTTACTTGCAATCCACTACGTTGAGCGGCAACGGCTTGATTGGCACCTTTTCCTCCTGCAGCAGAAGATACATTAGTAACATGAATCGTTTCGCCTGGTAGTGGAATTCTAGGAATCGAATATGTAGTATCTAAGTTGATACTGCCTAAAACAGTGATTTCTTTCAATAGCTTTCTCCTTTTAACTAAAATAAAATAAAATAATTTTAATGATTTATTGTTTTTTTATTTGTTAAAAGTATTATTCCATATAAAGTAATCGCTTTCAACAGTTTTCAATGGCATATTTTTATTTTAGTTGTTATTTTAGTTAAACAGATTTTCTGATAACTAAGTGAGTCCCAATAAGCGATTTTTCTGGTTCCCATTCTTCATTTGAAGATGCCTGTGCTTGTAATTGAAAAATTGCCTGGTCGACAATTTGATCAATCGAAACATGAACAGTTGTTAATTCAGGATTAATCAATAGACCTTCTTCTATATCATCAAAACCCATTATGGCAATATCCTTTGGCACTTCAATGCCATTTTTAATGCATTCTTTCATTATTCGAATTGCCATATAATCAGTTTCACAAAAAATCACTTCAGGCAAGTTATCTAAACTAAAACCATGCAGTGGCGTAGTAGGAATTAAATTTATCGGTTCAATACTATAAAAATGATTAGGCGCTATATCAATATTTTCTGCTTTTAACGCTGCTTGAAAGCCTTCTCTTCTTTTTAGAAAATTAGGGTTAGCCTTGCTAGACGCTACATATCCAATATTTTTGTAGCCTTTACTTAAAATATATTTGGCAGCTTCATATGTTCCCTGAAAATTATCTATAGTAACAAAATCTGCTTTAATTTCTTTGAAATAAGTATCTACGAAAACTGTATGCTTAATTTTACTATTAATTAATTCAATATCGCTTTTGCTTAAATCTGTTCCTAAAACTATTGCGTTAGTTACAACGGAGTTAGTAAGCAGTTCATTTAGATCTTCTACTAAATGCCGAATACGCAAAGTATCAATGCGTAAATTTGTACCAAATCCATTAATATTCTGACTTAAAGTTGATACCAAATAATCGAAAAACGGCAAACTTCTATAGTTTCTATTTACGACGCCTTTTTTATCACTAACAATAATTAGATCACAGCTTGCTACCTTTCGAACACCACCTTTTCGTCTTTTTCTCAAAGGTTGATATTCATTTTCATTTATTACTTTAAATATTTTTTCACGAGTTTCTTGACTTATTCCTGGCTTACCATTAATAGCTAACGAAACAGCTGAAGTTGATACATTAGCAAGTCTAGCAATATCTTTCATTTTTAAAACCATAATATTATATCCTCAATGAATTTGCTTTGATTTTATGGTTAATTTTAACAAACTGAAAAACAAAAAAGAAACGTTTCGTCTAGCCGAACGTTCCTTTTTAAAAACTACATCGTCAAATGCTCATCATGCAAATAAGATTTTTTAATTCCTAACCCTTCCAACTTTTTGCGAACTTTTAAAACAATTGAAGCCGAACCTACAATGTAGAACTGACCATTTTGTTTTTCCTCAGAAGTCAAAATTTGTTCTATTTCATTATCTAAAAAACGATGCTTTTTAATATTGATCTTAACATCTTCTTGAGATAATTTTTCTATTCGCTTATCAAAATAACTTTCTGTAGAATTAGTTGACCAAATCAAATGTATTTTTTTCTTACCAGCATATTCTTCTGCCAAACTAATCAAAGGAGCAATTCCTGTCCCCAATGCGTAAAGAATAATTGGTAAATTACTTTGACTTATTTCAGAATCAAATAACCCATATGGACCATCAAAATGTACCTTTGTTCCGGGCTCAACTTGATCTATTTTTTTAGTAAAATCACCTACGCGATTAATAAGAAAAGAAACCTGTCTTTTATTTGGTTTAGATGTTACTGAAAAAGGATGCGCCTCACTGGAAATTTCTTTTGATCGAAATGAAATAAAGTAGAAATCACCAGCATGATATTCTTTTGCCTTTTCGTTAAGATCGATAGTCAGTTCCTGTATTGTTGGAGTTCGAGCAATATTTTCGCTTACAACACCACCATTTTTCATATCTGCATCAATAATAAATTTTTGATATGCATACGAAGCAATAAAAAATAAAGTATAAATATCAAAAATAATTAAAAAATATGGAACATTAGCAATTCTTGGAATCACGTTAACATGCAACCAGATTAGAGCAATAACTACAAAATTTAAACGATGAACCCAAACTGATAATTGGTGATTAAATACTTTTTCAAAATTAGCCTTTGATTTTTTAAAAACAGATAATCTGTCACTTAACCAACCTGAAAGAAAAACAATAACATAAACAATCATGAAAATTGCTAAATACCAAGCAATATTACCTGTATTACGAATAATTGCATGAAATGAATTCGTTGTAAATTTATGAATTGTGGCTGCAACAAGTGCAAAAATCGCAAGCATTCCATGCATCATATAAGTAGATGGTATGCCTATTCTTTTTGCAATCCATTTTGGACGTATACTTAAGTAAACAATTGCTAGCCACCAAACATATGCCAATATCCCAAAATCATAGGCGATTAAATTATTTACAGTATCAGTTAAGCCTGTATTTAAAACAAAAATTAACGGTAAAGGTAAAATGACTGCCAAAAGCAGCCATATAATCCCTAAAAATAGTTTTCGATTTTTCATTTTAGTAACCTAAACCATTAAGCCATTTATTAACTTCACGCTTAACACTAGATGGATTATCTTTAACATTATTACCCTCAGTAGTAAAGCCTGTACGAATTGTTGCCTTAGGATAAGCCTTCCGCAAAGTCTCTTCAGTATTGCCTAAGCCGGAACCTGCTGCCGTTGTAAAAGGAATAACAGTTTTGCCGCTCAAATTGACATTATCAATGAAGGTACGAACAATCATTGGATATTCACCCCACCAAATTGGTCCACCAATAAAGATAGTCTTATATTTTTTAACATCTGGCAAAGCATTCTTAATGGCTGGACGGGCATTTTGATCTTGCTCTCGTTGGGCTACTTTAGTAGTTTCATCATAATCATTGGGATATGCTTTTTTAGGAATAATTTCATACGTGTCACCTTTAGTTTTTTCTTGAATGAAATCAGCTACTCTTGCAGTATTACCACGTTTTAAATCACCACCGTAAACTGCTTTTTTTCTTGAAAAGTAAACAACTAAAACTTTATTATTTTTACCAGTTGTAGTAACTTTTCCATTCTTTTTCACTTTAGTTTTTACAGATCTTGAAGACGAATTACTTTCTGACACATTATTTTGAAAATTTTTGTAAACATTAAATCCAACAATTGCTGCTACAATTACGACAATAGCTGCAACAAAAGCCACAATTCG
>NZ_BALY01000019.1 GCF_000615445.1 Lactobacillus hamsteri DSM 5661 = JCM 6256 | reverse complement strand
CAAATAGTATGATATATTTTAGTTACGTTATATGAAAGGAATGAAGCCAGAATATCTACTTTTTCTGATTTTTCAATAAGTGAATAGCATGCGTTTACGTTTGTAGTATGTTCTCTTATGTAATTCAGAATAAGCAGCTGGCTTCATTTTTCTTTCTAATAAAAACTCAACGGACTGGTAGGGTAGTCCGGTCCGTTTGAAGGCATCGTTTTTCGCATTATGTGGAAAATGGTGTTTTTTATTTTGTAACAAAAAAGAGGATCGAAATTTCGATCCTCTTTTAGGTTGTAATTAATAAAACTTCATTTTATTAATTGGCCAGTAACGCCACTTAACAACACCCACAACTTTATCACGTGGGATTGTACCAATGTAACGACTGTCTTTAGATACGCTACGGTGATCACCCATTACAAAGTAGGTGCCTTTAGGAACCTTATTTGTTCTTTGCATTGTCTTTAATTGCGCAGGTGTGTAGTATTGCTTATAATTATTGGTCTTGGCTAAAGAACTAAGAGTAAAGTTTTGAGTATAAGAATATTTAGTTCCTGAAAAACCGTCTTCACCATTATCAGTCATTTTACGTCCAGCTTTGAGCCAAGGTTGATTAAGCTTTTTACCGTTAATGTAAATCTGTTGGTTCTTGCTTACCACAGTATCACCAGGCATCCCAATAATACGTTTAATATATAAAGCACCTGGTTCATCCGGAGCATCAACTACAACAACCTCGCCACGAGTAAGCTTAGCATGACGGACAGCAACTACACGTTCTTTATCATCAAAAGTTGGTTCCATTGAAATTCCGGAAACAGTGCAATTGGCAAATACGTATTTGTTGAGTGCCCAGAAAATGCCAAAAATTGCTGCAGCAAGAAGAATAACTTCTAACCACCAGGTAACAATTTCTTTAGTTTTCTTATTCAATTTATTCACCTTATTAATATTTATTGTTTTCGACGTTCTTAGTGTAACAAAAAAACATTCCGTAGTTCAATTAAATTTATGAGATGAATTATTTAAATCTATTTTTTGTTATAATATAGACACATATAAGGAGGAGTCGATATGATTCATGAACATTCTGCTGGTAGCGTAATTTACCGTGAAGAAAATAATGAACTTTTATTTTTAATTGTTGAAAGTGTTTTGCACCATACTTGGGGCTTTCCTAAAGGACATCTTGAAAAAGGTGAAACTGAAGAGCAGGCTGCTAAGCGTGAAGTGGCTGAAGAAGTAGGGCTTCATCCGATTTTTGATTTTAATTTTAGACGAGAAATTGAATATCGAACTGAAGAAAATACAATTAAAAAAGTGGGCTTTTTCTTAAGTAAATTTGTTCCGGATCAACATGTCGTGGATCAAGTCGAAGAAATTTTGAATTCAAAATGGGTAACATTGGCAGAATCTAAAGAATATTTACCTAAAGATCGTGGCTTGTATGAAATTTTGCAAGCAGCTACCCAGCATATTGAAGAAAGTAAATAAAGAAACTAAAGGGTGAGCAGATGTTCACTCTTTTTTAATCAAGGAATTCATATGAAATATCCAGAAGAATTAATTGCAAAAGTGAAAAATAGATCAGCAGGGATGAAGCTGGAAGGCATCAATGAAGGAGCAGGACCAATTCATCCGGCTTTAATGATTATTGGCGAAGCACCTGGTCGTGAAGAAATTGAATCGCATATTCCCTTTCATGGCGATTCTGGTAAGGAATTGATGAAATCACTTGCTAGTATTGGATTAAAACGTGAAGATGTTTATATCACTTCAGCCGTGCGCAGTCGCCCTTATGGCATAAAAAAGGTTTTCAGCAAGCGAGAAAATAAGGAAGTAATAAAATATCCTAATCGCAAACCAACTAAAAAAGAAATTTTAGCCCATGCACCGTTTCTTGATTATGAAATTGCAAAAGTGCAGCCTAAATTAATCGTTGCTGTGGGCAATACTGCCTTAGAAAGATTGCTTGGAGCTGGGCATAAGATTTCGGAAGAACATGGTAAAGTAATTAAAGATACACCAATTTTAAAATTGAATGACAATGAAGATGGCTACGTTTGGTCAGAAGAGAGATATACAATTTTTCCGCAATACCATCCAGCAGCTGTTTTCTATAATCGTAAATTAACAGATGACATTGCTAAGGACTGGCAAGTAATTAAACCATATATAGAAAAGGAAAAAGAGAATGAGTAACGAAACATTTTTAATTTCTATGTCCCAAAATAATGATCTCTCAAAAGTAGCCGTAGCCGAGTTAAGACAAGATTTATCTGAGCATCCCTTACATCAGCGTTTGTATACGCAAATGGCAGGCTTGCCAGGCAATAATCGTAAATATGGTGTTAAGCAAACTGATACAGTGGCCAGTCCGCTTTTGAAGAAGAAAATTTTATTTTTAGGTTCATCAGTTACTTTTGGTTTTGGTGCATTGGGTGAATCATTTGTTGATTATCTTTGGAAGCACGATGGCGTTGAGGCGATCAAAGATGCGGAAAATGGTACCACATTAGTTGATCAAGATGCTTTTAATCCTGGAGATTCTTATGTTGCTCGTTTTAAAGAAAATTTAGATGAAGAAGCTCCGGAAATGTTTGTTTTACAACTTTCAACTAATGATACTAAGCGCGGTAGCAAAAACTTAGGTGAAATCTCTGATGAGAATTTTGACACGCAAACAATTACTGGTGCTATGGAATATATGATTTTAACAGCGCAAGAAAAATGGCACTGTCCAATTATGATTTATACGAATCCTTATTTTGATAATCAACTATATGCTCAAATGGTAGAGCGTAGTCATGAATTGGCTGAAAAGTACAATATAGAAGTACTTGATTTGTATAATAATCCAGATTTTAAAGATCAAAATAGTATTTACATGGCGGATCCAATTCATCCAACGCGAGCTGGCTATAAGGAAAAATGGTTGCCAATATTTGAAAAGAAATTAATTGAAATACTTAAATGAGAGCAAAAAAATAGAGCTAAATAAAATTAGCTCTATTTTTATTATTCAATACCGTTACGGTAAAGGCTGACAACCTTACCTAAAATTGCAACTTTATCTAAAATAATAGGATCCATGGTGTCGTTTTCTGGTTGTAAACGATAATGATCGCTTTCTTTATAGAAACGTTTTACTGTAGCCTCATTGTCTTCGGTCATAGCAACAACGATTTCACCATTGTTTGCAGTAGATTGTTTTCTTACAATCACTTCGTCACCATCTAAGATTCCGGCGTTAATCATACTTTCACCATGAACCTTAAGCATGAAGAGTTCACCAGCATCAGATTTTAAATCAGGTGGAAGAGGGAAGTATTCTTCTACATCTTCTACAGCAAGAATTGGTTGACCAGCGGTGACAACACCAACAACAGGAATTTCTTTTGGCTTGATGCCTAATTCCTTTAAACCTTCCTTAGTAATTTCGATTGCTCTAGGCTTAGTTGCGTCTTTTACGAGCAAACCTTTTCTTTCAAGACGTGATAAGTGACCATGGACGGTTGAAGTTGAAGAAAGGCTGACAGCTGAACAAATTTCACGCACTGTTGGTGGAAAACCACGTTTTTCTACTGTGTCATAAATAAATTGCAAAATTTCAATTTGCTTTGATTCGTAATTCCTTTTCATAATTGAACACTCCGTTTGTGGGAATTGGTATAATTATATAGTTAAGTTTATCAAATAATTTAGCAATTTACAAACAGGCGTTCTTAGAAATTTTGTGCTTTTTTTATTTGCGTAAATACTGTAAACTACAATATATATAAGAGGTGTTAACTATGGATAAAGAAGAAATTAAAAAGGTTACAGATCGTATCAACGAATTGTATCATAAGAAAGAAAATGAAGGCTTAACTGAAGAAGAAGAAGCTGAAAGAAAAGAATTACACAAGAAGTTTTTGGCTAACTTTAGAGCTGGATTTAAGCAACAACTTGAAGATACTGTAATTATTGATAAAAATGGTAAAGAAGTAACTTCAGAAAGAGCTAAAAGAGCTCAAAGAAGAAAAGGACTTAGAAAAGATTAACTTTTTCTTTAATTTTTTCTTATTTTTGATAAGATAGATATGTTAGTTAATGGAGGATTTATTTAATTATGAATTTAGGTTTAGCAATTGTATTAATTATTGTCGCTTTAGCTGTTGGTCTTGTAGGTGGTTTCTACGGTGCCAGAGCTTATATGAAGAAATATTTCCAAGAAAATCCTCCAATTAGTGAAGATATGATCGTTGCTATGATGTCACAAATGGGTCAGAAACCATCTGCTAAGAAGGTTAACCAAGTGATGAACATGATGAAGCATCAACAAAAGAAGTAAGATTATATCTTAATTTAATATTGGATAAACAAGACGAGGGATTTTCTTCGTCTTTTTTTGTTTTTAAAAAAAGGGGTGATTAGATGAGTATTTTCGGTAAATTAGGTTGGTTTTTTAAAAAAGAAAAGAAACGTTATATTTTAGGAATTATTTTCTTAGCATTAACTTCCTTTGCTAACTTAGTACCTCCGCGCGTATTGGGGCTCATGTCTGATCAATTAGATAAAGGACATATAACATGGGCGCAATATGGAATGCTTGTTTTAGCTGTTGTTGCTGCAGCGATTGTGCTGTATGTTCTACGGTATTTTTGGCGTAAACAAATTTGGGGCGGTGCTGCTGAACTTGAACGACAGATGCGTTCAAAATTGTTTACCCATTTTATGAAGATGGATCGTACTTTTTATCAACGTCATAGAACGGGCGATTTAATGGCTCATGCGACTAATGACGTATCTGCCATTCAAAATGTTGCCGGAGATGGTGTTTTAACTTTAGTTGATTCGCTTATGATGGGACTTTCAACAATGATTGCGATGATTATCTTTGTTGATTTTCGTTTAACCATTGTTGCCCTTTTACCTTTACCATTTTTAGCTTGGGGTGCGCAAAAGTTAGGAAAAAGGCTTCATGATTCTTTTAATGAATCGCAGGCAGCTTTTTCAAGATTGAATAATAAAACCCAAGAATCAGTTTCTGGAATCAAGGTTCTGAAGACTTTTGGTCAAGGAAAAGAAGATACTGAAGCTTTCGATAAAATGGTTGATGAAACTATTAAAATCAATAAACGTGTATTTATTTGGGATTCTTTATTTGATCCATTAGGCACAATAATTATTGGTTTAACCTATACAATTACCATTATTTATGGTGGTCTTTTAGTAAGCAATAAAGTGTTGTCAATTGGGCAATTAGTTTCATTTATAGCTTATATCGGTAATATGGTCTGGCCAATGTTTGCGATTGGGTATTTATTTAATATTTTGGAACGTGGTAGCGCTAGTTATGATCGTGTTCAAAAACTTTTGGATGAAAAACCTTTAATCACTGATGAACATGCTGATGAAAGTCTCTCTGCTAAGGATATTGCGGGTGATTTACACTATCATATTGATTTATTTGCTTATCCTGATGAAAAAGATGTTCCCGTTTTGCAAAATATTGATTTTACTCTGAAGAAGGGACAGACACTAGGTTTAGTTGGCCGTGTTGGTTCAGGAAAAACAACGATTATTCAGCTTCTTCTCAGAGAGTTTGATAATTATGATGGTGAAATCACTTTAAATGGCCATGATATTCGTGAAATTCCGTTAAATGTTTTGCTCCGGCAAATTTCTTACGTACCACAAAATAATTATTTATTCTCAACCAGTATTCAAAGAAACATTGCTTTTTCACAGGCAAATGCGGAAGATAATCAAATCATTGAAGCTGCTAAAAAGAGTGATTTGCATAATGATATTTTGCAAATGCCTCGTTCATATCAAACTTTAGTTGGTGAAAACGGAGTTTCCCTTTCAGGTGGTCAAAAGCAAAGAATGTCAATTGCACGTGCGCTTTTAAAGCATAGCCAAATATTGATTATGGACGATGCTTTATCGGCTGTTGATGCGAAGACTGAAACTGAAATTTTGAAGTCACTTCATAAAGAACGCCAAGGCAAGACTACTTTGATTGCGGCACACCGTTTAACGTCTGTGATGAACGCAGATTTAATTTTAGTTTTGAAAAATGGAAAAATCGTTGAACGCGGAACTCACGATGAATTGCTAGCTCAAGATGGCTGGTATGCAGAAATGTGGCGCCGTCAAGAACTAGAAGAAAAGGTAGGTGACAGCAATGAATAATGATGATCAATTTGAATCAATCTGGTCAAAAGAAATTCCGGTTAAAGAGCAGATGAGTATTTTTAAACGCTTAATGGGTTTTGTGAAATACTTTAAGTTTGAAATGGGAATTGCAGTTGTTGGTGCCTTTTTGGTTAGTGTGATCAATATGCTCTTGCCTTTTGGCTTGCAGTATTTCCTTGATCATTTCTTGATTAAGCAGACGGCTACTGTTCAAATTATTCTTTTTGCAGGTGCATTATATGCTTTTGGTTCACTTTTAAAAGCAATTTTGCAGTTTATTTATCAATATTTCTTTTCATTAGGTTCAGAAAAATCTTTGGAAAGTGTTCGGCGGGCGTTGTATAAGAAATTGCATATTTTGGGGATGCGCTATTTTGATCAGCATCCAGCAGGATCAATCGTATCAAGAGTAACCAATGATACGATGACTTTAAGCAACTTTTTAACGGTTCTGTCAACAGTAGTTATTAGTGTTTTCTCCGTTGGATCAGCATTGGTTGCAATGTTCTCCACCAATGTGACCGCGGGCTGGTTAATGTTGGCCTTTTTGCCAATTTTATTGTTTATTATTTGGCTGTATTCAAGAAAAAGCTCAAAACTTTACCGCAATTATCGTGAACGCTTGAGCCGAATCAATACAAATTTAAATGAATCAATTGAAGGCGTATCTTTGATTCAGCAATTTAAGCAAGAAAATCGTATGACAGGTGAATTTGAAGATGAAAATGGCGGGTTAATGAGTACGCGCTTTAATATGATTCGTGTTAATTCACTTCTGTTATCACCATTAACTAGTATGCTTTATTCTTTAGCATTAGCTGTTTCATTAATGTATTTTGGTTTTCCTCTTCAAAAGACATTTGTTCCAGCTGGTGTGGTATATGCTTTTTCACAATATATTTCTCAATTCTTTAATCCAATTTCAACAATGATGGATCAAATGACTTTGTTCCAAGATGGGATTGTTGCTGGTAAGAGAATTTTTAGAATTCTAGATGATACGGAATATGAGCCTAAGCAAGATGCGCAAAAAGGTCTAACAATTAATGAAGGCAAAATTGAATTTAAACACGTAAGTTTTTCTTATGATGGCAAAAATGAAATTTTGCATGATATTAATTTTACTGTAAATCCAGGCGAAACTTTAGGAATTGTAGGTCATACTGGATCGGGCAAGAGCTCAATTATCAATGTTATGATGCGCTTTTATGAATTTTATAAAGGTCAAATCCTAATCGATGGCATTGATATTAAAAAGTATCCTAAAGAGGAATTACGAAAAAAGCTTGGGTTAGTGCTTCAGGAACCATTTATGTTTTACGGCGATATCAATTCTAATATTCGTTTGTATAATAATAAAATTACTGATGACCAAATTAAGGAAGCTGCTAAAACTGTTCAGGCAGATCAATTTATTGAAAAAATGCCCGGAAAGTATCATGCTAAAGTTATTGAAGGCGGCGGAGAACTCAGTCAAGGTGAAAGACAGCTTATTTCATTTGCTAGAACTTTGGTGACTGATCCAAAGGTTTTGGTTTTAGATGAAGCAACTGCAAATGTCGATACTGAAACTGAGACAATGATTCAACGTGGCCTGAAAACATTGCGTAAAGGTAGAACAACTTTGGCGATTGCGCACCGACTCTCAACGATTGCAGATGCAGACCAAATTATTGTTTTGGATAAAGGTCGCATTATTGAAAAGGGTACGCATGAACGGCTTCTTGCTAAAAAAGGTTATTACTATGATCTTTACACTTTGCAAAATAATAAAAATAAGTAATTAAGTTTTAAAAGGAGAAAGAATGAAGAATTTACTTGCTGTGCGTGGTGGTGTTGGTGATTTAACTAAGCCAGATGTTAATGCTCGTCCTCAAGATAATTTGTACTTAGCTGTTAACTCTGAGTGGCAAAAAGATGCTCAGATTCCGGCTGATCGTACCGAAATTGGAGTTAATACTAACATTGACATGAAAATTGAAAAGCGCTTAATGGGCGATTTCGACAAATTTGCATCTGGGGAAGAGCAGTTGCCTGATGTGAAGGATTTTGATAAGGCGATTACGCTTTACAAGATTGCTAAAAACTTTGATAAGAGAAATACTGATGGCGCTAAGCCAATTCAAGCTGATCTTAAAAAATTAGTAGCACTCAAAGATTTTGATGAATTAAATAAACAAGCCGTTGAACTTGATGAATTTGCTAGTTTGCCATTTGGATTCGATGTTGAAGCGGATATGATGAACACTAAGGTTCATGTCTTGGAATTTGGCGGTCCAAGTACTTTCTTGCCAGATACAACCAGCTACAAGCAAGATGATGCCAAGAAGCTTTTGGATATTTTGAAAAAGCAAACTATTAAGCTTTTAACAATGGCAGGAATCGATGAACCTGAAGCCGAAATCTATATTGATAATGCTTTGAAATTTGATGCTAAACTTGCCATAGTCGTTAAATCAACTGAAGAATGGTCAGATTATCCAGCTACCTATAATCCATATTCAATGAAAGACTTTTTAGCTAAGTTCAAATCCTTTGATATGAAGAGTTTCTTGCAAGCAATTGTGCCCGAAATGCCAGAGCGAGTAATTGTTTTGGAACCAAGATTTTTAGATCATGCTGAAGAATTAATTAATGCGGATAATTTTGACGAGATCAAAGGTTGGATGATTACCAAATTTATTAATGGCGTAGCTAGCTTACTTTCTCAAGATTTCCGTGAAGCTGCTTTTCCATATAGCCAAGCTTTGAGTGGTCAAGGTGAACTTCCTCCTAAGGACCGTCATGCTTACTACATTGCAAATAGCAGTTTTGATGAAGTAATCGGTGTTTACTATGGTAAAAAGTACTTCGGCGAAGATGCCAAGGCTGATGTAACCGACATGATTCAGCGGATGATCAAGGTATATGAAGATCGTATTCAAAATAATGATTGGCTTTCTGAAGATACCAAAAAGAAAGCAATTGTTAAGTTGCGTGCCTTAGTTCTTAAGATTGGTTATCCAGAAAAGATCGAAAAGATTTATGACTTGCTTCAAGTTGATCCTGATAAGAGCCTTTATGAAAATGAAAAGGCAATGGGCAAGGTCTTAGAAAAGTACAGCTTGAATAAATTAACTGAACCTGTTGATCGTTCAGTATGGCTTATGCCAGGGAATCTTAACAACGCTTGCTACGATCCACAAAGAAACGATATTACTTTCCCAGCAGCTATTTTGCAAGCTCCATTTTATGACTTGCATCAATCACGCGGAACTAATTATGGTGGAATTGGGGCAACTATTGCTCATGAAATTTCTCATGCTTTTGACAATAATGGTGCCAAGTTTGATGAATTCGGCAATATGAAGAATTGGTGGACTGACGACGACTTCAAGAAATTTAATAAGCGTACGCAAGCAGCCATTGATATTTATGATGGGTTAGATTATGGTCCAGCTAAATTAAATGGTAAGCAAGTCGTTGCCGAGAATATTGCCGATCTGGGTGGTCTTACTTGTGCTATTCAGGCAAATAAGGCTGAAGGTGGCAGTATGAAGGAATTATTTGAAAACTATGCTCGTTCATGGGCTCAAAAACAACGTCCTGAAGCTATCAAGACCGAAATTGCGACTGATGTCCATGCTCCACAGCCAACAAGAGTTAATATTCCGTCACAATGCCAAGATGAATTTTATGAAGCATTTGATGTAAAGGAAACTGATGGTATGTGGCTCGATCCTGACAAGCGAGTACGAATTTGGTAAAAATATAATTAGATATAAAAATAAGCGTTGAGATTTCTCAACGCTTATTTTTTGTTTGAATTTATTTATCGAGCATGTATTTACGAGTCATTGGCAAGGTCTTGCCGGAAGGACCCTTGGTAAGCAAGTATTGAATAACATCAATATTGCCTGATTCAAATGAAGCGGCACATGCATTCAAATACATGTCCCACATACGAGTGAAACGTTCGCCCATTTTTTCGGTAACTTGGTCACGAACGCTGTTAAAGTTCTTGTCCCAAATTTCCAAAGTTCTTTGGTAATGGCGACGAAGGGTTTCCATGTCAGTAATTTGTAAACCGTTGTCGACAATATCACCGACGATTTCTTGTAAACCTGGAATGTAGCCACCTGGGAAAATGTATTTATTAATCCAAGCATTGGTTGCACCGCCTTGTTGACGGGTAATTCCGTGAATCAATGCAACCCCATCTTGGTTTAAGTATTTATAAACATCTGCAAAATATTCGCTCAAGTTTTCTGAACCAACGTGTTCAAACATACCAACGGAGGTAATGTAATCCCACTTTTGATCACCAAGCTCACGGTAATCTTCAAGCTTAACTTCAGCAACGTCTTCTAAGCCCTCATCGTAAATACGCTTTTGAACAAGTTTGTATTGTTCTTCACTCAAAGTTACTCCGGTAACCTTTAAGCCGTATTCTTTAGCAGCAGTGAGCATTAAAGTTCCCCAGCCACAGCCGATGTCAAGCAAAGTCTTGCCTTCTTCGGGATGTAACTTGTTCAAGATATGATGAACTTTGGCAATTTGTGCTTTTTCAAGATCATCTGTGTTGTCATCTTCAAAGTAAGCACATGAGTAAGTTAATGTAGGATCAAGCCACATCTTGTAGAAATCGTTACCGATGTCGTAGTGACTTTGAACATCTTCTTCACTTTGCTTTTCAGTATGTTTTTGCTTAGGTAAAAACTTGCGGAACTTAGATGAACGCATGAAACTATCTGCGCTAGTGTAAGCACCGAAAATTAATTTTTGGATGTCCCCATGAATTTCAATTTTCTTATCCATGTAGCCTTCACCCAAAGCAAGAGAAGCATTTTTGGTAATTGCGGAAATTGGAATTTTTTCATTAAAGACAATTTCAATTTCTGGAGTGCCGTTACCATAAACTTCACTCTTGCCGTCCCAATAAGTTACCTTAACTGGGAAAGGGAAGGATTTACTGAGCATCATTTTGTAGAATGTTTTTTCTAACATTAATTTCCCTCCATATATAAAAACCTAGTAATCATTTTAACACTAAAAATTAAATAAAATAATCAGAAGATGTTATGTATGTAATTTGAATAAGTTTATATGTTGGCGATAAAATTGATTTTAAATTTAATATATAGCGAAATAGGGGCATGTATGAAAATTAGAAAATATCAATCAAATGATTTTAAACAGATTTGCAAAGTTATGAATCAGGGCCGGATGCAAGAATTAAAAAATGAGAATCTAGAATCTGTCTTTGTTGCGTTAGAAGATGCATCATATTTGAAATACTTTTTGTCCTGTAATATCTATGTTGCAGTAAAGAATAATAAAATTGTCGGTTTCGTTGGTTGCGGTCGGCATCGAATTGAATTTTTGTATGTTGATCCGGCCTTTCAACGACAAGGCGTTGGAACGGAATTGATGAGTTTTGTTTTAAATGAATTACCTAGACCGATAAAACTAGCTGTTTTTACAAATAATCAGGCAGCAAAAAAATTGTATAAAAAATTTGGTTTTAAAGTAATTGATACAGTTGTAGAAAAATGGTCGGATGAATTTCCAGTTAATTTCTCTGAAGATACGATGGAATTGAAATAAAAATAAAGCCGAGAAGAATTAACTTCTCGACTTTTTATTTTGCAACATAATGAAAATCAGGATTTTGTTCCTTATCCAATTTATTCCAAGCTTCATTTAAAATTTGATCATATTTAGCTTCATTTTCATGAGTCATCTTTGTTTTTCGATCAATATAAATCGGATCACCGAAGCAAACTTCCAGAGGTTGACGTTTAAGCAAACCTTTAAAAGTTAATGGTCCTTGATAAACAACAGGAACCAAAGGCTTTTTAGAAAGCTTGGCAATTACCAAAGCACCACTTTTAAGCTCGGCAGAATGGCGAGTTCCCGAAGGGAAAATAATTAAAGAAAGTTTGCCTTCTTTTAGGCCTTTCACCGGAATTTTTAATACAGATGGACCAGGGTGTTCACGATCAACAGGAAAAGCATGAGCATGTTTCAAAATGAATCGTAAAACTGGATTTTTGAATAATTCAATTTTAGCCATAAACATAAATTCCATTGGGCTTGCAGCTAAAGCAAACATAATCGGTTCCCACCAAGTACGGTGCGGTGCAACTAAAATATAATTTCCTTCGGGGATGCGATCTTTATGATGTACGTGTAAATGTCCGTTCAATACCCAAACGATGAAGCGAACAATGGGTCTAATAAAACGATAAAACATAATTTCCTCCAATTGTTGTAAAATATTATAGCAAAGTAAGGCGAGAGGATAAAATTTTTATGGTAGAACTTGGAAAAAATGAGCGAATTGATTACATGTACAGTGATAATTTACGCATTGTACAAGATAAGACGGCTTTTTCGTTTTCATCAGATACGCTCTTTTTAGCTTATTGGGCTAAAAATGCTATTCATGATAAATACAAGGTTGCAGATTTGTGCTCAGGAAACTGTGCAGCAACTATGTATATGGCCTATTTTAATAGAGCAAAGTATGATGCAATTGAAATTCAAGATGAAGCATACTCCCAAGCAGTTCGTTCAATTGAACTCAATCATATGGAAAATCGTATCAATGTTCATCAAGATAATGTACTTAATGCACCAAAATTTTTGCGAAAAGATTCATATGATGTTGTAACTGTTAATCCGCCATATTTTAAAGTGCCAGAAGGTCATGAAGTAAATCCTGATCGCAAAAAAGCAATTGCCCGTCATGAAATCTTAATTAATCTTGAACAGATTATTGAAGTGGCAAGCGGTCTTCTAAAGATGAAGGGAAAAATGTTTATGGTTCATCGCCCAGAAAGATTGGGGGAGATTTGTTACTATTGCATGAAGCATGATCTTAGCGTAAAAGTGATTCAACCGTTTGTTTCTCATCGTGGTGAAGATGCAAATTTAGTTATTGTTGAAGCTGTTAAACATACGGCAACAGATGGAACGGTAATTAAAGATGCAATTGAAGTTCATGATGCAGATGGCGAATATAAGCCTGAATTGCAAAGAATTTTGCGGGAGACTGACGAAGATCGTGAAAAGCATGATAATGCGGGTAAGTTTTTCTTTTATGTTTTGAAATGCAATGACGGCAGTTTTTATGGCGGTTTTACAAACGATCTAGGACATCGTTTGAAAATGCACAACAGCGGCAAAGGCGCAAAGTATACGAAGTCTCGTCGTCCTGTTCAAATGATATATCATGAACAATTCGATGATAAGAGATTAGCGTTAAAACGTGAATATTGGTTTAAACATCATAGCCGTGCTTGGAAAGAACAATTTTTGCGGGAACATAACGTGAAATTTTAGTCTTGCAATATCTACTTAACTTTAGTATCATGTATAAGTATGCTGTGTTGGCATATAAATTAAAACACATCAAGAGCGATCGATATCTTGGTGCCCAGGGTAGTGGTCGGATATCGAATTGAACGCTTGAGAGGATTAAAACCAGGAGGAATTTACTATGTCAGTTGTTACAATGAAACAATTGCTTGAAGCAGGTGTCCACTTTGGTCACCAAACTCGTCGTTGGAACCCTAAGATGGCTCCTTACATTTTTACTCAAAGAAATGGTATCTACATCATTGATTTGCAAAAGACTATCAAGATGTTAGATGATGCTTACAACTTCATGAAGGCTGTTGCTCAAGAAGGCGGCGTTTTCTTGTTTGTAGGTACTAAGAAGCAAGCTCAAGACTCAATTGCTGAAGAAGCAACTCGTGCAGGTCAATACTACGTAAACCAACGTTGGTTGGGTGGTACTTTGACTAACTGGGTTACTATCCAAAGCCGTGTTAAGAGATTAAAGCAATTAAAGGAAATGTCAGAAGACGGTACCTTTGATGTTCTTCCAAAGAAGGAAGTTGCACTTTTAACTAAGGAAATGGAAAAGCTTGAAAGATTCTTAGGCGGTATCGAAGATATGCCAAGAATTCCAGACGTATTGTTCGTTGTAGATCCTAAGAAGGAAAAGATTGCTGTTCACGAAGCTAACATTTTGGGTATCCCAGTTGTAGCTATGGTTGACACCAACACTGATCCAGATCCTATCGACGTAATTATCCCAGCTAACGATGACGCTATTCGTGCTATTCGTTTAATTGCTGGTGCTATGGCTGATGCTATTATTGAAGGTCAACAAGGTCAAGATGATGACACTGTTGAAGTTGACTTCAAGGAAGATGCTGACGGCAAAGACGAAATCGTTAGTGCTGAAGAACACAAAGAAGACTAGTTTTTACTGTTATTAGTTCTATTAGGAGGACTTTTCAATGGCACAAATTACTGCAAAGCAAGTTAAGGAATTGCGTGAACGTACTGGTGCTGGCGTTATGGACGCTAAGAAGGCATTGGTAGAAGTTGACGGTGACATGGACAAGGCAGTTGAATACCTTCACGATAAGGGTATGGCTAAGGCTGAAAAGAAGGCTGACCGTGTTGCAGCTGAAGGTTTAACTGGCGTTTACGTTGCTGGTAACGATGCAGCTTTGACTGAAATCAACTCAGAAACTGACTTTGTTTCTCAAAACGATAAGTTTGTTAACTTGGTAAAAGATGTTACCAAGACAATTGCAGAAGGCAAGCCTGCTAACGCTGAAGAAGCTTCTGAATTAAAGATGGCTGATGGCAAGACTTTAGACCAAGCATTTGTAGATGCAACTGCTACAATTGGTGAAAAGATTGTTTTACGTCGTTTTGCTTTGGAAGAAAAGACTGATGACCAAGAATTTGGTGCTTACCAACACAATGGTGGCCAAATTGGTGTTATCACTGTTTTAGAAGGTGCAGATGCTGCAACTGCTAAGCACTTGGCAATGCACATCGCAGCTATGAGCCCTAAGGTTATCTCACCAGATGAATTAGATGACGAATTCATTACTGAACAATTAGCTTTAATGAACCACAAGATCGACCAAGACAACGAAAGTCGTGAATTGGTTCATAAGAAGCCATTGCCACACCTTGTTTACGGTTCAGAAAAGCAATTAACTGATGATGTTTTAGCTAAGGCTAAGGAAGAAATCAAGGCTGAACTTAAAGAAGAAGGCAAGCCAGAAAAGATTTGGGACAGAATTATTCCTGGTAAGATGCAACGCTTCATTGATGATAACACTCAAGTTGACAAGCAATTTGCTGTTTTGTCACAAAATTACATCATGGATGACAGCAAGACTGTTGGCGAATTCTTAAAGGAAAATGGTGCTAAGTTAGTTTCTTTCGTACGCTACGAAGTTGGCGAAGGTATCGAAAAGAAGCAAGAAGACTTTGCTGCCGAAGTTCGCGAACAAATGAAGTAATAAAAATTAACAAGGGAGGACTTAGGTCCTCTCTTTTTTTATCGATTATTTGCCGGAGAAAACACGGGATTTTAATTCCTGTGATGAATCCGGCTTTTTTTTTAGTTTTTTGCTTGTTCCCATTCTTTCTTGAACACATGTTTGATATAATGCTACTAGAAGGGAGGAACAAATGTGCTGAAAGGAATCAAATTAAGGCTCTATCCTAATAAACTCCAGCAAGACCAGCTTGAGCAGATGTTTGGCAATGATCGTTTTGTCTGGAACCAGATGCTGGCCATGATGAACGAACGCTATCAGAATAATAAGAATTTGCCTTTTTTGGGCAAGTTTAAGCTAAATTATCTGCTTAAGCCGCTCAAGAAGGAATATCCCTTTTTGAAAAACAGCGATTCTTCAAGTCTGCAGGTAGTTAATGAATTTTTAACTCAGTCTTGGAAAAACTTCTTCCAAGATAAAAGCGGCCGAACTGGCAAGCCTCGTTTTCATTCGCGCAAGTATTTGAAGAAGTCTTATACTGGCAAGTCAATCATTAAAATTGCTGGCAAGCGGTATTTAAAGATCCCTAATTTGGGTTATATTAAGACAAGCAGGACCGGAGCTTTGCAAAATATCAAAATCAAACGCTATACGGTTATGCTTGAACCAACGGGCAAGTATTATCTGTCTCTGCAGGCAGAAGTGCATGAACCCCAAAAGCTTCGCTTAACTGGCAGAGAAATTGGCATCGATGTCGGTATAGCTGATTTAGCCATTCTGTCTAATGGCTTGAAATACCCTAGCTTTGATGGCTCTTATTTTGAAAAGAAAGCCAAAGCATGGCAAAGAAAATATTCTCGCCGCAGACACTTGGCTAAGCTATTAGTTTTGCAGGATAAAAATAGAAAAGTGCTTTGTCCTAGAAGCTTGGAAAGCTTTGCCAATTGGCAAAAAGCCCAAAAAATAAAAGCCAGGTATCAAGCTAAAGCAGCTAATCAGCGCAAGGATTATCTTCATAAGCTAACGACTCATTTGGTCAAGCAGTATGATGTGATTGTAATTGAAGATTTGAAAACCAAAAATCTTCTTCAAAATCATCATTTGGCTAAAGCCATCTCTAATGCCTCATGGCGGATGTTCAGACAGATGCTGGAATATAAATGTAAGTGGTACGGTAAAAGACTAATTGC
Source organism: Lactobacillus hamsteri DSM 5661 = JCM 6256 (assembly GCF_000615445.1). GTDB lineage: Bacteria > Bacillota > Bacilli > Lactobacillales > Lactobacillaceae > Lactobacillus > Lactobacillus hamsteri. Next base: position 18,143 of record NZ_BALY01000019.1, on the reverse strand, counting down.
GGTAGATCCTAAAAACACTTCCAGAATTTGTTCAGAATGCGGCTATAACAGTGGCGCCAAGCATTAGAGATTCGTGAATGGACTTGTCCTAAGTGTCAAACTAAGCATGACCGGGATATTAATGCGGCAATTAATATCCTGCATAAAGCAAAGCCAACTGGTCAGGGACTGGCCATGGTAAAGAGCTGAGTTCCGTGAGTTGGGTATTTGAGCAATCAATGTAAGATCCCAAACACTACTCGGCGTTCCCAGAAACCCGGTACTTTAGTGCCGGTGTAGTTCATATAAATTTTTAATAAAAAAACACTTTGAATAACTTGGTACTCTACATATCAATACTTTATATGGTAGAATAATTAGAGCTATTAGAGGAGGTTACTATGAGTCAAGTTAAATATAAACGCATCATTCTAAAAATTTCAGGTGAAGCTTTAGCTGGAGATGAAGGTACAGGAATTAACCCTACAGTTATTGCTCACTTAGCTAAGGAAATTAAATCAGTTCATGATTTAGGTGTTGAAATTGGTATCGTCTGTGGTGGCGGTAACATGTGGCGTGGTGAAACCGGTGAAAAGCTCGGTATGGAACGTGCACAAGCTGATTACATGGGTATGCTTGCTACTATTATGAATGGTTTGGCACTTCAAGATGGTTTGGAACATATCGGCGTTCCAACTAGAATGCAAACTTCTATTGAAATGAGACAAGTTGCTGAACCTTATATTAGAAGAAAGGCTGTACGTCATTTAGAAAAAGGCCGTGTAGTTATCTTCGGTGGTGGTACAGGTAACCCTTACTTCTCAACTGATACAACTGCTGCTCTTCGTGCGGCCGAAATTGGTGCAGATGTAATTTTGATGGCTAAGAATGGTGTTGATGGTGTTTACTCAGCTGACCCTAAACTTGATCCATCAGCAACTAAGTATTCTGAATTGACACAACTTGATCTTATTTCTAAGAACCTAAAGGTTATGGATAGAACTGCAAGTTCATTGTCAATGGATACTGAAATTCCATTAATTGTATTTAACGTTAACACTGAAGGCAACATTAAGAAGGTTGTTATGGGTGAAAATATTGGTACTGTAATTGAAGGCGGTAAGAAATAATGAACAACGAAACTATTGAAAAAGCAAAAGAAAATATGGAAAAATCTATTAAGGTTTTTCAAAAGAATTTAGGTAACATCCGTGCTGGTGTAGCAAATGCCGGCCTTTTGGAAGGTGTAAAGGTTGATTACTATGGTGCACCAACTCCATTGACTCAAATGTCAAGTGTTACTATTCCAGAACCTCGTGTTTTGCTTATCACTCCATACGATGTAAATAGTTTGGATGATATTGAACATGCACTTCTTGCTTCAAACCTTGGTTTAACTCCAGCAAATGATGGTAAAGTTATTCGTTTGGTTATTCCACAACTTACCGGTGAAAGAAGAGAAGAAATTGCCAAGGAAGTTGGTAAAGAAGCCGAAGAAGCAAAAATTGCGGTTAGAAACGTTCGTCGTGATGCTATGAACGCTCTTAAGCGTCAACAAAAAGATGACGAAATTACTGAAGATGAACAACGTAATTTAGAAAAGCAAGTACAAAAAGTTACTGACGATGCAACTAAGAAGATTGATACACTTGCTGACGAAAAGCGTAAGGAAATCACTCAAGGCTAATAATGGGTAAAAAGAAGAATCAATTAAATCATCTTGCCATTATTATGGATGGTAATGGTCGATGGGCCCGTAAGCGCCATAAACCTCGTGTTTTTGGACACAAAGAAGGTATGAATAACGTTGAAAGAATTACCTTAGCGGCAGATAAGTTGGGGATTAAAGTTTTAACTTTATATGCTTTTTCAACTGAAAATTGGGCAAGACCTAAAGAGGAAGTTGCGTATTTAATGAATTTGCCAGTTAAGTTTTTTGACAAATTCATGCCTACTTTGATGAAGAACAACGTTAAGGTAAATATTATGGGATATTTAGATCATTTGCCTAAGGATACTTATGATGTTGTTCAAAAAGCAATGGATGAAACCGCAAATAATACTGGTTTAATTCTTAATTTTGCATTTAATTATGGAGCACGAAAAGAAATTACATCAGCTGTTCAAGAAATTGCGGATTTAGTTAAGTCCGGCGATTTATCAAGTGATGAAATTACAGAAGATATAATTTCTGATCATTTAATGACAGCGGGTTTTGGTGAATACCGTGATCCAGATTTATTGATTCGTACATCAGGTGAACAAAGAATTTCTAATTTTTTGTTATGGCAAATAGCTTATTCTGAATTGGCTTTTAGTAATAAAGCTTGGCCAGATTTTAATGAAGATGATTTAAGAGAGTTTGTAGAAAATTACCAAAATCGCGATCGTCGATTTGGTAAAGTTGATGAGTCAGATAGTTAGATAGAGAAAAATGAAACAACGTGTTATAACAGCGGTTATCGCTTTAATTTTATTTATTCCAATTGTCCTTGCAGGTGGACTTTGGATGGATTGGTTAACAGTTGCCTTTGCTGCAGTTGGTATCAGTGAAATCTTTTTAATGAAGAAACAACTTTTGGTATCAGTTGACTTTATTTTGGCACTTTTGGCAACTTTAACCTGGACAGTACCAGATGCATTCTTTAAAGGAATGCCAATGCATTGGTCAAAATTTGGAGTTTACTTTGCTCTTGTTATGCTAATGCTTACTTGGACTGTGTTATCAAAGAATAAGACTACTTTTGATGATGTTGGTGTTTATACAATCGCATCATTATATATTGGTACAGGTTTCCACTATATGGCAGCAATTAGAAGTGATGCAAATGGTTTAGCATTGCTTTGCTACGTATTTGTTGTTGTTTGGTCAACTGATATCGGTGCTTACATGATTGGACGTAAAATTGGTAAACATAAGTTGTGGCCAGTTATTAGTCCTAACAAGACCTGGGAAGGTTCAATTGGCGCTGTGATCTGTGCTTTAATTTGTACGGCTATTTACACTGCCTTTGTTCCATTGGGTCAAGATCAAGTAATGATGCTTGTTTTAGCATTCTTCCTTTCCATTGTTGGTCAAATGGGTGACCTTGTTGAATCAGCTTACAAACGTTTTTATGGCGTTAAAGATTCCGGAAAGATTTTACCTGGACATGGTGGCATCTTAGACAGATTCGATAGTATGCTTTTTGTATTACCTGTAATGGCCGCTGTTTTAGGTATTGTACACTAGGAGATAGCTTTTGAAAGGTATACTAATCTTTTTAGTAGTATTCGGTTTGCTCGTATTCGTTCACGAATTCGGGCATTTTATCGTGGCAAAGAAATCTGGGATTTTAGTTCGTGAATTTTCAATTGGAATGGGGCCAAAACTTTTCCAAAAGAGAAGAAAGACAACAACTTATACTATTCGTTGGTTACCTTTAGGTGGGTACGTTCGTTTAGCAGGAGCTGATGACGAAAGTAAATTAGATCCAGGGATGACAGTTGTTCTTCAATTAAATGATAAAAATGAAGTTGTAAGAATCGATGCGTCAGAATCTGATTTGCCAATCGAAGGTATTCCTGTTCAAGTTACCAAAGCTGATTTGGTTGATGCTTTGATTATTTCTGGCTACGAAAATGGTGATGAAGATAAGCCAGTAACTTATCATGTAAATCACGATGCTACTATTATTGATAAAAATAAAACGGAATTAATAATTGCTCCACGCGATACGCAATTCCAACAAGCAAATGTATGGCAAAAACTTGCTACTAATTTTGCTGGTCCATTTATGAATATCGTGCTTGGCTTTGTAGTATTTTTAATTTGGACTTTTACAGTTCCTGGTCCAGCAACTACAACAGTTGCTAAGACAACACCTAATTCACCTGCCAGAGTTGCAAAGATTGAATCAGGTGATAAAATTCTTTCAATTAATGGCAAGAAGATGAATTCTTTTGCGGATGTTTCTCTTGCAATTAATCAAAGCAAAGGTAAAGCTTTGCAGATGAAAGTTAAAAAGAATGGTAAAATTAACTCCGTAGTCGTTAAGCCAAAAGTTGCTAAAATTCAAAAGCAGAAAGTTTATCAAATTGGAATCGTAGCTCAAAGTAATGAAAATGCTGGCGTAAAATTGAAGCGTGGCTGGGACACGGCGGTTTCAACAACGGGAATGATTTTCTCAGCAGTAGGCAATTTATTTAGACACTTTAGTTTAAATAAGCTCTCAGGTCCTGTGGGAATTTATTCTCAAACTTCTCAAGTTTCACAAATGGGCTTTACCTATGTGCTTGCATTTTTAGCAATGATTTCTATCAATTTAGGTATCGTTAACTTGATTCCGATTCCTGGCTTAGATGGTGGTAAACTTTTGCTTAATTTAATTGAATTAGTTCGCGGCAAACCGATCTCCGAAGATCATGAAGCTGTTGTTGAATTAATTGGTTTTGGTTTATTGCTATTATTAATTATTGCGGTTACAGGTAATGATATTTATCGTTACTTTATTAAATAAAAATATAGATTTACTTAGGAGATAAGAATGCGTCAATCAAAATTCTTTATGCCAACTTTGAAAGAAGCTCCAGCTGACGCTGTTGCTGAAAGTCATAAGTTAATGTTGCGTGGAGGCTACATCCGTCAGGTTACTGCTGGTGTTTATGCCTACCTTCCATTAGGTTTCCGTGTTTTGCGCAAAGCAGAAAATATCATGGAAGAAGAAATGGAAAAAATCAACGTTCCAGAAATGATGATGCCACACTTCTTGCCAGCAACTTTATGGCAAGAATCAGGCCGTTACAAGAAGTACGGTGCTGAAATGTTCAAGTTGAAAGACCGTCACGGTCGTGAAAGTTTACTTGGACCTACTCATGAAGAAACTTTTACTGAAATTATTGCTAAGAATTTGAAGAGTTACAAGCAAATGCCAATTGCTTTATATCAAATTCAAACTAAGTTCCGTGATGAAAACCGTCCTCGTTTTGGTCTTCTTCGTGGTCGTGAATTCGTTATGCTTGATGCTTACAGTTTCGCAGCAACTCGTGATCAACTTGATGAACAATTTGATGATGAAAAGCGTGCTTTTGAAGCTATTTACAAGCGTTGTGGCGTAACTGTTCACCCAGTAATTGCCGACTCAGGTACAATGGGTGGTAAGAACTCAACCGAATTCCAAGCTCCAGCTTCTATTGGTGAAGATACAATTGCTACTAATGAAAGTGGTACTTACTCTGCTAACCTTGAAATGGCTAAAAGTGTTGATACTTTCAAGCAAGATCCAGAAGATCCAAAAGAATTAAATAAGGTCTCAACTCCAGATTGTGATACTATTGAAAAGCTTGCAGAATTCTTAAATGTTCCTGCAACTCGTATTGTTAAGAGTATTTTATACATTGCTGATGATCAAAAAGTTTTAGTTTTAATTCGTGGCGATAAGCAAATTAACGAAGTTAAATTAGGTCATATTCTTGATGCTGATGAAGTTCGCGAAGCAAATGCAGAAGAATTGAAAGAAATCACTGGCAGTGAAAAGGGTGGCGTCGGTCCTGTTAACGCAGATTGGGCAGATAAGATTATCGCCGATGATACTGTTAAGGACTTGTACAACGTAGTTGTTGGCGCTAATGAAACTAACTATCAATTTGAAAATGCAAACTTAAACCGTGATTTCAAGGTTGACGAATTTGCTGACATTAGAACGGCTAATGAAGGTGAACCAGATCCTGTAGATCACGAACCACTTAAGTTCACTACTTCAATCGAAGTTGGACATATCTTCAAGTTAGGTACCTACTACACTACAACTATGGGTGCTGATTTCTTGGACAACAATGGTAAGGCTAAGCCAGTTATCATGGGTTCATATGGAATTGGTGTTACTAGAATGCTTTCAGCAGTTGTTGAACAACACTTGACTGAAGAAGGCGGCATTGCTTGGCCTAAGGAAATTGCTCCATTTGCAATTCACATCATTCAAATGAAGATGAACAATGATGAACAAACTGAATTAGCTCAAAAACTTGAAAAAGAACTTTCAGCTAAATATGATGTTTTATACGATGATCGTAAGGAACGTCCAGGCGTTAAGTTTAATGATGCTGATTTAGTTGGTGCACCAATTAGAATTACTATTGGACGCAAAGCTGGCGACGGTATTGTTGAAGTTAAGCGCCCAGGTGATGAAAAAGCAATTGAAATTTCAGTAGATAAATTAGAAGAATTTGTAAATAAAGAGTTAGGATAATTTTTCGTGGCAAATAAAAACAATTTATTCTTAAAACTTTTAAAGCAAATCAAATTCCCCGATTCTTTTGAAGATAATGAAATGCTTCAAAAAGGGGAGGTTGAGAACGTGGATGTATACGCTAAAGAACATAAGTGGGATATCCACGTTCTTTTTGATACGCCTTTAAAGTTTGAAACATATAATGCTTTAAATAAAGCTGTTACCGAAAACTTCAAAGATTTTGTTAATATACGTTTATTTGTTGGAACTAAAGATGGTTCTGACAAATATTTAACAGATTACTGGCATTATGCTGTGCAGAATTCAAACGTGTTGCAACCAGTTGCACGTGAGTTTTTAGCAGGACAAAAACCCGATAAAGAAAATGGTCGTTGGATTATTCCAGTTGATAACAATGTAATTGATGGATTGATTGAACAAGAAGCATTAGACGATTTAGCTGAAGAATTAAGGAATTTTGGATTCTTCAATTTGAAGTTTATTACCGAAGTAGATCAAGCGAGTTCACAAAATAATCTCGAAAGTCTACAACAGCTTCAACAAGAACATGAAAAAAATATGCAAGAAGCATATGAAGCAGCTCCGACTAAACCGAAATCACAACCTCGGCAATATCCAACCAAGCGAAAGAGTTATGGTAATAAAAAGCTAGATGAAAATGCACCAATTACGCAAATTCAAGATATTGAAGATGGTACGCGTAATGTTGTAATTGAAGGTAACATTTTCAATATTGAAGCTAGAGAATTAAAATCTGGATCTGTAATTTTTACAGGAGAAATTACTGACTATACAGATTCAATCATGTTTAAAAAGTTTGCTTCAAATAAAGAAGAAATTGAAAGTTTGTCCGCAATTAAATCGGGTACTTGGGCAAAAATGCAGGGTACAGCTGCAGATGATCAATGGGAACATGATGTTGTTTTCAATATTTATAATTTCGAAACTATTGAACATGTTGGCCGTGTAGAAAAATATGAAGGCGATAAAAAACGTGTTGAACTTCATCTTCATACTAATATGAGTCAACTTGATGCAACAAGTACGGCTACTGAATTTATTAAGGCAGCGAAAAAATTTGGTCAAACTGCTATTGCTATTACTGATCATGGTGATGTTCAATCATTCCCAGAAGCATATAGCGCTGGAGCAGCAGCTGGCTTAAAGGTTTTATACGGTGTTGAAGCCAATATGATTGATGATCATGCTCTTTTAGTGTTAAATCCAGCTGATATGAGCTATAAAGATCGTGAATTTGTTATCTTCGACGTTGAAACAACTGGACTTTCTTCAGTTTACGACACGATTATTGAAATTGGGGCCGTTAAGATGAAGAATGGTGAAGTTATTGATCGCTTTGATAAATTTATCAATCCGCATCATCCTTTGAGTGATCAGACTATTAATTTAACGTCTATTACTGATGAAATGGTTAGTGCAGCTGATGATGAAGATGTTGTTATTAAGCAATTCAAAGAGTTTTATGGCGATGATCCTCTTTGCGGTCATAATGTTCAATTCGATGTTGGCTTTGTCAATGCAGCTCTTCGCAGAAGTGGACTTGAAGAAATTACACAGCCAGTTGTTGATACTTTGGAAGTATCTCGTTTGCTCCATCCTGAACAAACAAGACATACATTGGATTCTTTGGCTAAAAAGTATAATGTTGTTTTGGAACACCACCACCGTGCTAACCAAGATGCGGAAGCTACAGGTTATTTAATGTTTAAGCTTCTCGATGCCTTTGATAAGAGATTCGATGAAGATAATCTTGGCAAGCTTAATAATTATGCTGAACATGGTGAAGTATATAAACGTGCGCGTCCAATGCATATGACTATTTTGGCTAAGAATCAAGCCGGTTTGAAAAATATGTATAAACTTGTTTCTATTGCAAGCACTACAAACTTTTACCGTGTTCCAAGAACACCAAAATCTGATTTAAGAAGATTGCATGATAACCTTCTTTATGGTTCTGGCTGTTGGCAAGGCGAAGTCTTTATTGCATGATGCAAAAGGGATATGAAGAAGCACGTAAAAAGGCCAAGTTTTATGATTTCTTGGAAGTTCAACCTCCAGCAGCTTACTCTCAATTAATTGAAGATCATTTAATTGCTGATGAAGATGAATTGGAAGAAATTATTACTAATATTTATAAGCTAGGTAAAGAACTTGGCAAGCCGGTTGTTGCTGATTGCGACGCGCATTACGTTGAGCCGCATGAAAAGATTTATCGAACAATTTTGATTTCGGCTCAGAGATCTAATCCAAACCGTAATAAACCACAACCTGATTTACATTTTTATACAACGCAGGAAATGCTTGATGCATTTAGTTTCTTAGGTGAAGATGCGGCTAAAGAAATTGTTATTGATAATACTAACAAGATTGCTGATGAATTAGGCGAAATTGCCCCAATTAAAGATGGTTTGTATCCTCCACATATTGATAATGCTGATCAAGAAATGAAGGATTTAACTTACAATAAAGCCTATGAGCTTTATGGCAAATCACTACCTGAGATCGTAAAAGACCGTGTTGATATGGAATTAAATTCAATTATTTCTAATGGTTATGCGGTTATTTACTTAATTTCACAACGTTTGGTAGCTAAATCAAATAAAGATGGCTATTTGGTTGGATCTCGTGGGTCCGTTGGCTCAAGTTTAGTTGCGACAATGTCAGGTATTACGGAAGTTAATCCATTGGCACCACATTATCGTTGTCCAAAATGTAAATATTCACACTTCTTTACCAATGGTGAATATGGTTCAGGTTACGACTTGCCAGATAAAGATTGTCCGAAGTGTGGGACCCCGCTTGTTAAAGATGGTCAGGATATTCCATTTGCGACATTCTTGGGCTTCCACGGTGATAAGGTTCCTGATATCGATTTGAACTTCTCTGGAGACTATCAACCAGTTGCCCATAACTTTATTCGAGTAATGTTTGGACCAGATAATTCATATCGTGCCGGAACTATTGCCACGGTTGCTGATAAAACTGCTTACGGTTATGCAAAACACTTTGATGAAGAACGCGAATTGAAGTTAAGAAATGCCGAGCTAGATCGTTTGGCTGCGGGAGTTTCAGGTGTTAAGAGAACAACGGGGCAGCACCCTGCGGGAATCGTTGTTGTTCCAAATGACATGGATATTTATGATTTTACTCCTGTACAATATCCTGCCGATGATGTGAACGCTGCATGGCTAACTACGCACTTCGACTTCCACTCAATTCACGATAATATTTTGAAATTTGATATTTTGGGACATGATGATCCGACTATGATCAGAATGCTTCAAGATTTATCAGGAATTGATCCGTTAACAATTCCGCCTGATGATCCAGGTGTTATGTCTCTTTTTTCAAGTCCAGAGATTTTAGGCGTAACTCCAGAACAAATTCAATCAAAGACTGGAACTTTGGGTGTACCAGAATTCGGAACACGATTTGTAAGAGGGATGCTTGAAGAAACTAAACCGACAACATTCTCAGAATTATTGCAGATTTCTGGACTTTCCCATGGTACTGACGTATGGTTAGGGAACGCAGAAGACTTGATTAATAATGGTACCTGCAAATTGAAAGATGTAATTGGTTGTCGTGACAACATCATGATGGACTTGATTCACTGGGGTGTTAAACCAGAAATCGCCTTTTCAACAATGGAATCTGTTCGTCACGGTCGAGGAATCAGCGATGACAATATGGCAGTTCTTAAGAAGAATAAGAATATTCCTGATTGGTATATTCCTTCATGTTTGAAGATTAAGTACATGTTCCCTAAGGCTCACGCGACGGCTTATATTTTGATGGCTTTACGTATAGCATGGTTTAAAGTATATTATCCAGAGATTTATTACACTGCTTACTTCTCGGTTCGTGCCGATTTGTTTGATTTAGTTGCAATGAGTCATGGTAAGAATACTGTTAAGGCAGCGATGAAAGCTATTCAAGATAAAGGAATGGACGCTTCTGCAAAGGATAAGAGCTTGCTTACTGTTTTGGAAATTGCCAATGAATGTTTGGAACGTGGTATTAAAATTAAAATGGTTGATGTAGATCAGTCTGAGGCTTTGAACTTCAAGATTCTTGATAAGCATACTATTTTAGCACCATTTAATGCCGTTCCTGGTTTAGGTGACAATGCTGCTAAGCAAATTGTTGCAGCTCGTGCGGAACAAAAATTCTTGTCAAAAGAGGATTTGGCTAAACGCGGTAAAGTGTCACAAACAATTATGGATTACTTTGAAAATAATGGTGTCTTAGAAGGTCTTCCAGATCAGAATCAATTATCATTATTTTAAGTAGCTTAATTTTGAAAAAATTAGTAAACATGGTATACTTATTCATGAAGTTCGAATAGGTAAATTCGAGTGAGCAGTAATGCTCACTCTTTTTATTACGGAGGAAAATTTTTGTCTAAAGTTACAGATCTTGTTCGTTCAGAAATTGAACCAATCATTGCTGCTCGTGGTGATGAATTCGTTGATATTGAATATGTTAAGGAAAAGAGTCAAAATTATCTACGGATCTACGTTGATAAAGATCAACCCGGAGGTATTGACATCGATGAAATCGCAGCTTTAAGTGAAGAAGTTTCAGAAAAGCTTGATAGCTTAGAGCCGGATCCATTACCAGATCCTTATGTTTTGGAATTGTCTTCTCCCGGTGTTGAACGTCCCATTAAGAACGCAAAAGATTGGGAAAAAGCAAATGGCGAGTATATCCATGTTGGTCTTTATCAAAAGATTGATGGTAAAAAAATGTTTGAAGGTACGCTCAAATCTTACAATGATGAGGAAATTGAGCTTGAAATTAAGATAAAGACTAGACGAAAGACTTTAACTATTCCCCGTAAGTTAATTGCAAATGCTCGTTTTGCAATTGAATTTTAGAAAGGCTGATCAAAACTTATGTCTAAAGAAATGCTAGAAGCGTTTGCCACTTTGGAAGAAAAGAAAGGCATTAAACAAGATGTTATTGTTGATGCTATCAAGGCCGCTTTAGTAGCTGCATACAAGAAAAACTATAATCAAGCACAAAACGTTGAAGTTGAATTCGATGAAAAGAAGGGTAACTTTAAGGTTATTGCTGTTAAAACTGTTGTCGATGAAGTTCAAGATGATCGTTTAGAAGTCAGCTTAAAAGATGCTTTGGCAATTAATAGAGCTTATGAAGTTGGCGATGAAATTCGTTTTGAAATAACTCCAAAGAACTTTGGTAGAATTGCTGCTCAAACAGCTAAGCAAGTTGTAATGCAACGTCTTCGTGAAGCTGAAAGAAACCAAATTGTCAGTGAATACTCACAATATGAAGATGAATTGATTACTGGTACAGTTGAACGTCAGGATAATCGTTTTGTTTACGTTAAGATTGGTAATGTTGAAGCTGTTATGCCTCATCGTGATCAAATGCCTAACGAAACTTACAACCCACAAGATAAGATTCGTGTACTTGTAACTCGTGTTGGTTCAGATGCTAAGGGTGCACAAATCGTTGTTTCAAGAACTGCTCCAGATATGGTTAAGCGTTTGTTTGAACAAGAAGTTCCAGAAATTTATGATGGAACTGTTGAAATTGTGTCAGTAGCTCGTGAAGCTGGCGATAGAACTAAGATTGCAGTTAAGTCAAATGATCCTAACATTGACCCAGTTGGTACTTGTGTTGGTCAACGTGGTGCTCGTGTTCAAAATGTTGTTAACGAATTAGGTGGCGAAAACATCGATATCGTTAAGTTTGAAGATGATCCATCTGACTTTATTGCTAATGCTCTTAACCCTGCAGAAGTTATTGCCGTTCAGTTTGGTGATGATGAAGAAGAAAAGAGTGCTTTAGTAATTGTTCCAGATTACCAATTATCATTAGCTATTGGTAAGAAGGGTCAAAATGTAAGACTTGCGGCTCGTTTAACTGGCTACAAGATTGATATTCGTCCAGAATCTGAAGTAGAATTTGTTGACGAAGAAAGTAAGAATACAGAAGATGATGCTGAAGCAGAAAATGTAGAAGCACCAGTTTCTGAAGATACTGAAAGTACTGAAGCTGAAGAAACAACTGCAGATGAATCTGCACAAGAAAATTCAGAATCAGACGATAATACTGAAGAGTAAGGATTGGTGATCTTTTGAAAAAAAGAAAAATTCCAATGCGGAAAGATTTATTAACTAATACAATGCAACCAAAAAAAGAATTGGTTCGTGTAGTAATAGATAAAGAAAAAAATATTTCCGTTGATCCAACTGGTAAAAAGCCAGGTAGAGGCGCATATGTCTCATTGGATCCAAGCAAGATTGAATCAGCAAAAGAAAGTGAAGTTTTGGAACGTAGTTTGGGTGCTAAAGTGCCAGATAGTTTCTATGAAGAACTTTATTCTTATGTTGATCACCAAAAAGCAAGAAAAGAATTGTTTGGTGATAAATAATATTGCAAAATAAACAAAAGGCATTAAATTTATTAGGTCTAGCAATGAGAGCAGGAAAGATAGTCTCAGGGACTGAAACTGTAATCAGTGCGCTTAATAAAGGACAAGTAAAAGTCATAATTTTAGCTAGTGATTTACACGAAAACACATCTGAAAAAGTAATTCGCGCTGCCAAAAAGGTCAATGTTTCGATCATTGATCTTTTCAGTAGTGAAGAATTGGCTCATGCTATTGGTAAAAAACGCAAGGTTATGGGATTAACAGATGTTGGTTTTTATAAAGCGTTAACTAAAAAGATTAATGAAGGAGTGTGATTGGATGGCTAAAGAAAGAATTTACGAAGTCGCAAAAGAGTTAGGCATCGATAATAAAGTTGTGGTCCAAAAAGCAAAGGACTTAGGCTTTGATGCTAAAAACCATATGTCATCATTAGAAGATTCGCAAGTAAAGCAATTGAAGGGCAGTTTCCAAAACTCCGCTCCCGCTAAAAAGCAAGAAAAATCTACGAATAAAAATAATAAGATTAAAATTTCTGTTTCTTCTATTAGAAAGAATGAAAAGAAGACTGAAAATAAAAAGTCTAATAATCATCATAAAAATAATAAGAACACTAGAAATAATAATCAAAATAAGCGTCGTAATGAACGCAATAATCAAAATAGTCAACAAGGTAATAATCAGCCTAAAGCTGCAGCACGTGATTTATTGAAGCAATTCAAGAAGAAACAGCGTGCAGAAGAAAGCACTTTAGATGAACAAGCTAAGAAAACTAAAAAAGAATATCACGAACAATTGAAGAATCCAAAGAAAGATACTAAATCAACCAAGCAAAATAGCAGTACTACTACTAAAGAAGCTCCTAAGGCTCAAAAGACTGAAAAGAAGACTATCGGTCCAAAGATTTTGAAGCCATCTCCAGCTCGTTTTAAGAAAGATAAAGCTGAAAATAGCAATAATAGTAGCAACACTAGAAATAATAATCATAATCATAAAAACAATGGTGCTAAGAGACCATCTATTCCTAAGGTTGAATTGAGTGAAGCTCCAGCACCAAAGAAAGATGAAAGACGTGGAAATGGTCATGGCCGTGATAACGGTAAGCCAGGACGCAAGGGTAAGAATCAATTCTTTAACAATCATAGCGAACATTCTGACCGTCAAGAAAGAAAGCGTCGTAAGAATAAGAAGCGTCAACATGAACAACAACCTAAGAAGCAACCTACTAAACGTAAGGAACGTCCATTACCAGAAACTTTAGTTTATGATGAAGGTATGAACGCACAAGATTTAGGTAAGCTTTTACACCGTGAACCAGCTGAAATCGTTAAGAAGCTCTTTATGCTCGGTATCATGACTAACCAAAACCAATCATTAGATAAAGATACTATTGAACTTTTGGCTGCTGAATATGGCATTAATGCTCAACAAAAGGTTCATGAAGATATTTCTGATATTGATAAGGCTTATAGTAAGGCAATGGAAGCTTCTAAGGAATCTAAGAACCAAATCAAGCGTCCACCTGTTGTAACTATCATGGGTCACGTTGACCACGGTAAGACTACTTTGCTTGACCGTTTACGTCATACCCACGTTTCAGATCACGAAGCTGGTGGTATTACTCAGAGAATCGGTGCTTACCAAGTAAGACTTGATGATCGTTTGATTACTTTCTTAGATACTCCAGGACATGCCGCATTCTCTAACATGCGTGCTCGTGGTGCAGAAATTACTGATATCGTTGTTTTGGTTGTTGCCGCAGATGACGGTGTTATGCCACAGACTGTCGAAGCTATTGACCACGCTAAGAGTGCTAATGTTCCAATTATTGTTGCTATCAACAAGATGGATGTTCCAGGTGCTAACCCACAACACGTTACTGAACAGTTGATGAAGTACAATTTGATTCCAGAAGATTATGGTGGTGACACAATCTTTGTGGATATTTCAGCTAAGACTGGTCAAAACGTTGATGATTTGCTTCAAATGATTTTGCTTCAGGCAGATGTGATGGAACTTAAGGCAGATCCAAAACAAAAGGCTATTGGTACTGTTATTGAAGCTAGATTGTCACGTGGCCGTGGTCCAGTTGCCGATATTTTGGTACAACAAGGTACTTTGCATGTTGGTGATCCAATTGTTGTTGGTAATACTTTTGGTCGTATACGTACAATGACTAACGATCGTGGTCGTCAAGTTAAGAAGGTAACTCCATCAGAACCTGTTGAAATTACTGGTTTAAATGATGTTCCAGAATCCGCAGATAAGATTGTTGTCTTTGATGATGAAAAGACTGCTCGTTCAGTTGGTGAACAAAGAGCTCAACAAGCTTTGCAAAAGCAACGTGAAAATGTAACTCACGTAACCCTTGATAACCTCTTCGATACTATGAAGAAGGAAAATATGAAGGAAGTTGACATTGTTCTTAAGGCTGATGTTCAAGGTTCTGTAGAAGCATTGCAACAATCACTTGAAAAGATTGATGTTGAAGGTGTTCGCGTCAATATTATCCACTCAGGCGTAGGTGCTATTAACGAATCAGATGTTACTTTGGCTGGTGCTTCAAATGCTTCATCATTGGTTTCAATGTTCGTCCAACTGCAACTGCTAAGTCACAAGCTGAAAGCGATGGTGTAGATATTCGTCTTTACAGCATTATTTACAAGGCTATTGACGATGTTACTGCCGCTATGAAGGGTATGCTTGAACCAACTTACGAAGAAAAGGTTACTGGTAACCTTACTGTTCGTGAAACTTGGAAGGTATCAAAGGTTGGTACTATTGCAGGTTCATTCGTAGATAAAGGCTATGTTACTAACCATTCTAAGATTAGAGTTATTCGTGACGGTATCGTCAAGTATGACGGTGAAGTTGCTTCCTTGAAGCGTTACAAGGATGATGCTAAGGAAGTTAAGCAAGGTAACGACTGTGGTTTGACTATTAATGGCTACAATGACATTAAGGTCGGCGACGAATTTGAAGTTTACGAAATGCAAGAAGTTAAGCTCAATAATACCTTTAAATATTAGGAGGAAATACATGAAGCACAGAATTGGTCGTGTTGAAGGAGAAATCCTCCGCGAAACAACAAAGATCTTACAAAAGAACATTCGTGATCCCCGTTTAAGTGAAGTTACTATCACTGCGGTTGAATGTACTAATGATTTGTCATACGCAACTATTTATTACAGTCTTTTAACTGAAGATGCTGAAAAAGAAGAAGAAGTTGCTGCAGGTTTTGAAAAGGCAAAGGGAATGATTCGTCACTTGCTTGGTCAAGTTTTGACAGTTTATAAAGTTCCTGAACTTATTTTCAAACGTGATAATTCAGTTAAATATGGTAGTAAGATTGACCGTTTAATTGCTGAAGTTAAAAAACAAGATGCTGAACGGAATAAGTAATTAAGAAAAAGACGCCGTTAGGGCGCCTTTTTTTGTAGATAAGGATAAAAAATATGTTAAATGGAATTGTAGTAATTGATAAAGACAAAGGAATGACAAGTGCTGATGTCGTTTACCATTTGCGAAAAGCTTTGCATATTCGAAAAATTGGTCATGCAGGCACTTTGGATCCTGAAGTAACGGGTGTTTTGCCAATCGCAATTGGTCAGGCAACTAAACTAATTGAAATGATGCATACGCGTCCAAAAAAGTATGAAGGTACGGGCTTATTTGGTTATGCAACAGATTCTTATGATACCGATGGCAAGATTTTGCAAGAAAAGAAGATGTCAAAACCATTTTCATCTGAAGAAATTCAAAATGGTATGGATAAATTTAAGGGAGAAATAGAACAAGTTCCTCCAATTTATTCTGCTATTAAGGTTAATGGCAAGCACCTTTACGAGTATGCACGTGAGGGTATTGAGGTTGAACGCCCAAAACGTCAAGTAAATATTTTTGATTATTCTTTGAAAAATGAGCCGCATTTTGATGAAGAAAAAGGACAAGAAAGTTTTGATTTCGAAATTGAATGTAGCAAAGGTACTTATGTTAGATCATTAGTTAATGATCTGGGCGAAAAAATGAATGAACCGGCAGTTATGACTTATCTTAGAAGAACTGCAAGTTCTGGATTTGATATTACACAAGCAGTAAAATTAAGTGAGATTGAAGAAAATCCAAATGAAGCTGCCAAGTTAATTCAGCCTATTGATGCATTCTTTAAGGATTATGAAACTATTGATCTTACTAATGGAAAATGGCTAAAAGTGAAAAATGGTGCTGCAATAGAACTGAAAACGAATGCTAAAAAAGTTGCATTACGTTACAATGGCAAAGTTAAGGCTATCTATAAAAAGACAGGCTCAATCTTTAAACCTGATTTAATGTTGTTAGCAAATGAATAAGTGAAACGAAGGAATTTATTTTGCAAGAAATCCATTTAACTTATCCGGTCAAAGAAGATATTACCCCTGGTCAAGTGGTATTGGCACTAGGATTTTTTGATGGTGTACATATGGGCCATCAACACTTAATTTCAGTTGCCAAGCAAGAGGCAAGAAAAAAACACTTACCATTAATGGTAATGACTTTTGATCGTCATCCAAGTGAAGTTTATGCGAAAAACAATGATTTTATCTATATCGACAGCTTAAAAGAAAAAACTGATAAAATGGCTAAACTCGGTGTAGATTATCTCATTATTCTTAAGTTTACTAAGAGTTTTAGTAAAATTTCCGGCCAAGATTTTGTTGATAATGTGATTGTTAAATTAAAAGCAGCGACAGTTGTAGCAGGCTTTGATTATACTTATGGACCTAAAGAAAAAGCTAATATGAAGCATTTACCAGAATTTGCTAAAGGAAGATTCAATATTATCAAAGTACCTAAGCAAACTTTTGAGGGTAAAAAGATTGGTTCGACTGAGATTCGTAAGGCAATTACAAATGGGCAAATGGAACTTGCTTATGATTTATTGGGGCATCATTATGTCATGAGTGGAACTGTTGGGCATGGTAAGAGAAATGGACATAAATTGGGATTTCCAACTGCAAATTTAATTTGGCAGGATAAAAAAGCCGTGCCTAAAATAGGTGTGTATGCTACGCAAACTAAAGTTAATGGTAAATGGTACAATTCCATGACTAGCGTTGGTTATAATGTAACAATTAACCAAGAAAGAAAAATTTATATTGAATCAAATATTTTTGATTTTAATGAAAATATTTATGATCAACCAATCGCTATTAAATGGTTTAAGTATACACGCGGTGAGGTTAAATTTGATGGTCTAGATAGTTTGAAAAAGCAACTTGAAAAAGATCAAACACAAATTAAAGATTATTTTGCCTGCAATCTTGAAAAATAAATTTTTTCATGATAATCTGACTTTATCAATTGAAATTCAAATTTAGAAAGAAGGATTGCCGTTGCGTTTTTAATCTTGTAAATAAGCATAGTTAAATAGAATTTCGTTTTTTAAGACGGAGATACTGTGCACTTTTGGCAAGATTAAACGTAGATGGTTATCCTTCTTTTTCATATTTAAAAATATAAAAGAGAAAAGA
>NZ_BALY01000020.1 GCF_000615445.1 Lactobacillus hamsteri DSM 5661 = JCM 6256 | reverse complement strand
AAGTGAAATTCGGTGATGTCGGTATACCATTTCATATTAGGCAAAGGAGCGAAGAATTTACGATGAATCAAATTAGGAGCGATTTTGCCAATTGTTCCTTTGTAGCTAGAGTATCTACGCTTATTGCGTCTTCTGCCTTTAAGATCAAATTTATGCATCCAGTAACGGACAGCCCGATCAGTTACTGGATATCCTTCTTTTCTAAGCTGCAGCGCTACTCGACGATAGCCATAGCGTCTTTGATGATAGTCAAAGATTTCTTTGAGTCTGGCAAAGAATCTAGGCTTTTTAACCGTTTTGGCTTTAGATTTGATTACTTTGTAATAAGTGCTGCGAGCAATCAAAGGCAAGTCCTGTTTTTGTGCTAGAGTGTCAAAGATATAATCCAAGCTTACGCCAAATTCTTGCCTTAGTTCAGTGATTGCTTGAGCTATTTCTCGTGATGTTTCTGATCCAAGGCGCTTAGTTTTTTTACGTAAGCATTCACAATACGCAGCTTCAAGTTTTCTTCTTCTAGCTGCTTGATCCGCTTCTCTAAATCCTTGCGTGATGGGTTGGGGTTCTGGTTCATGAGCAGGATGTCGTCCTTTCTTCTTGATAACGACATTATACTCATTTTTCTTGTATTCGCGAATCCAATTGTACAAGATACCATTGCTTCTCAATCCTAGATCCAGTGATAAATCAAAAATTGATTTGGTTCTTGTTAAGGCCTTAGTAATTGTTTCTTCTTTAAATTCTTTAGTAAATCTGGCATTAGGCTGTTCAAAGATTTCAATATCGTATCAATCAATTAATCTAATCATATATCTTAAACTACTTAAATTCATTTTTCGTTCAAGAGCAATCTGATTAAATGTCTTATTTCTTAATTTCCAATCATTATAAATTTCAAGTCTTTGTTCTTTATTTAATTTAGACATAGTAAAAGCCGTAAAAGTGTCTAACTTTTACGGCTCACTACAAAGGAGTGGTGTCTTTTTAGTTTGAAAAATAAATATAAAAAAGAGGGCATAAAGCCCTACACAGAAGCTATTTAATTGAAAGTTCTCTTTTAAGAGCGTTAGTCATAACTTCACTGAAGTTAATACCATTTTCTTTTCCTAATTCGTTCAAATAATTTGGAATAGTGATAGTTTTCTTAATTACCTTATTATCGTTTTTACGCTTATATTCTGAAATATTTACAGTTACTAGAGTTCCGATTTCGTCTTTACCAGTCTTAGGTATATTAGTATTAGACTTTGGTAACTCGTCTTTTAGAGAATAAGTTCCGATGTAATCTTGTGCCATAAAAATAGCGTCAGCAATATCTTTACCTTCAGTCGTTCCATCTAAGTCAGGAATATTTACTAAGTATGGGTATTTAGCATCCTCATTGTTTTTACTAATAATTATAGGAAAAACCACGGTCTTATCAATTGATGTCATCATAAAATTCCTCCTGTATATCATTAAGAATAACATATTATTTTATTAAAAGAGATGAAAAGAAACAGAACCTAGCAACTGATAAGACTTAGTGAGGATAAACGCCCAATGCCCCGGACTGAAGTTTATAATTTCTAAAATAGCCGATATGTTGACCGAAATTAAAGAAAAATTCTCTATCTTTTTATTAATATTGATTTTGGTTTCGGCTGAGGTAATCTTTGAATCATTGTTGGTATTATATTTTTAATTATATGTAAAATTTACTCTATATTTTTTTGATGAAACTGAATGAAAAAGTGATTTTCGTAAAGTACGAACCTTGGTATAATAGGATTTGTTAAGTGTATTCTCCACGGATGTGGAGGTGATCCTGCACTTGCAATATTTTCAATAGTACCAGGGCTGTATTCTCCACGGATGTGGAGGTGATCCAACTTCGTATCTCTACGAATTGCGCTAGATGTCGTATTCTCCACGGATGTGGAGGTGATCCCAAGTGCAAGCGCAAGCTTAACTCAATCAACGTGACGAAGTATTCTCCACGGATGTGGAGGTGATCCATGCCTGCTTGATAGTACAAGTCATAAATTTTGGTATTCTCCACGGATGTGGAGGTGATCCTAATTTGGCTTTTAAACAATGGTTTGAACATGTGTATTCTCCACGGATGTGGAGGTGATCCAGGTAATATGAGTTTTAATGGAGTTTCTATTGAGTATTCTCCACGGATGTGGAGGTGATCCCTGATCCATCTTTGTGATAATCAATCCAACTTGGTATTCTCCACGGATGTGGAGGTGATCCTTGTGGGTATGAAGTTCTGTCATTCCATGAAAAGTATTCTCCACGGATGTGGAGGTGATCCTAATGTTGGTGGTGGCAGACAAAGTAGCACTAAGTATTCTCCACGCAAGTGGAGGTGATCCTCTTTCAAAATCACCAAACTGGTAAGTAAGCTTGTATTCTCCACGCAAGTGGAGGTGATCCCGCCACCGAAGCTTATAAAAAGGCTCATTCAACGTATTCTCCACGCATGTGGAGCTTTATTTTTATATATAGTTTTCTACATTAAAAAAGGAATTATTATGTACAATTTATCAGAAAAAGCATTAAATCTTTGGGGCAAAAAGAATATTAATGATGATCATGAAGAACTATGGTTGCCCCTAATCGTTCACCTTATCGATACCAAAAACGTAATCAATTGGCTTTATAATCACTGGCTAGATCAAGGACAACGCAATATCTTATGTCAAAATTTTGAAAGTGAAGAAGAAGTTCAAAACTTAGTTAAATTCGTGGGTTATATTCATGATATTGGCAAGGCTACTCCTGCTTTTCAAACAAAAAGGTCTTATATTCATGATGAAAATCTTGATACGGATTTGTTGGAAAGATTAATTAGAGCTGGTTTTAATAATCTAGACCATTTTGCTTCAGTAAGTGCCAAAGAATCGCCTCATAATATAGCTGGTGAAGTGATACTAGAAAAGCGTGGCCTTAATAAGTGTATTGGCGCAATTATTGGTGGACACCATGGTAAGCCGGTGAAGAAAAACTTTGATTATGATAAACAGTATTCGGTTTGGAAATTTAATTATCTTCAATATGTTCAAAATAATCTTGACTATAAAGCTAAAGCTCAAGAAAATTGGAATAATGTGCAAGACGAATTGATAGATTATGGTTTAAATTTGTGTGACTTTTCTAGTTTGTCGGATGTGCCTAAAATTACACAAGCGCAAGCTGTAATTATTGAAGGCTTAGTAATTATGGCTGATTGGTTAGCATCTAGTGAATATCTTGAAACAGATGATGGCAAGTTAACATTATTTCCGCTAATAAAGATGAGCCAGAGTGCTAATGATGTAAATTCTGAGCAACGTTTTGAAAATGCAATAATTAATTGGAAGAGTACCGATAAGTGGGAACCAGATCTGATTACTGATGGTACTCAAAATTATCAAAAACGTTGGCATTTCAGTCCGCGTGCGGTTCAAGCAAAAATGACAAAGACTATTGATAAAGCGAATGACCCAGGGATGATCATTGTAGAAGCACCAATGGGTATTGGAAAGACTGAAATTGCCTTAACTGCAGTAGAACAATTAGCCTTTAAAACGGGCAGAAATAGTTTATTTTTCGGCTTACCTACACAAGCTACTGCTAATGCTATGTTTTCCAGAGTGGATACATGGTTAAGTAATATTTCAAAAGATCAAGGATTAAAATTACCTATTAAATTAATGCATGGCAAAGCTCAATTTAATTCAGAATACGAGAGCATCCCTCACGCTGAAAATGTTGCTATCGATGAAGATGACGGTGCCGTTGTAGTTAATAGTTGGTTTTCTGGTAAAAAATCAATCTTAACCGATTTTACCATTGGAACAGTCGATCAATTACTGTTCATGGCGCTCAAGCAGAAACATTTAGCCTTAAGACATTTAGGATTAAGTGGAAAAATCGTAGTCATTGATGAAGTTCATGCCTACGACGTTTATATGAATTCCTATTTGAAAAAGGCAATTGAATGGCTTGGTGCCTATCATGTCCCTGTTATTGCTTTATCCGCAACGCTTCCTGTTGAAAGAAGAAATGAACTTTTAGCTGCTTATGCTAAGGGAAAATATGGCAAAAAGAAGTTCAATGCGACGGGTGACTGGAAAGACAAGCAAAGTTATCCTTTACTAAGTATTTTAGATGGCAATGACTTAAAGCAGGTTGATAATTTTGATAAGACTGAGCAGAAGACCACAAAAGTAGAAGTTAAAAGAATTAATTTTGAGAATGAAGAGCTAATAAATCGGATTAATTCTTCTATTAATGACGGTGGAGTTGCTGGTGTAATCGTCAATACAGTTAAAAGAGCACAAGCTTTAGCAAGAATTGCCGGTACCAATTTGCCTTCTGATGTGAGAATTTTGGTTCTTCATTCCGCATTTTTAGCTAATGAAAGAACAAAGATTGAAGAAAAATTACAAAGTATGATTGGAAAAGATGGTCAAAGACCGGAAAAGCTGATCGTAATTGGTACGCAGGTTTTGGAACAGTCATTGGATATAGATTTTGATGTTTTATATACCGATATTGCACCAATGGACTTGCTTCTTCAAAGGGCCGGCCGGATGCATCGTCATAAGATTAAGCGTCCAGAAAACCTTAAAACACCAAGGTTATATGTGATGGGAATTAATGACTATGGTGATTATGGGGATGCAAATGAATATATTTATCAAAAGTATTTATTAATGAAAACAGATCACTTCTTACCGGAGACAATTGTTTTGCCTGATGATATTTCTGATTTAGTTCAAAAAGTATATTCATCGGATACTGATGATCAAGTTGAAAATATTATGGATGCCAAAGATATTCTTGAAATTGATACTAAAAAGGCAAAGGCTAAAGCAAAAGGATTTCAACTTGCCCCTCCAGCTAGACCAAATAAGTTCAAAGATATCCATGGCTGGCTTGATAATGGCAAACTTAATGTAGATAAAGATGAAAATCGCGCACAAGCTACTGTTAGAGATATACAAGAAAGCATTGAAGTTATTCTGTTAAAGCATGTTGATGATCATGACTATTTGCTTGATGGTACAGATATTGGAGACCTTTCAGAAGATTCAAGAGATAAAATAATTGCTCAACAATTGATAAGATTGCCGCATGCAGTGACTCAAGATATTGATCAAGCTATAAAAGAATTGGAAACTATAACTAGTGAATATTATCCTAATTGGCAGACGAATAGTGTTTGGCTAAGAGGATCATTGGCTTTGCCATTAGATGAAAAACTAAATTGTGATTTTAATGGTTACCGTTTGCATTACTCATCAAAATTAGGATTGAGTTATGAAAAAATAGAAAGTTAAGGTATTATATTACTGAGTAATCCTCATAGTATATGAGGAAAGTAGAAGATGTTTTTATGAGATATAGTATGACGGTCATGAAAAAAGTATCGGAACTTGTAAACTTATTAGATTTTTAAATTATAATGGGTTATATAGAGCTATTATGCTAAAAGGAAGAAAAATATGAATATTGAAAAATTAAATCAATTAAAGGCAGAAATGCAAAAATATCGCCCCTTAGATAAGGATCAAATTAGGGCTTTAAACAAAAATATTCGTATTGAACATATCTGGTCTTCAAACGCCATTGAAGGTAGCAAAATTGATAAATTTGAAACAGAAGCAATAATTGATAAGGGAATAACTATTCATGGTGAATCAATAGGCGATGTACTATCTACTATTGATTTAAATGAAGCTTATGATTATATGCTTGATTTGGCCAGTCATAAACAGCCATTGACTCAAACTGTTATTAGAGATTTAAACAGATTGGCCTTAGCAAAAACTCATCCCGAATGGGGAGGAGAATACAGAACGCTTGAAGTTCATCCTGCAAAAACAAACTACAACCCTTATTCCGAACCGTTTGATATTCGACCAGAAATGGATGAATTAGTTAAATGGGCAACAGTAGCACAAGAAAAACTTCACCCAGTAAAGTATGCTGCTGATTTGCATTATAAATTTGTAACTATTCATCCATTTAGAGATGGAAACGGTAGAACAGCTAGGTTGTTAATGAGTTTAGCTCTTACTGAAAATGGATATCCCGTTATAAATATCATGCCAGACAAAGATTCACGAAATGAATATATGGAAGTCTTATTAGAATCTCAACAGAGTGGTGATCCAACTAAATTTGAAAATTTAGTTGGAGAATATATGGAGCAAACACTAGAAAATCGTATAAAGATTTTACAATTAAATGAAAAAAATAAGGAAGATGCCCAAAAGGATACTAATTTCAAAAGATGTTAGTATCTTTTTTAGGTTGAGTTATGAAATAATAGAAAGTTAAGGTATTATATTACTGAGTAATCCTCATAGTATATGAGGGTGATCCATATAAAGAATCAGATTATATAGTAATCCCTACAATATGTGGGGGAAAAGGATGTCAACAGACATCCTTTTTAATTTTTAAAGAATAACTCTTGTAAATTAGTTTCTTTAGAAGTATTATTTATATGAACTATAAAGAATATGATTAAATTAAAGCGAGGAGGATCGAATGCAAGAAAAAAGTTTTAATTTGGTAACTGATCCATGGTTAAAAGTTTTTGACAATGAATCTCATACGGAAAAAACAGTTTCGCTTGTTGAGTTGTTTAATTATTCACAGCAATACGAAAGCTTAGCCGGAGATATGAAAGCACAAGATTTAGCAATTTTGCGATTTTTGTTAGCAATTTTGACTACTGTTTATTCTAGATTTAATGCTCAAGATGAACCGTATGATTGGTTAGAATTGGATGACAATTATCAATTGTCTGAAGAAGTTGACGAGGATGAGGATCAAGATGAAATAGCAGATGATTTATTGAATACTTGGAAAGATCTTTATCAAGAAAAGACTTTTTCTAAAATCGTAATTGAGTATTTAGAAAAGTATAAAAGTCGTTTTGATCTTTTCGGGGATACGCCATTTTATCAAGTTACTCAGTCAGTTTATGATGAAAATGTTGAAGCAAAGAAGAGAGTAGCAAAAGGAAAAGGTACGGTTTCCGTCAAGCAGATAAATAGAGTTATCAGTGAAAGTAACAATTCCCCTTCTTTGTTTTCTCCAAAATCTGATGAATATAAAAACAGAGTTAATTATGCGGAGCTTGCAAGATGGTTAATTACTTATCAGAATTTCACAGGGGTGACTGATAAAACCAAGTATCTAAGTAAAGAAAAGTTTTCTGTTTCATCAGGTTGGCTATATGGATTGAATCCGGTTTTTATTAAAGGTAAAAATCTTTTTGAAACTTTAATGCTTAATTTGGTTTTAGTTCCACAAAATAGTGAAGATTTTGAATATAAAAATCAAAAGCCAGTTTGGGAATATGATGATACTTCTGAGTTTCTTAAAAATAGAGTTAAAGGAATTTTCCCTGATAATTTAGCGGAATTATACACTGATTGGTCACGAATGCTTCATATTGAATGGCAAGAAGATCAGCCAACAATCTTTAGTGCTGGTTTACCAAAATTCGAATATGAAGATATGCCTGCTAATTATATTGAACCGATGACAACATGGAGAGCAAATAAAGATGGTATCAGACCTGCTACCAAATCTAAAAATAATCTCTCCGTTGCAATGTGGCGTAACTTTGGTAATTATATTTCTGTTAGTGAAGATAATGATTATCAACCTGGAATTGTTGATTGGCTTCAATTTTTAAAAGTTAATGAAGCAATTTCTAAAACAATGCAAGTAAATCTATGTTCAATTGCTTTAATTAGTGATGGTAATGCTACATCTCAATCTCCATATGCAGAAGTTGTAGACAATATGAAAATTAATGCGGAAGTTCTTTTTGATAGTAATTCTGATGAAGCACAACGTTGGCCCGCTATAATTGAGGGTGTTATCGAAACGACTCAACAAGTCGGTACATATTACTATTGGTTTATAAAAGAAATTTCTGAATTGCGAAGTATTAAAGATAATTCTTACGCTAATAAATTGACAGAACAATTTTATGATGCGCTTAATCGTCCCTTTTATAATTGGTTAGCTGGATTGACCAACCAAGATGAAAGCGGAGAGAAAATCAGTCAATGGCAAGATGTTTTAAATCAAATAGCATTTAGACAAGCACAGGATACTTTCAGATCTGCAACTTCACTAGAAATTCGTGGAAAAGATTCCAGCAATATTTTTACGATTTACAATAAATTCCGCCGAAATGTAGCAATTAAGTTAGATGGGAAAGGAGCTAAGAAAAAATAACAATGGTATCGAATATTAATAAAGCAACTGTCAAAATTATTAAGCGACTATATAATAATGGCTCTTTAGATAAAGCTACCTTAGCAGCTTTAAGATCAACAACCGATATTACCGATAAACGGGCTGAAAAAGTTTGGCCGTTATTTTTCGATGGTGTTGATGAAAGCATAGTATTAAGCAGGGATGGTCAACCAACTCATGCTGAAAAGGCTATCTATACAACTTTGCATTGTTATGCGATTTTTCAACAAGGAACAGAAGAATTAGTTTATGCTGCGAGTGGAGAAAATCAAAAAGGTGTTACTTTCTTTAACGCTTTAAAACAAATTGGTGATAAAGATAGTGATGCTAAAGCAGCACTTGATCGCCGAGTTAGTGCAATACTTGCAAGTACAAATACTGCGGCCGTAATTAATTCATTGGTTCACCTTGTGCAAATACTTAAAGGTAAGAAATTAAATTTACAAGTTGATTTTGGAAAATTAGCACAAGATTTATACTGGTTTCAATCAAATCCTGAAAGTGCAAGAAAAGTTGCATTAAATTGGGGTCGCGACTATTACTGGAATGTTTACACATTAGAAAATAAAGGAGAAAAATAAAATGAAGAAAAATTTGTACGTAGATATCAATGTTTTGCAAACAGTACCATCATCCAATATTAACCGTGATGATACAGGTAGCCCTAAAACAGCAGTTTATGGTGGCGTGACTAGATCTCGAGTTTCATCACAAAGTTGGAAACGTGCAGTGAGATTAGCATTTAAATCAGAAGATGAAGAATGGCTTGATAGTTACAGAACTAAAAAGGTCGTATATCTTCTTGCTGATGAATTGAAAAAGCTTGATGACATTTTAGATGATGATGCAGCTATTGATAAGGCGCAAAGCATTCTTAAAGCTGTAGGAATTAAAGCCACAAAAGACAAAAAAACTGGTGAAATCTTAACTGGGGCATTGCTTTTAGTTAGTCGTGGTGAGATCGAAAAGATCGCAAAATATGCAACAGAAAATGATGTTACTGACAAAGAAGCTAAAAAGGCAATTAAGGATCTTTTGATGAGCGATCAATCATTAGATTTGGCTTTATTCGGAAGAATGGTAGCTGATAATCCGGAATTAAATGTTGATGCATCTTGTCAAGTGGCTCATTCAATCTCAACTCATGAAATTATTCCAGAATTTGATTACTACACTGCTGTTGATGATAACCGCTCAGAAGACAACGCTGGTTCAGCAATGATCGGAACTATTGAATATAACTCATCAACTTTATATCGTTATGCCAATATTAATTTGAATGAATTAGAACATAACTTAGGCAAGGATTTAACGCTTAAAGGTATGGAATTGTTTATTAAAGATTTTATTTTGACCATGCCAACAGGTAAGGAAAACACCTTTGCAAATAAGACTTTACCTCAATATGTGTTAGTAAATGTAAGAGAAGATACACCTGTTAACCTTGTTTCCGCATTTGAAAATCCTGTTAATACTGAAAATGGTTACGTAGATACTTCAATTAAAAGATTAGAAAAAGAAAATGCTGATGCAGAAGGTTTTGTTGATGAACCTGTTTTATCTATTGTATTGACTAATAAAGACACTGATATTTCTAATAAAGCCGAAAATATTAAAGATATGTTGAGTAAAATTTCTGAAGTAGTAAGTCAGAGGTTAGCTGATGAAGACAATAACAATTAGGCTTACAGCGCCACTCCAATCATACGGTAATCAAGCAACTTTTAACCAAAGAACCAGTGGTGCGTATCCTTCTAAAAGTGCCGTTTTGGGAATGATTGCGGCAGCCTTGGGATATAGAAGAGATGATAAGCGCATCTCTGAATTGAATAATTTGAAGTTTGCAGTTCGTATTGATCAAACCGGAACGCAAATGACAGATTTTCAAACAGTTGAATATCATAAATCTGCTAGTAAAACAGCAAGAAAACTAACCTATCGCCAATATTTGCAAGATGCAGTATTTGTGGTTGCACTTGGAAGTGATAATGATACATGGATTGATGAAATTTATGAAGCGCTAAGAAAACCTAAATTTCAATTATATTTAGGAAGAAGATCTAATCCACCAGCAGGTGTTTTAAAAATGAAAATTTTTGAAAATGCATCTCCTGTAGAAGTTTTAGAAAAAATTTCTTGGCAGGCTTCTGAATGGTTTAAAAAAAGGTATAAGAAAAATAAGTTTGCTACAGATATTGTTGCTGATGCGGATATGTTGCCAGATAATCCCACTTCGTCAGTTAAAGATGTGATTGGTTCTTTTGATGAAAAAGATAGATATTATATGTATCGACAGATTGCATGTAAACAAGTTGAGCTTGAAAATTCTGAATTTAAAGACGCATTTACAGATCATGATATTTGGTCTTGTCTTTAGGAGGACAAATGTATTATTTATCACGAGTTGAAATTGACACAAAAAATCGTCAAAAAATAAGAGATTTAACACATTTGGGAGCTTACCATAATTGGGTAGAGCAAAGTTTTCCTACAGAAATTGCGACACATCAACGCTTACGACATTTATGGCGAATTGATGATCTTGGAAACAAGAAATATTTGTTGCTATTAAGCGAAGATAAGCCTGATTTAACTAAACTTGAAAAAAATGGCGTAAAAACCACGGCCGACAGTAAAGCTTATGATTCATATTTAAATAGATTAAATATGGGAGAAAAACTCCGTTTTCGTTTAACTGCTAATCCTACCTATAAGATATATTCAAAACAAACAGGAAAATCACGAGTAGTTCCGCATATCACTGTTGATCAACAAATGAAATGGTTAACTGAACGTGTAGAAAAGCATGGTTTTAGAATTGTCCAAGATCAAACGGGTGAACTTAATTTTAAAATTACTAGTCGTGACTGGCCAATTTTGCGTCGGAAAAATGGTCGTAATGTAAAGTTAAGTCGAGTAACTTTTGAAGGAATATTGCAGATAACTGATTTAGATAAATTTAAAAACAGTTTAGTGCATGGAATTGGTAGAGAAAAAGCATTTGGTATGGGCTTGCTGACAGTTATTCCGATAAAGGATTAAGTAATGAAAAATTTTGGTGCAAAGAAACCAGAGCTTTCAGAATTGGGCCGCGTATCTGATCGAATTAGCTTTTTATATTTAGAGCACGCAAATTTAAGCAGACAAGACAGTGCTTTAAAGGTTTTAGATAATAAGGGAATAGTCTATATTCCTGTAGCTTTAGTCAATGTTTTATTTCTAGGACCTGGAGTTGATGTAACTCATAGAGCTATGGAGTTAATGGGTGATTCTGGACTCGCTGTTGTTTGGGTTGGAGAAAATGGAGTTCGGCAATATGCGCATGGTAGATCTTTAAACCATTCATCAAGATTATTAGAAAATCAGGCAAAGTTAGTTTCTAATAGAAGAACTAGATTGAGCGTGGCTCGAAAAATGTATGAGATGCGTTTTCCAGATGAAGATTTTTCTAATTTAACGATGCAACAGCTTAGAGGAAAAGAAGGTGCACGAATTAGAAAAGTGTATCAAGATGAATCTAAAGCCACGGGAGTTAAGTGGACGAGAAGAGAGTATAAAGTCGATGATTTCGAAAGTTCTACTCCCATTAATAAAGCGTTAACTTCGGCTCATCAAGCTTTATATGGACTTTGCTATAGCGTGATCGTTGCGTTAGGTGCTTCTCCAGGCTTGGGATTTATTCATACTGGGCACGATTTAGCATTTGTATATGATTTTTCTGATTTGTATAAAGCGGACTATTCCATTCCTATAGCTTTTGATATGACAGCGAAATATGGAAATAATGATATAGCTACAAGGGTTCGTCATGCTATGAGGGATGCATTTTCTGATGGCAAGTTAGTAGAAAAAATGGTTAGAGATTTGCAATATTTATTGCTCGATAAAGATGCGGATAATTACCGTAGTGCGGAAGTTATGCATCTTTGGGATGACCGTAACGGACTGCAAAAGTTTGGCGTTCAATATCATGAAAGCGATAAAAGTGAAAAATGATAGTAATAACTTTATCTAAAGTGCCACAATCTTTGCGGGGCGATCTGACTAAGTGGTGTCAAGAAATTCAAACTGGAGTTTATATAGGAAATTTTAGTGCACGAATTCGAGATCTGCTTTGGCAAAGGATCATTAAAAATATTGGTAGCAATGGCGAAGCAACGATGGTTTTCAATACAAATAATGAGCTAGGCTATACTTTTCGAACTATTAGGTCTGATAAAGAAGTTGTAGATTTTGATGGTGTTCCTTTGATTCGTCACTTGAATAATAATACGTCTACGGTTAAACATGGATTTAGTAATGCTGCTAAGTATCATCATATAAGAATGAAAAATCGGATAACGCTTCCTAACGATATAGATATAGTTGTTCTAGACATTGAGACTACGGGTTTAGATCCAGCGAAGGATAAGATTATTTCTATTGGAGCTGTAAAAAGATCAAATTCAGAATGGAAAACTTTTTATAAGTTGGTGTCTAGTAATGTAAAAATACCTGATAATATTTGTGATTTAACTGGTATATCTTCTGAAGATATAAGGGAAAAAGGTCATTCATTAGCTTCAGTTTTTAATGAACTAAAATCTTTTGTTGGTAATTCAAGAGTTGTTGGTTACAATTTCTCATTTGATATGAGTTTTTTATTAAATGTTTTCAATGATTTAAATATTCCTAATTTTATTAATAGTCCTAGAGATTTAATGTCTATTGTTAAAAGACATAATCAATTTTTAGATAATTATAGATTGAGTACAGTGCTCAAATATTATAATATTGTTAATGAACACCCGCATAATTCTTTGAGTGATGCTAAGGCGGAATATTTGTTAGCTGAGAAACTGAATAAAAACGGTAGTTTTAAAATTTAAAAAGCTTGGTATTATGGGATTTTTTTAGTGTATTCTCCACGCATGTGGAGGTGATCCTATCTTCAGCTGGTACGTCTTTAGCAATTTCTGGTATTCTCCACGCATGTGGAGGTGATCCTGTATAGAAACCTAGTTAAATTGTGTAAGGAGGGTATTCTCCACGCATGTGGAGGTGATCCTGGAACTACCCCCTAGTTCCGACAGGAACCGAGGTATTCTCCACGCATGTGGAGGTGATCCTATTGCGATCAAAATTCAAGTTGGTATCACCCTGTATTCTCCACGCATGTGGAGGTGATCCCATGCAAAAGAAGCCGGAGTATCAAAACGAGAAGTATTCTCCACGCATGTGGAGGTGATCCTAAGTTGACCAGTAAAACTCAAACTGATCTTAAGTATTCTCCACGCATGTGGAGGTGATCCTGATTTAATGCCTGCAAGTGCAGATCTGGTAAAGTATTCTCCACGCATGTGGAGGTGATCCTGATGCCGTCTAGCCATTCTTGTGCGTCATGCAGTATTCTCCACGCATGTGGAGGTGATCCTGTTTAAAGCCACATTAATGAACTTCACCAAGCGTATTCTCCACGCATGTGGAGGTGATCCTAGTAATGGCACCAGATTGAATAGTTACAAATTGTATTCTCCACGCATGTGGAGGTGATCCTTTCGATTGCCCCAACTGGAGTTTTGACCAGATGTATTCTCCACGCATGTGGAGGTGATCCTGGCTAATGAATTATGCCTTAGATCATAAAATAGTATTCTCCACGCATGTGGAGGTGATCCTGAAGCTATCGTACTTCAACAGTTAAATTACTGGTATTCTCCACGCATGTGGAGGTGATCCTAATAATTGTATTTGTCATACCATTCTTTTCCTGTATTCTCCACGCATGTGGAGGTGATCCTAGGGAGAAAGAAATGGCTAAAAAGGAAAATAAGTATTCTCCACGCATGTGGAGGTGATCCTATACTAAGTGAAGTCAATGAGGGAGGTAAAAAGTATTCTCCACGCATGTGGAGGTGATCCTAAGCAGACCACGAAACTTTAGAATCATTGGTTGTATTCTCCACGCATGTGGAGGTGATCCTGTAATGCTATATGAAGACCAAACATTAGATAAGTATTCTCCACGCATGTGGAGGTGATCCTTGACTTCAAATGAAACATACGATGGAGATCTAGTATTCTCCACGCATGTGGAGGTGATCCCGTCTTTCATTTGAGCTTCTTTTGAGCCACTAGGTATTCTCCACGCATGTGGAGGTGATCCTACTGCTGATTCTCACGAATGCAAACGATATTGGTATTCTCCACGCATGTGGAGGTGATCCTGAAACCTAAAGCCTTGTTTGCTGACTCGGTGGGTATTCTCCACGCATGTGGAGGTGATCCTCGTATGTATCGCCAGTTTCACCAGATAGCCAGGTATTCTCCACGCATGTGGAGGTGATCCCCTGAAGAACTGACACGACTTCTAGTGCCTTCAGTATTCTCCACGCATGTGGAGGTGATCCTCGGTGGTTTTTTACAGAAATTGTTCCAATATAGTATTCTCCACGCATGTGGAGGTGATCCTTATCATTAATAGTAATTGGCGGAATAAATCTGGTATTCTCCACGCATGTGGAGGTGATCCTTTGTTGCAATTCAATATTTCTTTGTTTTAAGTGTATTCTCCACGCATGTGGAGGTGATCCTTTATAAAATACTGTATAAGCGAAAATGATTAAGTATTCTCCACGCATGTGGAGGTGATCCTTATCATTGTCACGATCTAAAATAACGCAGATCGTATTCTCCACGCATGTGGAGGTGATCCCAAATTAGGGGGATCCTCAAGGATGGCGCTACGTATTCTCCACGCATGTGGAGGTGATCCTTATCGATTTATTTAGCTTCAGACCGCAAAACGGTATTCTCCACGTGTGTGGAGGTGATCCTATTGATTAATTGCATCTTTATGACGCTGTGATGTATTCTCCACGCATGTGGAAACAAAGAAGCTGCCTTTATAGATAGCTTCTTTTTTATTCCATGGAAAGTGCTATAATAAAAGCCGTTTTGCAAGTGAGGATAGAAAGAAGCGATTGCCCATGGATAAAGTTCTGAGTCAAGATGAGCTTGATAAGAGAGAAAAAGTTGACCACATCATGTTTCATTTAAGTGAAGCCAAGGATGAAGAAGACAAAAAGCAGCGTATTTTGCAGGCTGGCCAATACCTAAAGGAATTAGGCAGGGTAGGTGAGAATGCAAGCATTGGTGAGATTTTCGATGTGTACAATGCTGATCTTCTGAAGCGGATTCGCAAGGTGATCAAGAAAAGTGAAGAAAAGGCTGCTCGCGCTCCTGAGCCTAACTTACATAGCAAGAAGCTTGTGGTAAAAGGTGCCGATGATACTTTATACTTTGATGAATACGGCAACTGCTTATTGGAAGGCTCACTGGGAATGCGCATGATGGCTGACGAAGGCGTCGAATTTATGTACAGCAATTATCTTCGAAATATTGAATGGGGCAACAAGGCGATAAAACGACATCGTGAACATCCTGAAAACCCGTCTAAAAGCTACGAAGATTTTCTTAACATGAAAAAAGATGCTGAGTGCATGCTTAAGCTTGCTGATAAATTGGTCGTGATTTTGAAAAATTATTATGCCTCGTTAGCGGTGATTTATGACCGTCAGTGTCGTGATTATGTTCATAAAATTGAAGAATTAAATCAAAAGGAGCTTTTAGGTAGAAGAAAAGCAATTCGAATGGGCAATGAATTGAAAGAGTTGCGAATGCATACGGATATCGTTAAGAAAATGCCAGCCAAGATTGATAGTGCACAACAATTGTATAAAAATAAATATTTCGATTAATGCGAAATATTTTTTTATTATGTAAATATGATCTTTATATATTGTTACTAAATCTCTATAACTAAAAATCTAAAAGCCAACAACGCAAAACTGATCCGCTTTATTTTGTAAAAGGCAAGATTTATGAAGTTAAGGTCCGCGGACTTCACAGTAATTTAGTTGGCCCATGGTCGAACGTTAAGTCAGTAACTGTTACTAATACTCCGATGATGTAGGAAAAAATACTTAGTTTGTAAGAGAACTAAGTATTTTTTCTTTTATTCTTTTTCTTGTAGACCTCTTAATGCATCGGAAGCGACACGTGAGACGTTTATTTTGTTTTCTTTTGCCCAGTCAGCTAAATATTCTGGTACAGTGATACTTTTTCTAACCATCTTACTATGTTTTTTCAAATAGTTTGTTAGATCAACAGGAATATAAACAACATGTTGACTGTCACTTAATTCCCAATTAGATGGATCTTCTGGTTTAGGGATTTTTTGGTCACCGTCGATAACAGTTTCAATGGCATCTTCAGCATTGTGAGCCGTTTCTTCAAAAGTTTCTCCATCTGTAACCATTCCCTTAATATTTGGTGAGGTTGCTACATAATAGTGACCGTCTTCATCATTACATTCTTCGATGATAATAGGATAAAAAGTGGTTTTTTTCATGATAAATAAATACGCCAAAAGCGCGTCTATTTGAAGACGTGCTTCAAGCCTGCTTCTTTTAGAATTTTATTTTGAGTACCTTTTCGAAGTTCTTTGCCTTTATGCATAGGAACTTCGGTTGATAAACCAGTTTTAAAATTCTTAAAATAGATATGACTAGTACCTTTATGTATATGTCTTGACACTTCAACAAAACCCATTTGTTTAAGGTATTTAATCATCTTTTCAGGTTTGATTGGCATATTTTACCTCCTTTCATTATTTAATATTATACATACTATAATATGCATTGCAAACGCAAAAAAGTTAATTTTTTAGAAAAATATTTCAGAAATAATCGTGCTAAAATCTAATTAGGCGAATCCTTTTCTGATACAATACTCAGAACACGAAGAAGCATCCCTCAAGCTGGGGTGCTTTTTTAATTATCGCAATTCGAGTAAAATGTTTATTAGACAAATTTTCCATAGAAATCAGGTAATATAATGGCTAAGAAAAAGTATTACGTTGTGCGCAAGGGTAGAGAAGAAGGCATTTTCACCAAGCCTTGGAGCGAAGTGCAAAAGTTGGTCAGCGGCTATCCTAATGCTGAATACAAGAGCTTCACCGACCGCGAAGAAGCGCAAAATTATTTTGAAAATGGTGCCGCCAAATCTGCTAAGGCCTTTACTAAAAATGAAAGTATCGCCGAAATCAACAAGAAAGCTGATGAAGCAATCAATGCCATGGATGATTCAAGCGTAATCGTCTTCACTGATGGCAGTTTCAACAAGCGTACGGAAATTTCCGGCTGGGGAAATGTGATTTTCTTCAAGGAAGATGGCGAAATTAAGAAGATTCATAAGAACGGTCCGATCACCGATGCCGAATTAACCAAGGATCGCAATGTTATCGGTGAACTTGAAGCAGCCAAGCATGCTGTTGACTGGGCAATTGACAACGGTTATAAGAAAGTAACGATTTATCACGATTATCTTGGTGTTTCTGCTTGGCCTACCGAAACCTGGCAAGCCAACCAAAAAATTACTAAAGATTACAAGGAATACATTCAAGCTAGAAAGCAGCAAATTGAGATCAATTTCGTGAAAATTCCAGCTCACAAAGGTGTGAAATACAACGAAGAAGTTGACCAAGTAGCTAAAGATAGCGTTGGAATTTAAGTTTATTAATATATAAAAATCCCCTCTAAACCAAGAGTTAGAGAGGATTTTTTATTGAAATAATTATTTTGTAGAAACCTTTGGCGCACTCTTATGAGTATCCACCTTTTGATTTTGTGCCATAGATTTCAAAACATGAACGGGGTAGGTCGTGTAATCGCAACGGTAACAGAATAATCTGTGTCCATCGATTACAAAATCAGTGGCATTCTTAACCTTTGTTTTATGAATTGAAACATGTTTGCCGTAAAATGCTCCGATAGGCGCACCGCTGTGTGATTTGATGAAGACAACTGTGCCGTTCCCGCCCCAAGAGTTTTTGAAATTATTGTAGAAACGGTTAACGAACGGAATCGACTTATCGTTTTCATTCTTTGTATTCACGTTAACATGGTTATGGTTGTAAATATCAGTATAGTTTTTAATACCTTCCCATGCTAGAAGGGTTGAGCCAACATGAATACTGCGATTTTTGCCATAGTCGATGTCGATTACGCTGCTTTGTTCGTCACCATTGGAGCTCTTTTGACTCATATTGTCATCTGTATGAATGTAAGCCTTGTTGGTTTTGATTTGGTCAATTTTTTGACCTTCAAAATCGTAGGTGGCAATCGTCAGTGGTAAGCCGAAGGTAGATTGGCGCATGTTGAGGGCAAAGTTTTGTACATCCCCACAACCGGAAAGCATGAACATGCTACCGGCGCAGATAGTGATTGATCCAATAATTTTGATTAGTCTTTTTGAAATTTTCATATGTTTCCTCGAAATCTTAATATATCAATATTCTATCATTAAAGAGCTTATTAAGAAAATTAGCAAAAATAAGCCGTATATATATACATAGTTCAAAAAAGAGAATAGAATAAGGATGTGGTTATGCTTTCTAATGTTTGGAAAACAAAAATTTTAAGTAGAATCGTCTAGGGATAGATGATTCTATTTTTTTAAACTTTTTTCGGTAAATTTCGTATTTTTTGCGTACTTATTAATGAAGAAGTAAATATTAATAAGTAGGAGAAAAATATGTTGTTATATCATGGTAGCTATACAGTCGTAAGAAATCCAAAATTATTAAAATTTCAAACGGCTCATGATTTTGGTGATGGTTTTTATTTAACTAGTGATAAAAATCAAGCAAGAGAATGGGCTATTAAAGTTGTAAAACGAAAAGTTTTTGAACCGTATTTTAAAAATGCAAAACCTGTTATAAATATATATAATATTGGTAAAAGAAGTTTTAATTCTTTAAATGTAAAAAAATATTCTACACCAGATATAAACTGGTTAAATTTTGTAACAGAAAATCGTCTTCTAGAAAGTATAGAGACAAAATTTGATATAATCTGTGGTCCTGTAGCAGATGCTAATCCAGATAATGTTTTAATGGAATATAGTAAAAAAAGGATAAATTGGAATATTGCGATTAAAAGATTACGTGTCACTAAATTGACTGATCAATATGCATTTAAGACTGAACGTGCACTAGAATTATTAAGTTATGAAGGTGAAGAAATTGTTGAAATCTAAAGAAACAGAGAATAAGCAGTATATAGCTAATACAATAGCTACAACTATAAAATTAATTTTAGAAAATAATCCTAATATGACATTTGAGGAAGCAACTAATTCATTTTTAAATTCAAAAACTTATCTAAAAGGATTAGCATTAGAGCCAGAACTTTATTATCACGAAGGTAGAGATTATTTCTACGATTTATGGAATAATGAACAAAAATACGGTAAACCTATCCCATCAGTTTGGCTAGAATTACATGGACTTTTGTAAAACAAACTTATGGCATTTTTTAAACCGATAGTATATAATTTTAGAAAATAAATATAACAGGTCAGTACTTCATTGCCCAACTGGGGCTTGGGTGCTGTTTTTTTCTCTATTTTTCCTCGAAAATCTACGCTATAATAGAGCCAAACAAACGATGAGGGATAGAAATGAATGTAAATAGTGAAGAACTTATAAATTTTAAAAAGAAAAAGAGCTTGCGATATATTGTTGCAGAAAGTGCGATGTTGATCGGCGGAATTTTATCTTTTGGTAAATTCACGAATTTACCGCTTTTTATAATCGGCTCGCTTCTCTTGATTGCTGGTATTTTCACTTTTTTCTTTTCCGGCTGGATTATGATGAGCAAGGCAAAATATCGTGAGCTTGAAGAAGCCGCCGAAGATTCAACTACCTTCAAAGAAATCGTTAATGAATTCGGAATAGGGATGACAATTGCCGGCATAATTTTCATAGCTGCTTTGGTAATTGGTGGAATATTTATTTTGTATATCCTATCTCATTCGTGGATTAAAACTGTATTTATGGTAATTGCGTTTGAATTTGTAAGTGATTTGCGTGGCTATTTTAAACTTAAATATCAAGAAGAATAAAGTAAAAAAGAGACCTTCCGAAGAAGATCTCTTTTTTTGAAGACTAAAATATACGTATGTATAACCGTTACTTTATCTATATCATAACGTTACGCAATCTAGTATATCACTAGCTCGATACAAGTAAAGTGGAATTATGTAGATTTTTAGCCCATTAAAATAGCTAATAAATTACTAATGCATAAATTTCATAGCAATCATTAAAATACCAAGCAGAATGAAAATAATAGCCACAATTTTATTTAGTTTCTTTTCACTAACTTCATTTGCAAACTTAGAACCAATAATTCCAGCTACTAAGGCACCAATTGTAATCATTAAGCCAATTTTCCAGTCAACGTTGCCTTGACGGGTATAGCCTACTAATGAGGAAAGAGCGGTAATTGCCATAATTACTGTTGACGTACCAACTGCTTCATGCATTGGATAATGCAAGATAAAGATGATTGTTAGGAGGACCATCACGCCACCACCAGCACCAACTAAACCACTGATGATACCGATAATAAATCCTATAAGCAAAAGAGCTAAAGTTTGCCAATATACATTTTTAAAGTGAACGCCTTTGGAAGAATCAAATGAATTTTCT
The DNA here is from genome assembly GCF_000615445.1 of Lactobacillus hamsteri DSM 5661 = JCM 6256. GTDB lineage: Bacteria > Bacillota > Bacilli > Lactobacillales > Lactobacillaceae > Lactobacillus > Lactobacillus hamsteri. The sequence goes on along the minus strand of NZ_BALY01000020.1, from coordinate 12,676 downwards.
TTTCGACGCAAGGTGGCAATTCCTGATAGGATCAACACAATTGCGAATATGCTGTTTAAGACTTGATCGGAAATAATTCCTGCCCAATGACTGCCAAGTTGTGATCCTAGAATCGAACCAACCGTAATCCAAAGACTTTCTTTTAACCGAACATTACCATGCCGGAAATATGAAATTGCCACAACAAGACTGGTAATGACGTCAACTAACAAACTTGTTCCGATAGATATATGCGGATTTAAACCAAAGAAAAGCGTTAGGGCAGGGACCACCACACTAACGCCGCTTGCGCCAATTAGGCTTGTTACCGTTCCTGTAATTAAACCAACAAAAATAGCTCCAATAACTATCCAAATTGTCATCAAAAAACTCCCTTATTTTAGATATTCTGAGTTTAACAATAAAATTTGAAAAAACTATGAAAGTAAATAATTTGCTTAACTATTTTAATTGCTTAAATAAAAAATCATCCTAACTATATAGGCTAGGGATGATTAATCAAGACATTATTTTACAAGTCAAAATATTTAGAATAGGTATCAATTAATCCTTCTTTGCGTTCAGGACTTAGCAACAATTCTTGCTTTAAGTATTCAGCTACCTTTTCGCTATTTTGCATCATAACAGCGTCTAAGATTTTTTTATCATATTCAACAATTTGTTTCCAAGTAACTTGGTCAGATCTTAAGCATAAAACAACAATACGATAGAAATAAATATTGACATTTTGAAGCCAATTCCAGATCATCATGTGCTTAGTGTTAATATAGAAAAACTTATGATATTCATCATAAAGGTCAAAGAATTTTGAAACATTATCTTCCGCAATTGCTTCGTTTTCTTCTTTAAGCAAAGTTTTCATACGAGTAACTTCATCATCTGAAAACGTAGTATTGCTTGCTTCTTGCATAATTGATAGTTCCAAGGTTCGACGTACATTAAGTGCATCACTTACACGATCCATTTCAATTAATGAGACGTAAGTACCGGATTTTGGAATGGTATTAATCAAACCTTGTTCTTTTAAACGTAAAAGTGCTTCACGTACAGGAGTACGGCCTATGTTTAAATCTTTTTCAATATTTTTTTCTGAAATTTTTTGACCAGGGTAGTAATCAAGATCAATAATTTTAGTTAATATTTGTTTATACGCCTGATCTGTTAAATTTTTTGTCAAGAGAATATCCTTTCACTATTAGTATATTACTATATTACGATACTAGTATACCAGTTTATGAACGCTATGCAAATCTGCAACTAAGGCAACGATTTTTAATCTTTTTCAAATCAAATTTTAGCGAAATACATCTACTCTCTATCTGTATTAATTATAAGCATAAAAATATAAAAATGTATAATAAGTTAAAAAGATATGTATGAAATTATATTCATATATTCCATTTTGATTAACAATATATAAAATAAAAACACAATGAAAATACAGCAAAATATTAATTTCGTCCGCAAAAAAAGCCGGTCAAATCCGAAGAAGGTTTGACCAGCTTATTATTTTTAATAACCAAATAATCCAAATCTTGTTTTAATTTTCGTCCACCAAACATGAAGGAAATATGCGGAGGTAAACGATAGAATCCACGTTAAAATCCAGGTGCCAAAGAAGGTTAAAAATGGATGATAACTAGCATGATATTGCATGTTGAGCCCGCGCCAAATTAATTGATTCCAAAAGACATTGGAAAGATATGCCCGATAAGCATAAGTAGCCAAAAAATGAAACGCGGATAAACTTTGCTCAGAATTCTTTCTTATTTGATAAAGACAAAAACTGGCGATTAGCGCAATAACGGCTAAACAATATAAAGTCATTGAAGGCTTGTAATATGGCGCGTTATTGAAGTTAACAGGATGGCCGAACTGACGAAGTTCGATATTTGTCCAAATGAAACAAGCAAGAAAGATGAGGGCAACCATCCACCAATATTTTTTCAAAAATTGATTAACAGAATCTCTAAATTTCCAAGCAAGTACGCCGTAAACGCCATAAATAAAAAATGAAATGAATACGCGGTCGAGCAGATACCAATCCTTTTCGTGAACGCCATGAAAAACATAATAGTCGTAGAACCATAGCCATGCAAAATAAAGCACAAAAGTAATGACTGCGACAGCAATACCACGTTTAGCGTTTTGATCAACGAAACGGCTGAGTGCCCAAAAAAGTGGCATAAGAATAATGAATTGAAGCATCATCGTGTTATACCATAAATGAGGCGCTGCATTACCATTGATAAAATGCCAGCAGAAGGAGCCAAAGCTATTAAATTTATTTACTTGCTGAAGCCATGGCATCCCCAATAGATAAATCAGCGTCCACCAGATTGTAGGTACGAAAAGATTTGACCAATTGGCCCGCATATGATTTTTATAAGAGAAATTGCCTTTCAAATCATTGCTTCGGATCGTAGTGTACAAGATACCAAAAATAAAGGCCGGTGCCGTATATTTGACCAGGTTGTAAAAAATACCAAAGATATCCTGTGTTTGGGCCGGTTGTCCCACATTCATGATCATTGCCATGATTGGCTGCGACATAACTGCCGTACAAGCGAAAACCTTGAGATAATCGCCAATATCAGCGGTTTTGTAAGTTGGATATGGATATTTTTCCATAATAATTAAGTCCTTTCTTAGTAGACACGTGAGATCCCTAAGAAGTTTAGCTTCAATATAAATACTTTTTTGAAAAAAGGCAAGATGCAATTAATTATTTTTTTGCGCTTGAACAAAGACGTTAGCAATTTCGTTGCTGAAGAGTCGCTGGTTATCATTTAATTTTTTGTGTGGCGTATTAAGATAAATCGTTCGATAAGGTGGGGTAGGAACGATGCGCGCGGTATCAATTAAGTCGTAATTGGCGAAATTGCGGCCCCAAGTGACTTTAGGAATAAAACCAGCACCTAGCCCGGCGACAATCATTTGACGCACGGTGGCTGGTTCATCAGATTGGTATTTGAAATTTAATTTAATATTGTTTTGCAAAAGAAAATTATTAACTAACGTTTGTAATTCAGTTTCATCGCTTTCACCTACAAAAGTATATTTTTCTAAATCTTGTGCCTGCAAAAAATGTTTAGTATGCAAAAAATTCTTTTTCCAGCCGATTAATAATTCTTCTTTTAAAAGTGGAATTGCTGTAAAATGATCAATCTTTTTCGAAGAGATAATAAAATCAAACTGTTTAAAGTCTTTTGCAAAAGTGGTTTTTTGTCGAATATTTAAACTGACGTTGGGCAATATATCTTGCATTTTTAGAGCGATTGATGAAATAAGTGGCGATCCAACTGTGAAAAGGACGTTGATTTGTTCATTAGCTAAATTTTTGTCGCTTTGAACTGCGGTAATTCCACTATTTAAAAGCTTTAGACTATCAGAAACATAAGAGTAAAAAATCTTGCCCTGCTTATTCAATTTAATTGTACGACCTTGACGATCAAATAATTGTACTCCGATTTCATTTTCTAATTGTTTAATAGTTTTACTAATAGCTGATTCACTAACATATGCAGCTTTTGCGGCTTCAGTAACGGAACCTAGACTAGCAACACTAACAAAATATTTTAATCCGGTTAAATTCATTTTTGTTCTCCATTAATAACCATTTGGTTAACTATAATTCCTATTATCTATTATAAATGGTTATCAAATCGCGTTAAACTATTTTTGTGAGATCCAAAGAGGTGATATCGTGAAATGTTTATGGTTATTTCCCGGACAAGGTGGGCAACACTCGGGAATGCTGGAAGAAGTTGATTCCGATTTAAAAAAGCAAGTTGAAAGTTGGACGAACGTTAAGCTTCTCGATAGTGAAGAAGGCTACCAAGATTCGCAGCAAATTCAATTAAGTATTCTGCTTTTACAAGTTGATCAAATCGATAAGTTAAAGTGCAAAGGTTGGAAGCCGGATTTAGTAGCTGGTCATTCACTAGGAGTTTTCGGTGCAGCTTATGCCGCTGATGTAATTGATAAAGAAGATGTTTTTAAATTAGTATCTTTAAGAGCTAAATTGATGCAGAATTCTTATCCTTCAGGTTACGGCATGGGCGTAGTTGTAGGTTTATCTCGTAGTGAAGTTGCAGATATAGTTGCTAAAGTTCATAGCAAAGATGAACCAGTTTATTTATCAAATCAAAACTCTGAATTACAAAATACTTTATCCGGGAAAATTTCCGCAATTAAAGAATCTTTGCAATTAGCTAAAGAAAATGGGGCTTCAAAGGTCCAATTGCTTCGTGTTCCTAATCCTTCGCATTCACCTTTAATGCAAAAGGTGGCCGCTAGATTAGAAAAAGAAGTTGGTCCAATTGCTTTGCATCAACCTCAGTGTATTTATTTGGCAAACAATAACGGTCATCCCGTAAAAGATGTTAATGATATAAGTTACGATTTAGCTAATAATCTTATTCATCCGGTTTTCTGGGAAACCATGATCAATGTTGCATTAGAATATCAACCTCAGGTAAGCATTGAATTTGCGCCAGGGACCGCTTTTAGCAAGCTTCTTAAAGCTAAAACAGATCAATTATCAATTATTACGTTACAAAATATGTCAGTTGACGATGCTGATTATTTATTGAATAAATGGAAAGGAAAATACAATGACTGAAAGAAATTGGCATTCCCATCGTGATGCTAAAAATGCACGTTTAAGCAGTGCTTTATCATTACTTGATGGTAAATTTGCTAAAACAAAAGATGTTGTTAAAGTTTTGGAAACTTTGATTAAGCCAGGAGATAAGGTTGTTCTTGAAGGAGATAACCAAAAACAGGCTTCCTTCTTATCTGCTGCTTTAACCAAGGTAGATCCAGAAAAAGTTCATGATTTACACATGATTATGTCAAGTATTTCTCGTCCAGAACATTTGGACATTTTCGATTTAGGTGTTGCCTCCAAGATGGACTTTTCATTTGCTGGACCACAAAGTACGCGTGTTTCTCAAATGATTGCCGACGGCACTATGAAAGTGGGCGACATTCATACTTACTTAGAATTGTTTGGACGCTTATTTATTGACTTAATTCCAAATGTTGTCTTAGTTGCTGCTGATAAAGTTGACCGTGAGGGTAATCTATATACAGGATTTAACACCGAAGAAACGCCAACTATCGTTGAAGCTGCAGCTTTTCATGATGGAATCGTTATTGTTCAGGCTAACGAAGTTGTCGATAAATTGCCAAGAATAGATATTCCTAGCGGTTGGGTGGACGTTGTTATTCCTGCTGATAAGCCATATCAATTGGAACCTTTGTTTACTCGTGATCCACAAGCCATTACTGAATTGCAAATTTTGATGGGGATGATGGCTATTCGCGGAATTTATGAAAAGCATCATGTTCAAACTTTGAATCATGGAGTTGGTTTTAATACTTCTGCTATTGAACTTCTTTTACCAACTTATGGTGAACAACTTGGATTAAAGGGCAAGATTTGCCGTAATTGGGAATTAAATCCAACCCCAACTTTAATTCCTGCTATTGAAAGTGGTTGGGTTGACTCAATTCACTCATTTGGTGGCGAAGTTGGTATGGAAAAATATATTGCTGCTCGTCCTGACATTTTCTTTGTTGGTAAAGATGGTACGATGCGTTCAAACCGTGCTTTAGGTCAAGTTGCTGGTCAATATGCTTGTGATATGTTTGTTGGCTCTACTTTGCAAATTGATCAATGGGGCAATTCTTCAACTGTTACTCATGGTCGTTTATCTGGATTCGGCGGTGCGCCAAATATGGGCTCAAACCCAACCGGACGTCGTCACTCAACTCCAGCATGGCAAAGTTTAAAGCCGGACGATGATCCACTTGCTAAGGGGCAAAAACTAGTTGTGCAAATGGTTCAAACTTTTGGCTCAAATAAGAAGCCTGTCTTTGTTGATCATTTGGATGCTGAAGAAGTAAGAAAAGAAGCAAAACTTGCTAATGTCCCAATTATGATTTACAGCGAAGATACAACTCATATCGTTACTGAAGAAGGTATTGCTTACCTTTACAAGACTGACAGTATGGAAGAAAGAAAAGCTGCTATTGAGGCAATTGCTGGTGTAACTCCTGTCGGTTTACGTTCAGATCCTAAGGAAGTTAAGAAGCTTCGTGAAAAAGGAATTGTTGCTTTGCCAGAGGATTTAGGCGTTCGCCGTCAAAATGCCAAGCGTTCACTTTTAGCTGCTCAAACTATGGATGATATTGTTGAATGGTCACATGGTTTATACAATCCACCTGCAAAATTCAGATCATGGTCTTAATAGGAAGGAACAATTATTATGGAAAAACTTCATTTTACTTATCAAAATACAAAGACAATTGAGAAGTTTGTTCACGTTGGCGTTGTGGCTTCCGGTGATTTGGAAGTTTTGCTTTATCCCGCTGACGAAACAACGGTGGATATCGTAACAGGCAGCGATGGTTTTAAGGAAGTTTGGAAGAATGTTCTTAATCGTTTCTTTGATAGATATTCATTAAAAGGTAAATTTATTATTCATGATTTTGGTGCAACGCCAGGTGTTGTTAACTTACGTTTGACTCAAGCAATGGAGGCATTAAACGATGAAGAATAGTTTTGTTGAATTGAAAGGTCGTCAACGTGCTTTTGCTTTGGTTGACGAAGGAACAGGCAGAGAATTAGTTGGTCCTGAATATGACATGATTTCTCCACACCTTGAGCCCCAAAAGATTGTTCCTGAAAGTGATGATGGAATAATTTTGCTTAAAGGCAAGCTTGACGGCAAAAATGTTGTCGTTATTTCTATTGAAGGAAAGTTCCAAGGTGGAGGTATTGGTGAAGTTTCAGGCGCCAAAATTGTAGCCGCATTGGAAAAGACTTTAGAAGATAACAAGAAAGGCATTAAAGAGTATCCTATCATTATCTTGGATACAGGTGGTGTTCGTCTTCAGGAAGCCAACTATGGTTTGCTTTCGATTTCAGAAATCCAAAATGTTGTCATTGCTTTGAAGAAATACGTTCCAGTAATCGGTTTAGTTCCTGGTCGCGTAGGCAGTTTTGGCGGTATGTCAATAACCAGTGCAATTCTTTCATATTTAATTACTACAAAGAAAGCTAGAATTGCCTTAAATGGTCCAGAAGTTATTGAACAAGAAGCTGGTGTTCGTGAATTTGATTCTAGCGATAAGGATTTAATTTGGGATACATTAGGAACTCGTCAAAGAGTAGCAACAGGTATTGCTGATGAAGTAGTCAATGACGATATAAAAGCAATTAAAGAAGCTATTAGTAAGGCTATTGATGAAAAGAAAGATGCTCATAGAACTGAAAAAGCTGATTTCTATTTATCATTGCTTGACCATATCGATTTTGATAAGCCATTGAATACTGAAGAATATCGCAAGCTTTATGCTGAAAACAAGACTGAAGAACATCAAGTTCCTGAAGCGGTTTCTAGTGACAAGCCGGGTACTAAGAGTAGAGGCCGTTTATGGTTTGAAAAGTTAACTGGAATTGAGAATGCTAAGTCTGAGTATCCAACTGTTCTTCATGCTGAAAAAGATGGTAAAGAATATATTGCAATTGTTCCAGATGAAAATAATAAATTTCCACGCGTTCGTCATGGTGAGGTTGGACTTCAAGAAGGGTTTGTCGTTTCTAAGATTGTTAACCAAATTATTGAGGAAGACAAAGATAAAGAAGTTAAACGTCCAATCGTGCTAGTTGTTGATGTTCCAAGTCAAGCTTATGGTTACAAGGAAGAATTAATTGGAATCCATATTAGTTTAGCTTCTGCGGCAGCTGCTTATGCTAAGGCTCGTCAAGCTGGACATCCAGTAATTGACTTTATTCCTGGGGATGCCGTATCAGGTGGTTTCTTGGCACATGGTTTGCAATCTAACCGTATAATTGCTTTAGCCGATAAGTCGATTACTATCCAAGCTATGTCTAAAGCTTCCGCAGCTCGTATTACGCAAAGAACGATTGCGGAACTTGAAGAAGCTACTAAGCATGTTCCTGCAATGGCTTATGATATTTTCAATTATGAAAAATTAGGTGCTTTGTATAAGTTGGTTCATGACGTTTCATCATGGGATGCTAATGATGATGCAGTGAATGAAATTCAAAAGCTTATTGATGAGGCAATTGAAAGCACTAAGGGCAAGCCAACAGATTTGCACTTTAGATATGAAACTCCAATTGCTGTTGAAAGTGGACGTAAAGCAACTAATGAAATGCGTAAAATGGTATTTGAACAATGGAACAAATAAAGATTTGGCCTCATGATCTCTTAACTTTTGCTAATGATCAAGACTTAATCTCTGAAGAGAATCCTTTACCTGAATGGGCAAAGGATTCTTTGTCTAAGGCAAAAATTGGCGTAGTTAGACGGGGCAATATCAAAGATGGATTAATTCCTGTTGGTTTAAGAGGATATGAAAGAAATCAAAGATTGGCAGGCTTTTTAAAATTTTCTAATGTAAAAAAAGTCTATCATCCGAGTTATTTTATAAAGAATAGATCATGGCAGAATTTACCTTTAGATAGACAAAAATTGCCTGCTTTTCAAGCATTAGAAAAAATTGTGCCTATCCTTGAAGGTTATGATTGGGGAATAAGTGGCTCGCTTGCATATGAAATGGCAACAGGCGTAAAAATGGTAAAACATACTTCTGAACATAGTAGTGATCTTGATTTGATCATGTTGGCTACGCGTAAGCTGAGTCACAGCGAAGCTAATGAATTATTGGAAAAGCTGAATAAATTTGGAACACATGCTGATCTTCAAGTGGTAAATGGTGAAAAAGGATTTTCACTGGAAGAATATGCTCAAAATCGTGATCGGCAAATTTTGGTAAAAACAGCTTCAGGACCAATTTTAAGCAGAGATCCGTGGGCCTTTTTTAAAGGAAAAATAGAATGAGTATGTTTAAAACTAGCGATATGGTGAATATAAATTATAATTTGCAAGGCTCAGGCAAGCCGATTGTATTGATTGCTGGTTTCGGTGGTTATCAAGAAATTTGGACGGATCAAGTAAATTATTTGTTGAAGATGGGTTATCAGGTTCTTACTTATGATCATCGCAATATGGGCAAGAGTGAGCGAACAGAAAAAGGTCATACTTTGCAGAGATTGACTGATGATTTAATTGAACTTTTGCACTACTTGAATATTAATTCCGCTGTTTTTATTGGTCATTCAATGGGCGGCAGTATTCTTTATGATTTGTATAAAACTAAGCCAGAGTTAATAAAATTGAGTATTGTAGTTGATCAAAGTCCTTATATGCTCAATACTGCGGATTGGCCGTATGGTTTTATGAATTACACGCCAGAAAATTATTTGCCAGAAACTTTAAGAACTCCACAGGTACGTGAGACATTGCATGGGATCGATGGTGAAGTTTTAAATAATTTGAGTAAAGTGAAAACAGATTACCCTTTTAGTCGTAAGGAGAATATGGATTTGTTACAAGAACATTCACGACTCGATTGGCGTGATACAGTTAAAAATATTTCAACTAAGTTAATCGTGATTGCTGCAAGTCAAAGTCCATATTATAATTCGGATTTTGCGCGATGGATGGCAGAAAACAATTCTAATATAGAAAGCGTCGTTTTAGAGAATTGTGGTCATGATATAATGGCCGAAATTCCGGATCGATTTAATCAGTTATTGCGACATTTTTTGTTGAAAAATCGATATTTGCCTAAGTAAAAGCAGAGTCTTCAATTTGGAGACCCTGCTTTTTATTCTTGCAATCCTTCCCCGAATATATTATAAAATTGACTATAGTAGATGAATATATAGTGTTAGCGTTGACAGAGAGTATTTTATATAGAGATGTTAAGTATACGTATATTATTAATTACTGAATCAGTAACTATCGCAGTTCTTTCAGTACTTTTTGATTTTCTTTCTTTTTATAAAATTTCTAGAATAAAAGTTCAGGGAATAAAGGATTATCTTTTTCTTACCTGTTCCTTTATCTTTCTTTTCATCCTTAGAAGTTGGGGCGGGGTTTTTGCGGAATTAACTTCGATTGTTGAGATTCTGCTATTTTTATTATTTTATAGAAAAAAAGACAAAATCATTGTAACAGGTTCAATATTTATAGCCGTATTTGTGGACTATATCTGGCAAGTCAGCTACTTAGTAATTACTAATTCAGTAGCTAGTCATTCTGGACTTAGGCTCGAAATTGAAACAGTTATTGCATATTACATTATTGCCTTTCTTCTGGTTAATAGATATAAAAACGTATTTTATCGCTATCTATGTGATCAAAATAGAAAAATCTTCTGGAGTATTTTCTTCTATTTATATGTTTCATTGTTGATCTTAAATTTAATAGATGAATTTATGGATGAAATTACTCCTTCAACATTGGGTTTTATCTGCATGTTAATTGCGCAAATGATTTTTAGCGTTGTGATTTACATCCTTATTGTTCATTCTCAAGAAGAGCATCGTAAAATTGAACAGACGATGTTAAAACGCCAGCAACAGAAGCAGCTTGAAGAATATGCCAGTTATTTGGAAAAAAGTGAAGATGAACTTAGAGCATTTAGACATGACTATCGCAATATGTTTAATTCTTTGAAAATTAGTGCGCAAGAGGGAAAAGTTCAAGAAGTAATTGATAAACTGGATAAATATACGCAATCAAATTTAGATTCCCAAGCTTTATTAAAGTACAAAGATATCAATCATATTCATATCAAATCTTTGAAGAGTATTATTATTTCTAAGCTGACGGAATTGTATGATCAAAAAATACCCTATAATCTTGAATGCAGGCAAGATATATCTCAGCTTCCTGAGGGCGTTGATGAACTTGATTTGGTAAGAATTATTGGTATTACTTGTGATAACGCTATTGAAGAAAGCAAGAGTATGCAAGAAAAAGGGGAAACTCCCGAAGTTCAGATTATGTTTTATTCAGATGAAACTGGTGAAATCGAATATGAGATTTGCAATAAACTGCGTGCTTCAAAACTTTCAATCAAAAAGATCCAAGAACAAGGCTATACTACTAAGAAAAATCACCAAGGATTTGGCTTAGCGAATATAAAAACAATTGAAAACAAGTATCCTGATATGTCAATTTCTTACAATATTAGAGATGGATGGTTTGACTTCTATATGACAATAGATTCGGAGGATGATGAATAATTTGAAATATCCAATAGTTATTTGTGATGATGATAATACATTAGCTCAAAGCCTAGCACGAAGCATTAATGTAGCAGTGCAGAATATAATGGATGATAATTCAAATTATAATAATATTGATTCTTCAGTCGTCTTGGTCGCAAATTCATTTGAGCAAGCTGCGAGATATATTACAAGCAATAATCTGCAAAACGGCATTTACTTTTTAGATATTGAATTAAGTCAAAATTCAGAAGCTAAAAATGGGGTTGATTTAGCGGAATATATTAAAAAGCAGGATGCTAATGCGCAGATCATTTTTGTAACAGCCTATGATAAATACGCGCCCCTAACTTATCGGCGCCGTATCGGTGCGATTGATTATATTAATAAGTCGCAGGAGCGAGAAAAGATAATTGCTCGTTTGCAGGAAACTTTGCGAGCTGCCTTCGACAATTTGTATAAAGAACAGAAATTAGCTGGGAAAACTTTTACTTATAAGATAGGACGCCGAATTCAAAAGATTGATCAGGCCGAAATTTACTTTATTGAAAGCAGTATCAATCATCATAAAGTGCGTTTGGTAACGGCAACGGGCGAAAGTGAATTTAAGAATTCAATTAGCAATCTTGATGAAGAAAATGATTTTTTAATAAGAATATCGCAGTCGGCATTGGTCAATCCGGATAATATATCTGCTGTGGATTTTTCTACTAAGAAAATAAAGTTTCCGAATGATGAAGAGGTTTATTATTCACGTTCATATAGGAATACGATTAAAATGATTGTTGATAAAATTGGAACGATCAAAGTCATATAGAAATACCAAATTGGCCCAAAAAGCGACCAATTTGGCATTTTTTATTTATTGAGACGGAAAATATATATAATAAAAGTAGAAAGTGTATTAGGATGTGGATAGAAAGGGATGATTAAGATAGCCAAAAATGATAGAGTGCTAGATGATCATTCTTTTATAAAAAGGTATTCCGTTGGTGTAGCAATAGGAACAGCTTTTTTTGTATTTCTGTCATGGATATATGCAGATCTTTCATTGAGCTTTTTTAAAGGCTGGAAGGTAATTGCTATAGTTGCACTAAGCTTCGCTTTCAGTTTGTGTATTGTTCCAGCCATATTAGTTAGCTTGCAAAAATATAAGGGAGATAGAAATTATAATTTTCGGAAACATTTACTTATCGGAATTAGCATTTGTGTTATTTTCTTAGTATTTAACTTGTGTATAGATTATTTCTGTCATTCGAAAATTGATTGGTATTTTTACTTAGTCAATATAATCGTTTTTTTAATCATTTCCATTTCTTAAGTAGAGATATAATAACATTTTCTTAATCCGCAATAAAACATAATATTAACAGAGTTTTTGTAAGTTAAAAAAGTTCATTTTAACGGGAACTGGTCGGATGGAATACCAAATCGGCTCAAAAAATGACCGATTTGGTATTTTTTGTCTATTTGAATGTTTTATTCAGTAAAATGTTGTTTAGAGTCGAAAGGGAAGACTTAAAGTTGAGTTGAGATATAACGATATTAAGGCTCTTTTTC